>JAQVNR010000002.1 GCA_028703035.1 Bacilli bacterium | reverse complement strand
GGTTAGATGTTATAGCCCCGCGAGTGGTCGAGTTAGATGTCAGCATTCGTGAGTGGTCAGGTTAGATGTTTTTGGGGAAATTTTTGAGGTTGGGTGGTCAGGTTGGATGTTTTGAGTTCTTATATCATAATTCTTTCAAGTAAAAACACGGGTTTTTGAGTTGGATGTTTGCCATGTTTCTTTTCACTCGGTTTGGTCAACGAAGACTCCCAAACATCTTTCATTTGTTTACCATCGTTTGTCTTTATATTTTCTTCCTTCATAAGATTTGAAGGGAGCTTTAACTCCTCTACTCATATTGAAACTGGTGCCGATATATATGCAATCATTAGAAGCTGTGCTCCCAATTGAGTATATATTATGCATAGTACCAGATATCCAAATTGGTGAGTATTTGCCGGATCAGGAACTTGGTGAAGCCTCAACCGATCTAACTGATAAAAATACTGAAGAAAAACCTAAAATAAACTCAAAAAGGAAAGTCGAGCTTAAGAATAAATTGGGAGAAGATTCACAAGAAGGGAATAATTCTCTATCTCCTGATGTTGGTGATTTTATTGAAGATAACGAAGAAGGAATCATGCCAGAAGGAACTAATAACAGTAATGATGGCGAATTTCATGAAGCAGACAAATCGACTGGATATTCATCAGATGGCGAAAAAGACATAATGAAAAAAGTGCAGTTAAGTGGTATAAAATATAGAATTTTAGTGCCCGACAAATCTAAAGGTAAGTATTTGATTATTTTTAATTCGATTTATGATGAAACCAACTGTGACTTAGAATTATTCTATTTAGATAATAATGGCAACAAATATATTCCAAATATATCAAAATGTACTATAAATAATATCGACTATAAAATTTCAAATAATGTGATAAGGGGATTTAAAATCGAAAGAAATAAAAAGTACATCTTTGATTTAGATACTGATCTATTAGATTTTTATGCTTGTGAGGTGAAAATGTATGCAAATAGGTAAGCGATTATTTCCATATCCGATTTTGAACAATGCTGAAAATTATAACTGTTATAAAAGTTCAAATTATTCTTTGGAATATATTGATGAAGAAACAAAGGATAATTATATTTTGAAAAACGTACACATTGAAACAAACAATGGTGATTTAAAAAATATGATCCTAAATGACACTTTAAATGCAGTTGTTATAGTGGAGTGTTCATCAACAATCTATAAACACATAGAAAAAATTTCGTTTGAACCAAAAGATATCGTTATCCCTTTAAAAAATTTAAATGGTCGAGTTGAAATTTCTAGCTTGGTGTATTCAAATAAAAACATAGAAGATTATACGAACTATGATTTATTGGAAGATTATAATGGTTATAAATTTTCTTTTGAAGAATCAAATATATTAGCAATTGATGATGGTTTTGTTTTTAATGTAGAATATGATGATTCGGTTGACAAGAAGGTCTCTTCAATTTTTTTAGTCATTAAAAGTTTGGATGAAAAACTGGACACAATGAAAGTGGTTGCAGAGGAAAGAAAAATAAGAATAACTTTGCCAGAAAAAGAGTTTAATTTCTATGACAAATTAAAATATCATGATAATTTTATGAATATATTTTTTTCTATAATAGTCATTCCTGCCTTGAGTATTTGTTTAAATAATATTCAAAGAGAGACAGAAATGAAAGATAGAACATTAGAAGAAATAAGAGAACAATATATATGGTTTGGTGCCATCCAAAAAGCTTATAGTAATTTGTACGGAAAAGAATTAGAGCAAAGTTCCTTTTTACAATTAGATATACTTTCATTTTCTCAAAAAATAATTAATAACTGTGTAACAAAAGCTATTACTGATTTTAAAAATATTGTAACTGAAAATAGAGAAGAAATAATGGAGGAGGAATAAGATGGAAGATAGTATAAATGTTTTTTTCGCTACTGACGAAACAGTTAATTCTTTACATGAAAACCATAATAAAGCAACTGAATTCATAAGACAGAACCCTCTTGATTCCAAGTGGTTACAAAAAATGATTTCCGGTAAAATTTTTGAAGCGAGAAAAAACAAAATCATAAACTTTCAATTAAAAGTTGATGTTACTGGTGATTATTCAAAGGTTGAAACGGAAAATGCGATTATATTGTATGAATCGTTAAAGCAATTACCCAGATATGTATTAACAGATGAAAGATTTTGGGTTTGGATAAACTTAGAAAAGTGTTATAGAGCTACAATACAATCAATGCCTTTAAAAAAGGAAACAACTTTTGCAGGTACGTGGATTTTTACAAGAGGTAAGAGAAGATCTTTGTTTTTCAGCCCTCACTCAAGAAGTTATTTTTGGACAGAATTTACAATTGATGAATCAAGAGAAGATAAGTACGAGCTGACAAGATTTGTTTTTGAAAAAATAGAAAGAATTAGAAATCTAACATGGAGAAGTAATAATAGACATATAGTAATAAGTGCAATTAAGGCTGAAAAAAAATTGTTCGACAAATATTATAAAAATGAAAAATATCATGAAACTTTTAAAAAGTGCGAAACGGGAGAAAACAATCATAATATTTATACTTATATCACAAAATATATTTCTTTATATGGCAGTGTTAGAATTCTTGAAGTTTTAGAAAGTGATAAATTATCTAATATCATTTATAAAGAACTTGAAAGAGTATTTTTAGAAGTGCATAAAGGTAATTTAAATGCTTTAAAAAAATAGTTAACAATCTAAAATTGTAAACTATATGTGATATAATGTCTTTGTTGGTAAAGATGGAAGAGTAGTGCAAATACCAACAAAAAAGAACAAAAAAACATAACGGAAGTTATGTTTGATCGTCATATTAAATATTGTCTCCACAGACACTAATAGTATAACAAACAAATGAGTGGAAGATCAATAAAATTAATTAATCTTCTCCCCGTTTGCGTAAATCAACATGACTTCCGCAACACGGAGGTGATAATATGGCAAAACGAGTTAGTGTAATTAAAGAAGGTTCTAAGGGTAGAAATGAACTTTTTAGAGATAATTACAATAAAAACATAATGAAAGCTTCTGATTTTGTAAAAGAAATCAAAAAAGGAAATTATGAAAATTACCATATAAGAGTTATCAAGGGAAAAGAAACTCCTGTTTCAAATCCTGATCCAAGCACAAATAATAATTTAGGATAATTATCCTTGCTCTTCCATTAAATTTATAATAAAAGTGGGTTTTTGGTGGGATAATTCTAAATAAGTGGGATTATTCCACCTTTTTAGAAAATAAAATTAAATAAGCAAACCCTCAAAATTAAAGGGATTGTAGCACTTTTTAACAAAATAAAATAGCGCGAGGCTTACGCTCCAAAACCGCTGATGCGAGTTCAATTCTCCAAAAAAACAGGAGAATTTTATTTGCCACAAAATAATAAATAGAGTAACAGAATTATCACTTAGTATTTAATTAAAAAAACAAAAATATTTCTTGCTTCTGGAGAGCAAAAACCTTTTTGTTTTTTTCTTTGGTTTATATTATTTTAAATTCTGCTTTCTCAATTTTGATGATATTTGCTACCTTTATTAGTAATTATTAATTTACCAGATTTTGTGGTAGATAATTCGACCATATCTCCGGGATTAAAGCCGCAATTACGAAACCACTTTCCTTTTATAATTAATAATGATTTATTTGTATCGGCACTGCAAATTGTCATCCTTCTTTTAGTGGCTTTAATCTTCATAATTATCTCCTGTTTTTTGCTCCACATTAGAAACAGAAGCAAATATTCCATGTTCATTGTGTTTAATTTTAAGGTCTTTTTGTGTCATATCTACATAGATGTTAGTTGTTTCAATGTTAGTATGGCCTAATAAATCTTTTAAAGAAAACGGATCACCGCCATTTATTATATAATGAGTAGCAAAAGTGTGTCTAAATTTATGTGGATGAAGCCTAAAATCTTTTCCGAATAGCTTTTTACCTTTTTTATTTATCCAGTTTTGAGCTCTTTCTTTTGGTAATGCTTCATCCAATGGAATATCTAAATATGCGTGAAACTTTAAAAGCAGTGGTCCATTTTCTTTAGACCTTAAAATTTCATTACGATAAATATTTACTATCGCTTCAGTTTCTTTTGAATAATAGACAGTACGAAAAGTATGAGTCTTAGTAGCATAAACATAAATACTACGATTAGCGAAATCAATATCTTCAATTTTTATATTACATAATTCTTTAATACGAACTCCAGTATCTAAAAGCAGCATTATAATTAATAAGTTTCTGATTTCGCTTTTCTTCCGTAAATCAAAACTGGTAAGTAGTTTTCGTATCTGGTCTATTGATAGATAATCTATCTTTTGTTTAGGTTGTTTAAGAACTTTTAAATGGGAAACTGGGTTGGCGGTTATATAACCATCTTTTTCTAAGTAATTGAAAAATGCACGAATTGCCCTAATGTGGCAATTTTGAGTGTAGACATTATGCTTAGAGTACTTATTATTCAAATAATACTTAATTTCACTTTCGGTTAATTCGTTAAGTGCATTTTTCTTCTTTATCAGAATAAGATATTTCTCAAATGATCTTAGTTGCGAATTATAAAAGCTAAAAGTTTCTTCCGCCAGCCTCCTTTCTTTCATGTTTTCAAAAAAGTAAGACTTCGCAGTATCAAAAGATAGATTTTCTATCTTCTTGCGGTTTTCCAATTCTGGTGTAGCAAAATTGGTTAAAAAGTTTGTCAATTCGTTAATAGCGTTTTGACTAATAGAACTTGCCATAATTTAATCTCTCCTTTCAATTTTGATAAATAGGCAGGAAAATTAATAGCAAACCGCAAGATATTCAAAGTGGAGTTTTGTTCATAGACCTAGTGGATGGACTCGGCTAGGGGAATGGTGGTCTATGGACAAAAGCTACTACCCAATATAACATTGAAAAAAGCTAGGAACTACCTAGCTTTCATTGACATTATGGCAGGGGTAGCAAGAATTGAACTCGCATCAGCGGTTTTGGAGACCGTTATTCTACCATTGAACTATACCCCTATAACTAAAAATTAATTCTCTAAATATTCTTGCAATTCCTTTATTTTAAAGGCTTTGAACTCTTATACTATTTATATAAATAGTATATCTTTTATTCTACCTAGTGATATAATTTGGAGACCATTATTATACCATTTAACTATGCCCCTATAATTAACTTATAGATGCACTCTTTAATTAAAAATTCCTTATTTTCTTACTTAAATAAATATATATTTATTTAATCTATAATATGGTACTTCCTAATTTGGAGACCGTCATCATGCCATTAGACCATACCCCTTTGACTGCTTTTTCAAGCAAATAAATTATAGCACACCCATACTGTGTTTATCAAGGGAAAACAAATATACTAAATTTTAAACTGCTTGCATATAATATTGTAGTATGAAGCATTTCATACTAGACAAAATCACTATTTTTTGCTATAATTCTTGTCATGGGGCATTATGCTAGTCACAAACACTATTTGAAGATGGGGCTAAAAATCCATTAATTGAAAGCATTAGACACTTTATATATTTGCTTTATCTGCCCAAGTTAGGGTGAATATATAATTTAAAGCTTTAGGGAAAGCTGTAATGGCATACAGCCGAACACCCTCTAGCTACGTCGCTAAAAAAATTTAACTTCATGTCGTGAGTGGGTACTCGGAATTAATTTGATTATGAAAAGATAATGAATAAAAATTATGAAATTGTACTTGCAAAAGCGAATAAGAATAGGTTAGTTGTGTCAGAGAAAATCTCTAGCGTGTATTTGTTATAAAGATTGTAGTGCGGACTATGTGGCAATCGAGTCGCTAATAAGGTAACTAATAGTTTGTTTTTTTAAAGAGAAATCGCCTGAGGGTAACCGAAATCGGATAAAAATAAGAGAAATTCAACTCGACCAAAGCCGTAAAATTAATTTATAATAAGCCATGACTTTTCAAAAAAACTTTATAAGGAGGTTATTAATTTGAAAAAAAATAACTGGATATATAAGGTTTTTTTATTGACTTTTTTATTATCAATTATTTTTAGTGGAGTTGCCAATGTTATAACATATAATGCAAATCCAATTATTATTGGGATACTTCTTCTGATTGTTATATCTTTGGGAATAACGTTTGATATGATTGGGACAAGTGTTCTTACAAGTAAAGAATCAACTTTTCATGCAATGAACTCTAAAAAAATTAAAGGTGCTAAAGAAGCAATTTGGCTACTTAAAAATAATGGCCAAGTTGCCAATTTATGTCTTGATGTGTTTGGCGATGTATTTGGTATTCTTAGTGGCGGATTAGGAGCAGTTCTAACTACTAGTATAGTTATGGTTACAAATATATCTTTACCCATTATTTCAGTTTTAGTTGGAGCGTTTATTTCGGCTATGACAGTTGGTGGAAAAGCTGGGTGTAAAAATGTAGCCATAAAAAACTCTGATTATATTGTTTTTACAGTTGCTAAAATTAGACACTTTTTTTGTTTCAAGTAGTTTAATTCTTCCATAATCATTGTTATTAATATTTATTATTTAGATGAAAAACAACAAGTTATTATAGTACAGTGTAATAAATACAAAACACAACAAGTTATTACACCGTACTGTAATAACTTTACAAAACTGTTTTTAATTGATATAATCTTTTTGGAAGGTTACTTTATGATAAAAAGAGAGTTATATTTAAAAAAAATCAGAGGATTTTATAAAGATACATTATTAATCAAAATAATTTATGGTTTAAGAAGATCTGGAAAATCAGTTATTTTAACACAAATAATTGAAGAATTAAAAGAACAAGGAATAAATGATGAACAAATAATTTATATAAATTTTGAATCACTAGATTACAGCAATATAACTGATGCTAAGTCTTTAGATACATATATATAAAAATTAACAAAGACTAAAAAAGTATATTATATATTTTTAGATGAAGTTCAAAAAGTTATCGACTTTGAGAAAGCAATTAATTCTTTGAGAATAGAAGGCCGATATAGTATTTTCATTACCGGCTCTAATAGTAAAATGACATTTGCGGAATTATCAACAGAGTTGACTGGAAGATATGTCAGTTTCAAAGTAAATCCACTAACTTTTAAAGAAATAATAGAGTTAACAAAAACCCCTAAGGAAGATTATGAAAATTTAATTTTAGATATATTTGAGTGGGGAAGTTTACCACAAAGATTTTATTATAATGATAACGCTATGAAAACAAATTATATATCTAATGTATATGATTCTATAGTTTTAAAAGATGTTGTTGAAAGACTTGGAATAAAAGATATTACAACATTTAATAAAATTTTTCAGTACCTTTTAGAAATTGAAGGTAAAGAATTTTCTTCTACAAATATCATGAAATTTTTAGCAAATGAAAATATAAAAATATCAAATTCAACTTTATATAGTTATTTAGATGCTTTATGTTCAACCTTTTTACTTAATAAAGTGTATAGATATGATGTTGATGGTAAAAATGTTCTTAAAACATTAAATAAGTATTATGTTTCTGATTTAGGAGTTAAAAAAATTAAAAGTAATCTAAAGATCGAGAATTATTCTACTAGCTTAGAGAATTTGATTTATAATGATTTAATAGCAAAGGGGTATGAAGTATATATAGGTAAAATAAAAAGAGATGAAGTTGATTTTGTTGTCATAAAAAACAAAGAATTAAAATATATTCAAGTTTCTTATAAGCTAGCTAATAACGAAAAAACAATAGAAAGAGAATTTGGTGCTTATAATGTCATAAATGATAATCATGAAAAATATGTAATATCCTTAGATAAAGAAGACTATACTAGAAATGGAATAAAGCATCTTAATGCAATAGATTTTTTAATGAATGATGAGTTTTAATTCACAGAAAAAAAGATAAAGTAATTTTAAAAAGATTATTACAATTGTATTTACATAATATATAAAGTTACGGTTTATATGATTTTTTAAGTATTGTTTTTACAGTTGCTAAAATTCGACATTATTTTACTTTAAAGTAGAGTACTATAAAAATTACTTTTTATTTTAATAAATTTAATATATAATGTTAAGGGAGGGAAATTAAATGTTAGAATTAAAAAAAGTTACAAAAATATATGAAACTAGTGGTTTTAAACAAAAGGCTTTAAATGAGGTAGATATTTGTTTTAGAGAAAATGAATTCACTTCGATTTTAGGACCATCTGGTTCAGGAAAAACTACCTTACTAAATATAATAGGTGGTCTTGATAAGTATACTAGCGGTGATTTAATAATCAATGAAATCAGCACTAAAAAGTATAAAGATAAACAGTGGGATTCATATCGAAATCACCGAATTGGTTTTGTTTTTCAGAGTTATAATTTAATAACTCATCAATCAGTTTTAGCAAACGTAGAGCTTGCTTTAACTTTATCTGGTGTTTCTGTTCAAGAAAGAAGAAAAAAAGCCAAGAAAGCTTTAAAAGAAGTTGGTTTAGCACAACACACTCATAAAAAACCGAATCAATTATCTGGTGGCCAGATGCAGAGAGTAGCAATTGCTAGAGCTCTTGTAAATAATCCAGATATTTTACTGGCTGATGAACCAACTGGGGCACTAGATTCAGAAACTAGCACCCAAATTATGAATCTTTTAAGAAAAATAGCTAAAGAAAAATTAGTCATTATGGTAACTCATAATAGTGAATTAGCTAATACTTATTCTACTAGAATTATTAATTTAAAAGATGGTAAAGTTACTAATGATACTAATTCCTATGACGGTAAAGATAATACAATTGAAGAAAAAGAAACTACTTTAAAAAAACAAAAAACAAAATCCATGGGACTTAAAACAGCATTATCACTATCTTTAAACAATTTACTAACTAAAAAAGGTCGAACTTTTTTAACGGCTTTTGCAGGTTCAATAGGTATAATAGGAATTGCTTTAATATTATCTTTATCAAATGGAGTAAATAATTATATAGAAAGAATGGAAAAAGAAACATTATCATCTTATCCAATTCAAATTGAATCATCAACTATGGATTATACATCGATGATTCAAAGTTTTACTAAAAGTGGGGAAGTAGAGTGTAATCCAAACAAAATATGTACAAGAGATGATATATCTATTAGTCCTTCTATCCAGCTTGAGACAGCCAAGATTAATAACAACTTAGAAGAGTTTAAAAAATATTTAGATAATAATAATGACAAAATCAAAGATTATGTAACAGATATTCAGTATACATATAATTTTGATTTTCATATTTATAGTAAAAATACAGAAAATGGGATTATAAGAGTAAATCCAGATACTCTTAATTTAAATCCATATGCTGAATCTAATCAAGAACAAATGGCTCAATCAGGAATAACTACAGAGTTTGCTGGTCAATCTCAAAATGCTTTTTTAGAATTAAATGGTAACCTTGATCTTCTAAAGAGTCAGTATGAAGTACTTTCTGGCTCTCTTCCAACTAAATTCAATGAAATAGTTTTAATAGCTGATAAAGATAATGTAATTCCTTTGTCACTTATGTATTCACTAGATATTGAAAATAGAGCAGAAATAAATGATATTTATGACAATATTAAAAAAGGCGAAAAAGAAGTCTTAGAAACTATTAATTATACTTATGATGATTTAATAGGTAAAACCTATAGTTTAATATTAAATACTGACTTTTATGTTAAAGAAAATGGTTTATGGGTTGATAAAAGTAAAAATACAACTTTTATGAAAGAAAGAATAAAAGAAGGTCTTGAACTAAAAGTAGTCGGAATTATTAAAGTATCAGAAGAGGCTATAGAAGCTACTAGTGGTTATGTAGGGTACACTCATGATTTAACCAAATACGTAATCGATAAAATTAATGAAAAAGATATAACTAAAGATCAAATTAAAAATAATACAATTGATATTTTTAGTGGTTTAAAATTTGATGGTTTAACAAGTACATATCAAAATAATTTAAAAACCCTTGGAATTGCTAATATTGACTCACCTAAAAATATAAATATATATCCAAATGGTTTTGAGGCAAAAAAAGAAGTGGAAAATATTATTAAAGAATATAATACCGCTCAAGAAGAAAATAATAAAAGTGAGAATATGATATTTTATACTGATTATATTGGTGTGCTTCTTTCATCAGTTACAACAGCAGTTAATGTAATTACCTATATATTAGTCGCGTTTGTTGCCGTATCATTAGTAGTGTCTAGTATTATGATTGCAATTATTACTTATATATCAGTACTAGAAAGAACAAAAGAAATTGGGATTTTAAGAGCAATCGGGGCATCTAAGAAAGACATTTCTAGAGTCTTTAGAGCTGAAACTATAATTGAAGGTCTTATTGCTGGAGTTTTTGGAGTAGGTATAACTTTTCTATTATGTTTTCCAATTAATAAAATAATATATTATTACTTAGATGTTAACAATATTGCCGCACTTCCTTTAACTGGGGCAATAATCTTAATAATTATTAGTGTTGTTCTAACAGTAGGAGCTGGGTTAATACCAGCAAGAATAGCAAGTAAAAAAGATCCAGTTGAGGCTTTAAGAACAGATTAAACAAGAATTAACATCTTGTTTTTTTTGTTTGCTAAGGCGATTTGACTGATTAGTAGAAATACGCTATAATTCTCTTACCAATGGGGGTTGGGTATATAAAATGATAGCACAATCCCATTAGGATTGTTTTTTAATGAATAGGGGTTATTTATTATGGAAAAGAATTATATAGATAAAATTTATGGTAATATAAACTATAATACTTATAATACTATTCAAGACATAAGTGGTAAGACATCTATTGGGGTAATTTTAGTTAAAAATTTTATAGGATTTCCAAATGTTGCGTATGCTTTAGCATGTATGTTTTGTGCTTACTATTTAGCAAATGATATTGTAAAAGCCGAAACTCATACAAAAGATGTAAAAAAAGTAAAAGCAATTTATGATGAAATAATTAGAGATTATAATAAAATGAATAAAGTATTTGATTTAGAAAATCCTATTGAAATTCATACAATGTATAATTACTTATTATATAAAGGTTATTTATCAAAAGGAAAGGAATTTGAATTTAGTGATACAAATCTTAGGGACATAAATACTTTATATGGAGCCAATATTATAAGTGGTCAAGGTGTTTGTAGACACATAGGAATAATGTTAAGAGATATTTTTAATGACAAAGGAATAAATAGTAATGTTCTATCAGCTTTTATAAGACCACCAGTTATTACTAATCATACTGATGATAATAAACCAGAGCAAACTATTGAAGAATTGTATAATTTTGTTAGACAACATATCAATAATGAAGAAATGAGAAAAGTTTTTAATGAACTTATTGAAAAAGTTGGTATAATCATATCTAAACAAATTGGTAATCATCTTATAACACTTGCTGTTAAAGATGGTAAAAGCTACATTTTAGATCCGACACAAAATAGAATATATAGATTAAGTCAAGATGATAAATCTATTGTAACTGATAGTAAAGATGACCGAATTAAAATTTGTTATTGCAGTTTACCTTTTTTGGAAAAACATAAAGATATAAAAAATATTAAATCTAATATTTTATTGCCTTCTACTACACTGGAAGAAGAACAATTATTAATCCAAAGAACTAGAGATTTATGTGATGGAAACCAAGATATATTTGCCCAATTTTATAACGAACATAGTGAAATGTATGCAGAATTAACTGATAAACTAATGGGAATGAAACAACGAAATTTATTATTTCAAAATAAATTAGTTAAAAAAATGGTAAAATAATAATTTTTAATAAATCCTTTGATTTAATAATTTCTTATAAGAATTATAGATTGTTATTTGATTTTTTTGAAAGTCGGTAATATAATAAAAATATGAAAACAAAAACAAGATGGATTATATTAAGTATTTTATTATTTGCTTTTATAGTTATTACTATACTTTTATTAACTGATAAAATTTATAGTTTTGATACATTTTTTTATAATTTTTTAATTTCATTTAAATCTCAAAATTTAACTAATTATTTTAAAATAATTACTATTTTTGCTAATACAGAAACAATTATTATTCTATTGGTCTTGTCTTTATTAACTTTATTTTTCAAGAAAAAAGATGCTTTGTATTTAACTATAACTATAATTATCTCAACAATTGCTAATCAACTTTTAAAATATATATTTCAAAGACCTAGACCAATATTGATAAATAAAATAATTGCAACTGGATATTCTTTTCCCAGTGGGCATGCTATGGCAAGTACATCTTTTTATGGCTTTATTATATATTTAATTATAAATAGCAATCTAAATAAAAAAATAAAGTGGATAACTAATATTTTATTAACATTATTAATTATAAGCATCTGTTTAAGTAGAGTATATTTAGGAGTGCATTATGCATCAGATGTTATAGCCGGAGTGCTATTATCAAGTAGTTTACTTTTGGTTATTACCTATATTTTGAAAGGAAAAAAAGATAATATTTTTGGGGAAAACTTGATTAAAAAGAAAATCAAATAAGCTTTACAGTTAATTTTATGTTTTAAACTTAAGTAATATTTAATATGATATAATTATGGAGGAGTGATGTTTATGCATCTAGATATTATTAAAACAATCATTATTGGAATAATTGAAGGCATCACCGAGTGGTTACCAATTAGTAGCACTGGACACATGATTATTGCCGAAGAATTTTTAAAATTAAATGTTAGTTCTGAATTTTGGGAAATGTTTTTAGTTGTTATTCAGCTTGGAGCAATACTAGCAGTTGTTTGTCTCTTTTTTAAAAATTTATTTCCTTGGGGGTTTAATAAAACTAAAGAAGATACAAGAATGACTTTTAATTTATGGCTGAAAATATTAATTGCATGTATCCCAGCTGGAATTATAGGAATAATATTCAATGATAAAATTGATGAGCTTTTTTATAATTACTGGACTGTAGCTATTGCCTTAATATTTTATGGTATATTATTTATTATTATCGAAAATATTAATAAAAATAAAACTCCCATAGTAAAAAGTGAAGATAAAATTACTTATAAACAAGCACTTTTTATAGGTATATTTCAGCTACTTGCTTTAATTCCTGGAACAAGTAGAAGTGGCGCTACTATATTAGGTGGCTTAATCCTTGGACTAGATAGAAGTGTTGCAGCTAGTTATACTTTTTACTTAGCAGTTCCAATTATGTTTGGTGCCTCATTTTTAAAAATAATTAAATTTGGCTTTCTTTTTACAAGACCCGAGTTACTTATTTTAATAATTGGCATGTTAACTGCTTTTATAGTTTCCATTCTAGCAATAAAATTTTTATTAAAATATATCAAAAGAAATAATTTTAAAATATTCGGATATTACCGAATTATTTTAGGAATCGTAGTCCTAGCATACTTTCTTTTAACATAAATGTAGGTGAAATGAAATGAAACAAAATATTATTATGATTACTCTTTTAATCGCACTATTTATTTTTGGATTATTAATTTATGACTTTAGTGATGAATTAGATTCTTCAATAACAGAACATGACTGGTATAGTGTTTATGAAGATGAAATGACTATTATTAGTTTTAAGGATCAAAAGTTTTCTTATTTTTATGCCTCAACTGGAGAAGCAGTAAGTATTTATGAATTGTGTCTTAATTATCGCTTTAATAAAAGTATTAATGTTATTAAACTAAATTGTAATATTAGACAAAATAAACTATATATAACTAAAATAACAGAAGAAGAACTTATTCTAACAATAGATGGTGAAGAAAAAACATTTTATGCTAGTGAAAATTTAGCTAATGAAGCTAAATTTATGGAGACTAATAACTTATCACAAGAAGAATTTAACGATTTAATGAATATCGATTTAAATAAATATACCTTAACGTCATCTGATGATATAAATTTACTTTATAAAAGTAAAGAAACAAAATTAATTGCCTTTGTAAGTGATACTAAAACTATTAAGAATGCCCTTAATTTAAGGGCCCTATATAATCTTACAAATAACTCAAGTAAACCAGTATTAGTAATAGATTATAATACTTTAGAAGAAGAAGAACTTACAAAACTTTCAAAATTAAGCAAAGAAATACCGACTAATATAAATGATTTTAATTCAAACGTTATATCAATTTATATAGTAGGTAATAAAAGCTTTAAACTTGCTACTGACATTGATGTCATTGCATTTAGTGAAGTAAATAATTATAATAATATTTGAAAAGGAAATATATGAAAACACAAACGATTCAGTATATAATAATATTAATTGGTTTAATACTCTCAGTTACAAGTATCTTTATTATTAAAGACTATTTTGATGCTCGAATAAAAAAGCCCATCGAAAAAATTGCGGTTGTTAATAAAAATGCAACACCTAATATGGTGCCGAAAATAATAGAGGAAACTACCACAACCGTGCCAATAACAACTAAAAAACTTGAAGTAGTAGAGCCAATTACTTCAGTAGAAGAGATTATTTACGATAATTTAACTTTAACTGAATTAACTGAAAAATTAAATAGAAATTTATCTTGTAAACTTGAAAATACCGGAAATTATTTTGCAAACTATACTAAAGAAACAGGCCTTGATCCATATTTAGCTCTAGCAATAGTACTTCATGAAACAGGATGTAAATGGGAATGCTCTGTTTTTGTAAAAGATTGTAATAATATTGGTGGTATAAAAGGAAGCCCCTCATGCGATGGTACAGCATATAGATCTTATGATACACTTGAAGCAGGAATTATAGGCTATTTAGATATGATATTTAATAACTATTATAGTAAAGGATTAACTACTCCAGAGTTAATGAATCCTAAATATGCTACTAGTATATCTTGGTCAGTAGCAGTTAATAAATATATTGAAGAAATTAAAGCTAGTTAATCACGTTTTCATTCTTGAAAAAGCAGAAACAATTATACTGGCTATTCTTTCTCTATGGATTTGGCTAATGAGAACGGAAAAAACAGTAAAAATTTTATTGGAGTAAAAACAGAAGTAATGATAAAAGTGAGTGCGATGCGCGTGTGTATCATAATATTAATTGTCCAGATGAAATAGTAGGTGAAGTAAATGAAATATAAATGTAAAAAATGTGGTTTTATCCATGAAGGTGAATTATTTGATGGTTATTATTGTCCTTTATGTAAGGCTGGAATTTTTGATTTCGAAGAGATTGTAGGTAAAGAAGAGATTAATTATAAAAGAGTTTATGTTGATCCTGATAATCCTTCTCTTATGAGGATTGAAGAAAAGTGTATTAATTGTGGTGCTTGTTCTAGTACATGCATTAATTCAGTTAATATTAGATATAAGAATCCTGATAAACCAATCTGTATTAATTGTGGACAGTGTATTTTAGCATGCCCAACTGGGGCTTTAGTGCCTAAATATGATTATAATAAAGTTTTAGAATTAATTTCTGATAAATCTAAAACTGTAATAGTTATGACTAGCCCAGCTGTAAGAGTTTCTTTAGGGGATGCTTTTGGTTTAAAGCCTGGAGAGTTTGTTGAAGGTAAGATGATTTCAGCACTTAAAAAACTGGGTTTTAAATATGTCGTAGATACGGCTTTTGGAGCAGATTTAACTTCAATGGAGGAAGCAGCTGAACTTCAAGAAAGAGTTAATAATGATGATGTTCTGCCAATGTTTACAAGTTGTTGCCCGTCATGGGTTAAATATGCATCTATTTATCATTCTGAGATACTTCCCAATATTTCAACATGTAAAACTCCAATAGGAATGCAGGCAACTTATCTAAAAAAGATTTTTAGTAAAGAAAAGAAAATTAAGAGTAAAGATTTAGTTGTAGTTGCGCTTACTTCATGTCCAGCTAAGAAGTATGAAACTCTAAATTCTGATTGTAATTATGTTATTACTACTAGTGAGCTAGCTCTTGCTATTAGGGAAAACAATATTGATTTTAAAACTCTTGATGATAGTAAGTTTGACTCACTTGTGGGTTCATCATCGGGAATGATTTATAATACAAGTGGAGGAGTTATGTTATCAGTACTCCGCTGCTACTATAAACTTGAGACTGGGAATGATTTAATTCCTGAGAAAATACTAATTAAAGATCGAGATTTTTATAAAGAATATAATTTGAAGATTAATAAAAAACAAGTTAAAACTGCGGTTATTTATCAAATGGAAAACCTAGAAAAGTTTTTACCTATTAAAGATGAGTTTTTATTTATTGAAGTTATGAATTGTAATCACGGATGTGTTGGTGGTGGAGGTCAGATACCAACTCCAATTGTTGATCAAAATGGCATCTTTAATAAACGAAGTAAAAGTTTACTAAACCAAGATAATGGTTCAAGTGTTAAGTATCCATATAAAAATCCAGAAATAAAAAAGGCTTATAAAACATATTTTTCTAAGCCACTTAGTAAAAAAAGTAATGAGCTTTTTCATAAAAAACATAAAAATTTAAGAAAAGATTTTATTTAATTATAAGATTTCTTCATTAAAGCCTAGTTTATTTTTAGTAACATAAACAGGCCTTTTTTTTGCTTCTAAATATGTTTTAGAAATATATTCTCCTAAGATGCCGATTGCTACAAGCTGTATGCCACCTAGAAACAACATTATACTAATAAGTGATGCATAACCAGGTACGGCAATACCAGTTATTAGAGTCTCTAATAATATTATAATTAAATAAATAAAAGAGCCAATTGAAGTAATAAATCCAACGACAGTTGCTATTCTAAGAGGTTTAACACTGAAGTTAATAATACCATTAAAAGCATATCTAAATTGTTTTATTAAATTAAAGTTGGTTTTACCGCTATTTCTTTCTTCAACTTCATATTCCAAATAGTGGGTATTAAAACCAACCCAAGAAAATATCCCTTTAGAAAAACGATTGTTTTCACCTAAAGATATAACTGCATCAACGACATTTTTTCTAAACATTCTAAAGTCAGAAGCACCAATTATAAATTTAGTATCACTTATTGAGTTAATAAATTTATAAAAGGATTTTTTTAAAATTTTATTTAAAAAAGACTCTTTTTTTCGTTCTTTATTAACCATCGCTACTTGATCAATATTTTTATTTTTTTCTAAATATTTAAGCATTGTCAGAATGTATTTTGGATTTTGCTGGCAATCTCCATCAATGATTACTGAATACTCAGCCTTTGCACTAGTAAGTCCTGCATACATAGCAGCGTCTTTACCAAAATTCCGACTAAAATTAATTACTTTTACATGATTTTTATCTTCTTCATATATATTTGCAAGTCTATCGGCAGTCTTATCAATTGATCCATCATTTATAAATATAAGTTCATAATCTAAATCAATTAAAGTTTCACTTAATTTTTTATGAAGTAATTTAACATTACCTTCCTCGTTATAAACAGGAATAATTACATCTAATTTCATATCCACCTCTTTTAAAATTATATCACAGATATTATTATTAATTGAATAAAGAAAGGTTTATTGTTATTTTATGATATATGGATCATTTAATGTTCCAGTTCCACTTTGATATAATGTATTTTTATTTAAATGGGCAACAATTGCCACACCACTACTGTTAGATGTATTAGTAAGGGAGATACTATAATCTAGTCTATAAGCTTTATAACTAGTATCTTTATCAGCAGTTAGTGTCCAGGTTGATGATTCTAGTTTAGCTAAATAGTTATAATTAGTACAGCTTGGACTTGTGATATTTAAACAGTTAGCATCTAAGCTAGCTTGTAAGTATTCATTGACTGTTATTAAACCAAACATTTGATTTTCAATTGTCGCGCTGCATTCAATTGATCCATCATCAACGTTATCTTTAATACTTCTTTTACCGATACATAAATCTTGTTTAACAAAGTAAGCTTTTTCTTCATCAGTAAACTTATCACCATCATATGATTCTTCTAATTTACTTTTAATTCTACTGTTTATATTATTAGAAATAAAGTCATTAATACCCTCATTTGAGTTTTTATCAATATTATATCTGTTATCCCAAGAAGTAGATTCGCTTCGTTTATTTTCTATAATTCTAATTTCATCATTATGATTTATTTTAATAATTCGATATAAACCTTCACCGATTAATAAATAATTATTAATATTTTCTCCTCTATATATATAAGAAGAACCATAGTTATATAAACCTTCACCGGTTGTAGTAACATCTTCTTTTAATTTATCAGTAAGATTTATTGTTTTAATATCACCACAAGTTAAAATAGGTGAATATAAATAATACCCATTAGAATTAGAAACAATAATTTCTCCAAAGCAAGTTTCTCCTGTTGTTAAAGTTAAATGTTTTAAGTTACCGTTTGTTATAAAATACTCGGTTTTTAAAGAAGTATTTTCGCCATCTTTAGGAAGAGATTCTTTATTACTATCATAATAGTTTTTAGATAAATTAATTAATTTAGCTTCTAATTCTTCATAAGTATATTTTTTATTCCTAATACAACTACTTATTAAAGCTATTATAATAATAAAAATAATTATACATCCTAAAGCAAATCCCATTGTTTTTAATAATTTTTGATCGATTTTCATATTTTAGTTTATACCTCCATCTGTTTTAAAGTATATCAAAAAAGCAAAATTAATACAATTATATTTTAAAATAAATATGATTGTGATATGATAAGTTTAAGAGAAGGAAATTATGAAAAAAAATAAAAATATTTTTAAAAAAATAAAGAAAATAAAGTTAGATAATTTAATAATTGGAATTATTGTTATTCTTATAATTGGTGGAGTAGGAATTTATATGGCTTTTAGTAATAAGGAAACACCAGAAAGAAAAGAAGTAAAAGAGACAATACCTGAAAAAAAGTTGAATATTGTTAACTTAAATTCTAAGAGTAGACCGTACGCAGTATCTATTAATAATATAGGCGCTGCTAGAGGGGTTCAAAGTGGACTTCAAGATGCTTATATTATTTATGAAATGATTGTTGAAGGTGGTTTGACTAGATATCTAGCTTTATTTATTGATGCTGATGTTGAAAGAATAGGCTCTGTTAGAAGTGCTAGACATTATTTTCTTGATTACGTACTAGAAAATGATGCAATATTTGTTCATCATGGACAATCACCTCAAGCTCAGAGTGATTTTAGTCGTTTAAATGTTGATCGCATAGTAGTTGATAATTCAAAAACGGGGTGGCGCGATAAATCATTAAATTTGTCAAGTGAACACACACTTTTTACTAGTACTGATAAACTTGCAAGTGGTATTGGTAGTAAAAGAACTGAAAGAAATAAAGATTATTTACTTAAATATAGTGTTGATCCACTAGATTTAAGTAAAATACCTGAAAGTAAAGAAGCAAGTTCTGTTTCAATTAAATATTCATCTTCAGTAACCTCTTCTTATGATTATGATAGCACTAATAAAGTTTACAAAAGAAGTGTCAATCAAAAAGCTCATGTTGATTATGTATCAAAAGAGCAATATACTTTTAAAAATATTATTGTTTATGAGGTAGCAAATAATAAGATTAGTGGTGATTCATCAGGAAGGCAAAATTTAAATACAGTTGGTAGTGGTACTGGTTATTATATATCACAAGGAGTAGCGCTCCCAATAACATGGAGTAAATCCTCGCGTGCTTCTGCTACTGTTTATAAATATGATAGTGGTGATGACTTAATAGTAAATGATGGTAATACATTTATCCAAATTATGCCTAAGGGGCAAAATTTAATAATAACCTAAGTAAAATACTCATATAGTTAAATGAGTAATAAAATAGAAAGGAAGGCCATGAATGTTAGATTTTATAGTTGATCATTATTTAATAATAATGGTTGTTGCTGCTTTTTTTATCTTTGCTTTAATTGGTTATATTGTTGATAACCTTAAAAATAAAAAAAGAGAAGAAAAAGTAGAACAGATTTTAGAAGTAAAAGATGATATACCTGAGGAAATTGATGAACCTATTTTAGAAGAAAACCTTGTATCAGAAGAAGAGATATCAGAAGAAAACTTAGAAAATGAGGAAGAAAACCCAGAAAATGAGGAAGAAAACCCAGAAAATGTGATTCCTGAAGTCGAAGAAATTCAAGATAATAAATAATTATCTTTTTCTTTTTTATATTTATGTGGAACTTTTAATTATGTAGAATTCTACATAAATCAAAAAATTTGAAACTCCAGAAAATATTTATTACATGAAATCAGTAAAAAACTAACTGAAGAAAATAAAGTTATAGCTGTAGAAAAATTAGATATTAAAAAAATGATTGAGGAGAAAGTTAGATAACAAATGCTTCCTGGGGCGAGTTAATAAGACAACTAGAATATAAATCCAAACTTAAAAAAGTCCGGCTCGTAAAAGTAGATAGATATTATGCCAGTAGCCCAAAGACGGTAGCGACTGCCGCCTAATAGTGCCTGTGGAGGAAGTAGGTTATGCCCCCTGTGAAACAGGAAAAAGACCGTGAGGGCTTTTAAGTTAAACTAAAGTATACTTTAATTTAATTTTTTGATATAATATTTATACTATTTAAAGGAGTGGTTTAAAGTGACTTGGTTGTCAATTGGAAATATAATTACTAAAATAATTGATATAAGTATTGTTTGGTTTATGTTTTATTATTTACTTAAAAATTTAAGGAAAAATGTTAAATTAGTATTAATATTTAAAGGAGTAGTAATAATTGTTATTATTAAAATTTTTAGTAATATTCTTAATTTATATATAATTGGTTTACTTTTAGAATATGTTATCTCTTGGGGACCTCTAGCTTTAATAATTATATTTCAGCCGGAAATTAGAGCCGTACTTGAGTCAATTGGTAGAAGTCAGTTACTGGGGCGTCATAAAGTTTTAACTGTTGATGAACGGGAAAGAGTAGTTTATGAGATTATGAACGCTATTGAATATTTAAAGAGGAATAGAATTGGTGCTCTAATTGTTATTGAAAGAAATGTTTCTTTGCAAGAATATATTGAGCCAGCGAATAAAGTATATGCTGATATTACAGCAGCTCTTCTTGAAGCAATATTTTTCCCGCCTAATCCACTTCATGATGGAGGTGTGATAATCCAAGGAGATAAGTTAACTTGCGCAGGTGCGGTGTTTAAAACGAGCATGAACCCTAATTTTAGTAAAAAACTTGGAACAAGACATAGAGCTGCTTTAGGAGTTGCTGAGGAAACAGATGCAATCGCGCTCGTAGTATCTGAGGAAACAGGAAAAATAAGTATCGCTGTAGATAGTAATTTAAACTATAATTTAACCCTCGAAGAATTTAAAATGCTTCTACTAGATGAACTTAAGCCAAAGATGGAAGTGTTCTACGATGCTGATGAAGAAGTAGGTGAAGAAGATGAATAAAATATTTAAGATTTTTTCTGATCTTTTTAAGGGAATATATAATATAATTGATAAATTAATAATAGTTCCAATAAGTAGAATTATATATAGAATAAGTGAACTAGTTAAAAGTAATAGTGGTCGTTTTGAAAAAATTTTAAATAGACCTAATATTCTTGTTTATGTATCTTTATTCTCTGCTATAATTATTTTCTTACTTATCGATACTAAAGCAATTAATTTAGTAACAGAAGAAGCTGAAATTATTTCTGGGCAACCAGTTGAGATTATATATAATGAAGAAGCATATGTGGTTGAAGGAGTTCCTGAGACCGTTGATATTACTTTAATTGGGCGTAAAAGTGATTTATACTTAGCTAAACAATTAGGAGAACATAAAGTAGTACTTGATTTAAGTGGTTATTCAACTGGTCAATATAAAGTAAAACTTAAATATAATCATAGTGTTGAGTCTGTTAACTATAAACTAGATCCAAGTACAATCACAATTAAAATTAGTGAAAAAGTAAGTGCGATAAAGACTTTAAAATATGATTTATTAAATAGTGATAAACTTGATAATAAATTATCAATTAAAAGTGTCGAACTTGATCGTAATGAAGTAATTGTCAAAGGATCAAGTGAGGCTCTTGAATCGGTAACAACAGTTAGAGCTCTTGTTGATTTAGAAGCCTACAATTTTACTGAAAAAGGAACATATATAATTGATTCAATTGTCTTAGTAGCGTATGATAGTAGTGGAAATAAAATAAATAATGTTGAAATGGTTCCGACTAAAGTTAGTGCATCGATTGTTGTAGATTCATATTACAGTGAGCTTCCAGTTAAAATAATGACAACTGGAAAACCAACGGTTGGATATGCTATATTAAGTGCAATATCATCGACTACAAAAGTTAAAGTTTATGGTGATAAAGAAATAATTGATGAACTTAAATTTATTGAAGCGGTTATTGATATAGATGGTTTAAGCAATGATAAAACATTTAATGTTACTTTAACTAAACCAGCTGGAGTAAGATATATGACCGAAACAAATACAACAGTTTCAGTCGTGATGGACAGTGAATCAAGTAAAGAATTTGCTGATATTCAAGTAGAATCTATAAATTTAGGTAATAATTATATAGTAAATGCTGAAAGTTTAGCAGACAGTGCAATTACAGTTATTGCTAAAGGTGTAACTTCTGTGTTAGGAGAAATAGAACAATCACAAATTAAGGCTCAAATAGATTTAAGTGGTTATAGCATTGGTACTCATGATGTGCCTGTCAGTGTCTTTATTGATGATATTAGAGTAACACTAGTGCCTAAAGTATCAACTGTTAAAGTAAGAATATCTTCATAAGAAAAGTAGTTAATCTACTTTTTTTAATATTTTTATGATAATATTATACTAGGAGCAAAAGATTATGAACAAAGGATTTACGATGATTGAACTTTTAACTGTAATCATAATACTAGCTGGTATAATGATTATTGCTATTCCTAGTTATACAAATGTTTCATATGAGATAAAGAAGAAAAGCTTAGAAAACAAAACTAATGTTATAACTCAGTCTACTTTAAAGTTTGCTAAATTACATTTGATTGATGATATAAAACCAGCTGGTAATACTTGTCTTAATAAAGAAGATTGTTGCAAATATTATGATTTATATGATTTTGTTTTAGAATATGGGCTTTACGTAGCTGAGGAAGAAAAAAATGGACCAGTGATTATAAACCCAGAAACAAATACTAAACTTAATGGGGAAGTAAAAATTTGTTACGATATAGAAGCCTTAGATTTAAATGGCGAGTTTATTATAAATGAGTAATTATGGATTGTGAGGAATAATATGAAAAAAATATTAATGGTTATCTTAGATGGATTTGGTTTAAGAGAACAAGAAAAAGGCAATGCGGTTAAACTAGCTAAAATGGAATTTTTTAATAAGTTATGGGAAGATTATCCGCATTCAGTGCTTGAAGCATCAGGTGAGGCGGTTGGTTTACCTAATAATCAGTTTGGTAATAGTGAAGTAGGACATGGAGCAATAGGCTTAGGAAGAAAAATAAAACAACGAATAACTGTTGTTAAAGAAGAAATAGCTAGTAAAAAAATATATGATAATGAGAATTTAAATGAATTAATTAATCATACTATCACTAATGATTCTTGCCTCCATTTAATGGGGCTTGCTTCTGATGGTGGTGTTCACAGTGATTTAGATTATATTTTAAAATTAATTCCTATTTTAAAAGAAAAAGGGGTTAAAAAATTAGCGTTTCATGTTATTACTGATGGAAGAGACACCTCAAGAACATCTTCTTTAAAATATATTAATAAATTAAAGGCTGTCTTTGCAGAAAATAACTTAGGAGTTATTGCATCAGTTTGTGGGCGATATTATGCAATGGATCGAGATAATAAATATAATCGGACTGGAGTTTATTATAATTTATTAATGGGAACATCGGGTTTAAATATAATTAATTTAGAAACCGCAATCAATAACTGTTATTTAAAAAATATTTATGATGAGCATATGCCACCTTTGAGATTACCTGAATTTACTTCCTTTAATGAGCATGATGCCCTTTTATGGCTTAACTTTAGACAAGATAGAGCAAGACAGATTTTAAATGCTTTTACTAATCCAAAATTTACTGGTTTCCAAAATAAAATAATTAATAATTTTAAAGTATATAATTTATTTGAACAAGAAGATGTGAAAAATACTAAGGCTTTATTTGAATATGATGAAGAAAATTTATATCCAATTGGGGAATATTTTTCTGACCTTGGTCTTACTCAAGCTAGAATTGCTGAAACCGAAAAATATTCGCATGTTACTAAATTTTTCAACTCTGAGAAAAATCCTAAATTTAAAGGAACAATTAATATCTTAGTCCCAAGTCCTAAGGTTAGTACATATGATCAAACTCCAATGATGAGCACTGAAGATGTTACTAAAGAAACGATTAAATGTTTAGAAAAAGACTATGATTTTATCTTAGTAAATTATGCTAATCCTGATATGGTCGGGCATACTGGTAATTTAGATGCAACTATAAATGCATTAGAAGGATTAGATGCTGAACTTAAAAAATTAATAACCGCAGCTGAGGATAACTTTTATAAAGCAATTATTTTATCTGATCATGGGAATGCTGATTTAATGCTGGATGATGCAAATAATATAGTTACTACTCACTCATTATCTCCAGTTCCATTTATTATCTTAGATAAACATTTAGTATTAAAAGAAAAAGGTGAGCTAACTAATGTTGCTCCAACTATACTTCATTATATGGATATTGCAATTCCTAAAGATATGAAAGAATCTAAATCTTTAATTTTAGAAGATGTATAAAAAAAGAGGATTATCTCTTTTTAATTTTAAGGAAATGTTCCTTTAATTATATCAGTTAAAGTTATAGGCGGATTTTGCATAAGATTAACTTTTTCAATAGCTTTTTTAAATAACCTAACATGAACTTCTTCATCTAAAATAATTCTTCTTAAAATATTCTTAACATATGGATCATCAATAAGTTCAATCTTTTTTTGATAATTTTCAATTGCATCTAATTCTACTTGAAGATCTACTTCTAACCTAGAAAGAATGTTATCACCATAATAAATATAATCTCCATTCCAATAATTTGCATCAGCAAAAAGAATTGGGTCTCCTCCTAGTAATAGAATAACTTTAGCTAAAGTATCAAAATGTCTTATTTCTACATAAGAAATATTTTTTAGCATATTAGCTATTTCTGCATCGACATCATTAAGTACTATATAATGATAGTAATACTGATTTATCGCGCTCAGTTCACTTATAAAACCAGCATAATCAGCCATTAATAAATTAGCATAATCAAGATTAGGCCTCGAAACTTTAATCTCCGGATAGGGCATATCACTGTGATATACACTTAAATCATTTTTCATTATCTCACCATAATTAATAGTATTATAAAGCCTTAAAAAAATGATTAAAATGTAAAGTTTAAAATAACTTCTAAAATAAACATTAATTAATAGTTTAATGTTATATAATGATTATAAGGTGATGATTAATGGATTATACAGTTTTAAGAGAAAATGATATTAGAGGAGAATATCCTAATCAAATAAATGAAGACTTAAGTATTATTATTGGAAAAGCTTTCGGAACTTATATTTTAAACAAAGAGGAAGCTACCTGTTTAATTGGTCATGATAATCGATTAAGTAGTTTATCACTTAATCAAAAACTTATTGAAGGGATAATTAGTACTGGTATTAATGTTGTTGATATTGGACTTTGTACTACGCCAATGTTTAACTTCTCAGCTAGGTACTTAAATGTAACATATGGCATTATGATTACTGCAAGTCATAATCCGCCAAATCACAATGGATTTAAAATATTTGGTAAAAATTTTTCTCATCTTGAACATAATGAGCTTAATATTTTTTATGATTTAATAAAAAAGGGTGAGTATAGTGAAGGATTGGGTGCCAAAAATTTTAATAATTTACAAAAAGAATATATTAATATGTTAATAAATAAAGCTAAAGTAAATTCTAATTTAAACATTGTTATTGATGCAGGTAGTGGGACTCCATCAATTGTTATTAAAGATATCTTTAATCGGTTATTTAATAATGTTGTTTATTTAAATAGTGAAAGTGATGGTACATTTCCAGTCCATAATCCAGATCCAAATGATCCCGTGAACTTAGAAGAACTTATTAAAGTTGTTAAAGAAAAAAAAGCGGATTTAGGTCTTGCTTTTGATGGGGACGGAGATCGTTTAGGAGTTATTGATAACAATGGAAGTATTGTTTCAACAGATACATTAATTGGTATATATGCTGATAATATTATACCCAAACTTGAAAATAAAAAAGTCTTAATTGATGTAAAGTGTTCTAAAGGTCTTGCTAAGGAAATAAATAAAATAGGTGGCGAAGCTATTATGATTAAAAATGGCTCTGCCTATATTGAGAATGAAATGATCAATAGAAATGCTTTTCTTGGAGGAGAGTACTCTGGTCATGTTTTTTTCAGAGATGACTTTGATGGTTATGATGATGGAATATATGCAAGTATTAGACTACTTAACATCTTAAATGAAACAAATAAAAAATGCTCTGAT
The DNA here is from genome assembly GCA_028703035.1 of Bacilli bacterium. Taxonomy (GTDB): domain Bacteria; phylum Bacillota_I; class Bacilli_A; order RF39; family UBA660; genus DUUS01. The sequence goes on along the minus strand of JAQVNR010000002.1, from coordinate 18,612 downwards.
TTATATGAACATTTTGAAAAATATTATAGTACTCCAGAAATAAAAGTTAATACTACTGAAGAAGATAAGTGGTTAATAGTTGATAAAATAAAAGAATATGCGCTTAATAAGTATAGTGATGTTTTAACAATTGATGGAGTAAGAGTTAATTATGAAGATGGCTTTGCTCTTATAAGAGGAAGTAATACTAGTTCTTATATTACTTTAAGATTTGAGGCTAAAACTGAAACAGAACTAAACTTCCGAAAAAGAGAATTTTTAAATTTAGTAGAGTTTTATACAAAGAACTGAGGACTATTGCTTGATTTAACAATAGTTTTTTCAACTTCTTTTTTAGGTATTACTTCCGGCAAAGTCTTTTGCAAGTTAACATCTTTAATTAAAGAATACGCAGTTCTGACGTTATTAATAAGCGGTTTTGTTTGCTGAATTAAAGGTATTACCTCTTTAGCAACACCTAAGGTTTTATTAAGACCAGATAAAATACCTATAAAAGAAAAATTACTAGCATTATTCATAAGAACCACCTATTTAATTATATGTGTAAATATAAATAGGTTGAATAGATAAATATTTATAAAAAAAACATTTTGCGACTGATATTGCTAATTTTATTTCTGAAGCAAATTTATTTGAATTTAAAGATCAAGAAAAAGAACTATATGATAAAGATATGATTGATATTATAATGATTGGAGATTATGAAAGATATATAAGAGATTTCTCTTATTCACCAAGAGATATAGAATATATTACTGATACTATAAAGGAAATGAGTTGGTGGCACTGTTTTAACCAAGATAGAAAATGAATTTTAATGACTCATTTATTTCGTCTTATTTTGTTTGAGTTATTATAAATATTATGATATGGGAATGGCAATTGATGAATGCTCAAAATGTAGGAATTGTTGTAAAGAACTTAACTGCATTATAACTGAAGATGAATTAGATAAAATAGCAAGTTGTTTAAAAATATCTAATGAAGAATTAATTAGTAAATATTTAACAAAAAAATATGGAGAATATACAGCTAAATGTATTCCTAATAAGTAATGCTGAAGTATGTCCAGTAGTTTACGAGATAATAGAAGAATTAAAAGAAATCTATAACTTCAAAAGTTATAGATAATGATAGATTTGTAAGAGACAAAGTTGGGTTTTAAGGAAGGAATAAAGATTATGTACAATATTAGTATCAAGATTTATTATGACTTCATAATTTTCAGTACCTTTAACTTTTGCAACATAAGTATTTTCGAGTTTATTAATACTAATGACTTTTCCCTTTTTAAATAATCGTAGCCTCTTCTTAATATCTCATAAGAAAAATAATTATCAATATTTTTAATTTCTATAATCGTTACTCCTTTATAAATATTATATACTGATTTACTATGAAACTAAAGCTTATATTAAAAATTAGTGATGATTGTCAAGACATAATTAAAAAAAATGCAATTCAAGTTAAAAATTTCAATACTTTTATCGATACTTATATTGATACTTTATTTGATAGGTAGTATAATACTTATAGCTTGAAAGGATTAGATGATTATGAATAAACCACCATTTGAAATAAATGAGAACATTTTAAATTTAGTAACAACTATAACTGAAAAACTAACTCGTTTAGAAATAAATGTTGATCGAAAAAAAGATTTATTTTTAAGAAAGTCGAGTAAGATTAAATCAGTTAATTCATCATGCGCTATTGAAGCTAATAGTTTAAGTGAAGAAGAAGTTATTAGTATTATAAATGGTAAAACAGTTTTAGCTCCTCAAAATGAAATTAATGAAGTTAAGAATGCTTATGAAGCATATACGAATATTATCAATTATGACCCATATAAAATAGAATCATTTTTAAATGCTCATAAAGTTTTAACAACTGATTTAATAAGTGAAAGTGGTAAGTTTAGAAGTGGTGATGTTGGAGTATTTAATGGAAAAGAAGTAATCCATATGGGAGCAAGACCAGAATATGTTCCAAAACTAATAGAAGACTTATTTAATTGGGCTAAAGATAGTGATTTAAATCCATTAATTAAATCATCAGTTATTCACTTTGAAATAGAATTCATTCACCCATTTAATGATGGTAATGGAAGAATAGGAAGGCTATGGCAATCATTAATTCTTTGTAAGTATAATAATATATTTGAATATTTACCAATCGAAACATTAGTATATGAAAATCAAAAAGCATATTATGATGCATTAAGTAAAGCAGAAAAAGATGCTAGTTCAACAGTATTTATAGAATTTATGTTAGATATGATACTTCAAACTATAGAAAAGTTTGATACAAATAATTCGTTAATTAAGATTAAAGAAGAATATTTAAAAGAACTAACTAAAACTGAAAAAGAAGTACTAAGTGCTTTAGTTATTCATTTTAGTAAAAATGAGTTTATAGATTCTGATGCAGCAGTTACTCTTTTAAATAAAAGTAAAGTAAATATAAGAAAATATTTTGGCAAGTTTATGAAATTAAATGTATTAATTCCTATTGGTGAGAACAAGGGAAGAAAGTATAAATTGAACGAAGAAATAATTAAGGTATAACATGAAAAATTTAGATCAAATAAAAAAAGCAAAAGAGTAGCCAAACGTCAGTATCTAGCCTTGGAGCCGAAGTCGTGAGATAAGGTTTAAGCATAGGCAAGAAAGAATGCGAGCCGTAATACGAAAGTGTGAAGTAATTGAGCCTCGTTAATACGATAAGCGGAAGTCGATACTCTTCATAGTAGGTTCCCCCGGGGTCTTAGAGCATGGCGAGCATTACATAAAGTACTACGACAGTGAGTAGGAATTGATTCCGTTTTATTTAAAAAAAGAGATGGCGAGTATTATTTGACCTTTAAAGAAATAGGCAGTTATGAAGAATTTATAAACAGCGATTTATAATTGAAATATTTAGGCCCATTATTTTTACAAAATCTGGTTATTAGAAGTTCTAGACTTTAGACTAGGATTTTGATACAATTATTTTAGAATACGAAAGAGGGAAGCTAAATGAAGAAAATAAACAAAATCTTTATAACTATTTTAAAGCTTCCTTTTTTAATATTAATGTATTTCTTTTTAGGTTGTTACTATGTTTCATATGGTATAATATCTCCTTTTAGAATATTCTTTAAAATTATAGGTGATAATATATTTAAAATATATCAAAAACAGGAAAATAGAAAACTTAATATTGAAGATATTGCCCCTAATGAATCAGTAAGTTTAAAAATTGATGAAGAGCAAGATGAAGAGGTTGAAGAAAAGCTACCACCAAAGGAATCAAAATTCACTAATTTTTATAATAATTTATTTTTTGTTAAAAAGAAAAAAGAAAAAGAAGAAAGAGAAAGAACTTTTTTAATTAGCTCACTTCAAGATGATGTAAGTAGAAGTGATAAACCGCTTACATATAGATATACTGCGATTAATAGCGATGGAAAAAAAGAAGTTAATACCTTTATTGCCTATTCTAAAGTAGAAGTTTATACTTATTTAGAAAATGAAAACTATCGAGTATTAAAAATAGAAACTTCCAAAATGATTGAATTTTTATATGGACCGACATCTTTTAATTCCGGTAAATTTAAAAATAAAGATTTAATATTTTGGCTTACTCAATTATCTACTTATATTAAGTCAGGTATTCCTTTAACGGATTCAATGCGAATTCTAAGTAAACAGATGAGTAAAGAGGCTAGTAAGAAAAGGATTTTTGATTCAATTATTTATAATCTAACTCTAGGTGAAGCTTTTTCTTCGGCTCTAGAAAAACAACATAATGTTTTTCCTCAGCTTTTAATTAATATGATTAGAGCAGCAGAGGCAACAGGTGAACTTGAGGAAACTTTAGATGAAATGGCTAATTATTATGAAGAAGTAGAACAAACTAGAAAACAAATGATTAGTGCGATGAGTTATCCTACAATAATAATGGTGTTTTCAATAGCAGTTGTTGTTTTTATCTTAATTTTTGTTATTCCAAAGTTTGAAGGAGTTTATGAATCAGCTGGTGCTGAAATTAATCCATTTACTTTATTAATTATTAATTCAAGTGATTTTTTAACTTCTAATATAACTTATATATTATTAATTATGTTTATTTTTAGTGTAATTATAATGATTTTTTATAAAAAAATTAAAGCTTTTAGATATATGTTGCAAAAAGTTTTAATGAAATTACCTTTAATTGGTAAGATTATTATATATAAAGAGATGAGTATTTTTGCTAAAACATTCTCTTCACTTTTAAAAAGTCAAGTATTTATAACTGAAAGTATTAGTTTACTTACTAATATTACTAATAATGAAATATATAAAGAAATAATGATTAAGACAATAGATAATATTGCTAAGGGTGATAAAATTAGTGATTCATTTAAAAATCACTGGGCTGTCCCAGATGTAGCATATTACATGATAGTTACAGGAGAATCAACTGGAGAACTTGCAGACATGATGGCTAGAGTTGCTAGTTATTATCAAGGGAGTCATAAGAGTATTATTAATAGTATGAAAAGTTTTATTGAACCGGCAATGATAATATTTTTAGCTGTCGTTGTTGGAGGAATTGTTATGGCAGTAATATTACCAATGTTTGAATTATATTCTAAAATAAAATAGGGAGGTATTATGGGAGTATTTATATTTATACTAGGTCTTTTACTAGGATCTTTTTATAATGTAGTCGGAATCAGACTTTTAAGAAAAGAATCAATACTCTTTCCTCGTAGTCATTGCCTTAAATGTAATCATACTTTAGTATGGTATGAAAATATCCCTGTTATTTCTTATCTTTTCTTAAGAGGCAAATGCAAAAATTGTCATCAAAAAATATCTTTTATGTACCCATCTATGGAGCTTTTAACTGGGATACTTTTCTTAATTAGCTATAACTTATTTGGAATAGGGTATGATTTTTATTTAGCAATAATTTTATCTAGTTTGGTAGTCTTAATACTTATAACAGATACTAAACATATGATTATTTTAGATGAAATGCTAGTAGCAAGTGGGGTACTAATTTTATTAGTTAATATTATTTATAAAGGTTTAATATATTCTTTACAAAGTTTAGGAAATGGTTTAGTAATATTTTTAATGATGTATTTATTAATGCTTTTAGGAAACTTCTTATTTAAAAAAGAGTCTTTAGGCGGTGGAGATATAAAGTTATCATTTATTGCTGGAATGGTTTTAGGTATTCCAATTGGTATATTTTACATAATAATTGCTGCTTTTTTAGCTTTTCCCTATGCAGTATATATCTCAATTAAAAACAGTGATGGAACGCTACCTTTTGGACCGTTTTTGGCAACTAGTTTATTTTTATGTTTTTGTAGTTGGAATTTACTCTTTGAATTTATTAACACTTTATTTAATAAAATATAAGTATCACAAAATTATTGCAAAGACGAATGCTGATAATATTAATATTTGGAATGAGTATTATCCTTATGAAATGTTTAAAGAGGATATAGAAGAAAAAAATCTTTACTTGTTAACAAATAAAGATGAAATTGTTGCAGTATTTGCTTTGTTTAGGCATTTTAACTAATTTAATTGCCCAAAAAGCAAAGAAAGTAACTTGTATAGAGCTTGATCAAAGATTAACAACTCAACTTGAAGAAATAGCAAGGCAACATAAAAATACTGAATTGGTTTTTGGCAATGTCCTTAATTGCTATATTCCCAAATGTGATAAAATTATTACATCATTACCATATAGGATTATTGAACCTTTTATAAATAAATTGTTAAAGTGTGAATTTAATGAGTTATATATGATAGTAGGAAATAAATATGTGGATGGAATCTTAAAGAAACAGAACAATAAACTGTCTATTCTAACAAATTGTTTTTTTCAGACTACAAAGTATTTAGAAATTTTTCCTAGTAGTTTTAATCTCAACCAAGAGTAAAATCTGTTTTAATAACTTTAATAAAGTTTTATAGTCTTAGGGGTTATAATTTAACCAAAAACAAAAGCAAGGAAATTATTAATAAATTAAATTTATCAGAAGAACTGTTGAATAAAACTTTTGAAACTTGTTCTAATGATGATTTTAATGAATTAGAAATAAGATTAAGTCAAATAACTAAATTTAAGTAACTATTAATTCTAAATTTCATTTTTTTAAAGTTTATACATAATATTAAATGTGATTTTATGAAAAAAATAATCCTGTTACTTCTTTTAATTTTACCTATTAAAGTTGATGCTATAAGTGCCTCTGCTTATATTGTCATGGATACAGATAATATTAGAGTATTAGAAGGAAATAATATTCATGCTCCTTATTTAATTGCTTCAACTACTAAAATAATGACCGCAATGGTTGTTATAAATAATGGGAGTTTAAAAGAAGAAATAAAAATAGGAAATGAAGTTTTAAAAAGTTATGGTAGCGGTATTTATATTGAAGTAGGTGAAAAAATAAGCGTTGAAGATCTACTTTATGGTTTAATGCTTAGAAGCGGAAATGATGCCTCTATTGCGCTAGCTTATCATGTTGGTGGTTCGATGGAGGGCTTTGCAAGTCTTATGAATGATACTGCAAAATCACTTAATATGAAAAACACTTTCTTTTTAAATAACCATGGACTTGAAGAAAATAATAAAGATGGAAATAAATCTAGTGTTTATGATATGGGACTATTATCAAGCTATGCTATTAACAATAAAATTTATCAAAAGATAACAAGTACTAAAAAACATATAGTTAAAACTAATTATAAAACATATATTTGGAATAATAAAAATAGACTTTTAAATACTTATCAGTACTGTACTGGTGGTAAAACAGGTTTTACTGAACTTGCTAAAAGAACTTTAGTTACTAATGCTTCAAAAGATAATATTAATTTAACAATAGTAACATTTAAAGATAGTAATGACTTCCAAAATCATGAAAATTTATATAATAAATATTTTGCTGATTATAAGAATTATACAATAGTAAAAAAAGGAAATATAAAAACTAAATATAATAACACATTTATTAAAAACGATTTAAAAATGACTTTAACAAAAGCTGAATATAAAAAACTAGAAATTACTATTAATTATTATGATGAAAATATTACCAATATTATCGGTGAGGTCGAACTTAAATTAAATGGAAAAGTTTATCAAACAGAAAAAATATATCTAGAAGAACAAAAACCCGAAAAATTAAATTTTTTTCAAAAACTTTTTAGAAAGCTGGGATTAAGTGGTTAATATTATTTGGGGAGCCTTTATTATAATAGGTATTATTTATGGCCTAATTACTGGTAATATAGTAGTTATTAATAACGAAATAATTGAAAGTGGGAATACCGCTTTTAATTTAATAAAAGATATGACCCCACTTCTTGTTATATGGATGGGTCTTATGAGAATAGCTGAAGCAAGTGGTTTAATTAAAAAAATTGCTAAATTAATGACGCCTCTTTTATCTAAACTATTTCCTAAAATACCAAAGAATCATGAATCAATAGGTTATATCGCTAGTAATATTGCCGTTAATATGGCTGGCCTTGGCTCAGCTGCAACTCCTTTTGGTTTAAAAGCAATGGCTAAACTTCAAGAACTTAATCCTGATAAAAAAAGAGCAACTAGCTCAATGATTACATTCTTAGTTTTAAACACTGGTGGTGTTACAATTATTCCGACAACAATTATTTCTTTAAGGCTTACCTATGGTAGCCTTAATCCAACAATTGTTATTCCGGCCTGCATAATAGCAACTTTATCTGCTGGTATTGGTGGTCTTACTCTTGATTATTTTATCAGGAGGAAAAATGACAACACTTAGTTTTATTTTATTACCACTTTTAGTATTATATATAATTATGTATGGGTTTAAAAAAAAAGTAAACATATATGATGAATTTTTAGTAGGTGCTAAAGAAGGATTAATTACCACTTTTAAAATAATACCTAATATAGTTGCTATGATTTTTGCAATTAATATTTTAATTAAAAGTAATATCATTAGTGATATGTTTTTATTTTTAGAACCATTTCTTCATAAAATAAATTTAGCAGCAGATATTTTACCAATGACATTCTTAAGAAGTATATCAGGTACCAGTACACTAGCAATTATGGTAAATATATTTGATATTTATGGACCTGATTCAACAATGGGCTTACTTGCTAGTGTTATTCAGGGATCATCAGATACAACTTTATATGTAATTGCTCTTTACTACGGAAGTATTGGTATTACTAAAAATAGATATGCTTTATCAGTTGGACTCTTTTCTGATTTATGTGGAATAATTGCTTCCTTTTTACTTGTATATTTACTATTTTAATAGATTTTATATTAAAAATTTAGTACAATTAAATAGAGGGATTGATATGGAACGTTTACAAAAAATTATTGCTGAATCTGGATATACATCTAGAAGAAAAGCTGAAGAATTAATTAAATCTGGTGTTGTTTATGTTAATGGTAAAAAAGTTACTAAGCTAGGGACTAAAGCATCGGCAAGTGATGATATTACAATTAAAGGAATAACTCTTAAAAAAGAAGATAAGGTTTATTATCTTCTTAATAAACCAAGAGGAGTTATCACTTCAAGTTCTGATGATAAAGGAAGAAAGACTGTTGTTGATTTAATAGATACTGATAAAAGAATATATCCAGTTGGAAGACTTGATTATGATACAACCGGACTACTTATTTTAACTAATGATGGTAATCTTGCTAATATTTTAATGCATCCTAAAAATAAAGTAGAAAAAAAATATATTGCTAAACTTAATAAAAGCTATGCTATTGCTGATTTTCATAAATTAAAATCAGGTATTATAATAGATGGAGTAAAATGCATTCCAACTAAAGTTAAAATAAAAGAAAATAACCATGATAAAGATACATCATTGATAGAAATATCTATCATCGAAGGTAGAAATCATATTATCAAAAAACTATTTCTAGAAATGGGTTATTTAGTTGATAAATTAACTAGAGTTGAATATGGATTTTTAAAATCAGGTAATATTAAAAGCGGAGAATATGTAAAATTATCTATTAAAGAAGTTAAGAAATTATACGATTATAAAATATAATTACTCCAAAAACACACAATGAAACACTCCAAAAAGGTATAACAAAACACTTCAAAAACATATAATAAGGTTGATAAACTATCTAAAATATATTATAATTATAATGTAAGGCAGGTTATTATGAAATATAAAAAAAGGATAATCGATGAAATAATTGAATTAAAACTAAAAGTAGCTGGCGGAGTAGTAATTAGAGGGCCTAAATGGTGTGGTAAAACAACAAGCGCTAAACAGGTATCTAAAAGTGTTCTTGATTTACAAAATTTTGAGACACTTGAAAAAAACAAACAAATAGCTGAAAATGATATTTCTTTATTATTGGATGGAGATAAACCTCGTTTAATTGATGAATGGCAAATGCTTCCTAAAATATGGAATGCAGTTAGACATTATATTGATGAAAAAAATGATGTTGGGTTATATATTTTAACAGGATCCGCTACACCACTAAAAGATAAAACACTTCATACCGGCATCGGCAGATTTTCATTTGTTGATATGAAACCGATGACTTTATTTGAATCAGGAGATTCAAATGGGAGTATCTCTCTTAAAGATATAGCCCAAGGCAGTATTAGAGTTAGAGGTCAAAAATCTAATATAGATTATCAAGAACTAGCATATTTAACTTGTCGGGGTGGTTGGCCTGGGGCTATTTCTAAGTCAAAAGAAGTAGCATTAGAGATTGCAAAAGATTATGTTAAGGTACTGTTAGAGTCAGATATATCAAACATAGATGGTGTATCAAGAAATCCAATTCTAGCTCGTCATATCTTAAAATCTTATGCAAGAAACATATCTACGATAGAATCAAATCAAGCTATATTAGAAGATGTATCTAAAAGTTATGGTGAAGTAAGCAAACAAACAGTTTTAGATTATATAAATACTTTAAAAAGATTATATGTAATAGAAGAAATAGAAGCTTGGAATCCAAATTTAAGGTCAAAAACAAGCATTAGAACTTCATCTAAAAAAAGTTTTGTAGATCCGTCTCTAGCAACCGCTACTCTTGAAATATCTCCTAAGGAGCTAGCGCTGGATCCAAATACATTCGGTTTCCTTTTTGAAAATTTAGTTAACCGTGACTTAAGTGTTTACACTAATAAAATCGGCGGTCATGTAAGACATTATAGAGATAGATTTGGTTTAGAATGCGATCATGTTATTAACTTTAATAATGGTAAATTTGGTTTAATTCAAACTAAACTAGGAAGCAGTCAAATAGACCAAGGATTAGATAAGCTTAGGGAAGTACGGAGATTAATAGAAGAAAAAAACAAAGAGAAAATCCTAGTTAAAGAGCCTGATTTTTATATGGTTATTACTGGTGGAGACACAGCTTATACAACAGAAGATGGAATCTTTGTTGTGCCTATTGGCTGTTTAAAAGATTAAATAGAATGAGAGATGAAGAAATATGTATAAATGGGTAAATGTGACTGAAAATTTTTCAGAAGAAGCAAGACATTATATGAATACTTATTTAGAGATTAGTGAAGTGTTAGATGAACAAGTAGAAGTAAGCTTATTTTCTTCTAAAGAAGATTTATATGAAATATATTTTTCATATGATATATCTTATGGAATCATTTATGTAGATGCAAAAGAAGCTTATGCAAAGCGAGAAAAAATAAAAGAAGAGATTGCCAAAGAATATGAGATTAATAAAAAGTTAACTGATGAATTTATAAATTCATTTGGTGAAAAATATAATGTTTGTTTACCTCCAAATATGTTTTTTGATACGACATCAATATTAGGCTTTTAAATGCAGAATACAAATGTTTTTATACCAAATTTAATGTGATAGCTATGACCAGCCGGATAATGGAAAGCACTATTATTTAAAAGCATTATATGATCATATCGAGATAAAAATCATTGATAATCACTGCTAGTGAAAAAACAATTTACATCAAAGGTATCAAAGCAATCAATTTGATTATTATGAAAATCAAATGAATTAGAAGAATATAAAGATTGAATAAAACATTTTTTTAAATCAATCATAACATATCCTAGAGGAGAAGTTTATGATTGATTTTTTTTATAATTTACACCCAGTTATTCAAACATTATTAGCCAGCTTTTTAACGTTTTTTATAACTGCTATTGGATCGGCGATGGTATTCTTATTTAAAAGTATTGATAAAAATAAAATGGATAAATTACTTTCTATATCAGCAGGTATAATGCTAGCATCAACTATGTTTTCCCTTATTAATCCGGCTTTATCATACTCGGAAAATATTCACTTAAATTCATGGCTTTTATGTGGTTTAGGAATATTTAGTGGCGGACTATTATTATATTTAGGAGATAAATTTTATCAGAGAACTAAGAAAAACGACCGCATGAATATGTTGATTTTATCAATAACGATGCATAATTTTCCAGAAGGAATGGCAATTGGGGTAGCTTTTGGTTCTGCAATATATGGAGTACCAGGAGCAACAGTTATGGGAGCATTATCTCTTGCACTTGGAATTGGTATTCAAAATTTCCCAGAAGGGTGCGCTATTAGTTTCCCTCTTTATCGAAAAGGATATTCAAAACTAAAGTCATTTTTAATTGGGGCAGCAACAGCAGCTGTTGAACCTATAGGAGCCCTTCTGGGTTTATTTTTAGCAATTAAATTTCAGTTTATATTACCATTTTTGCTTGCTTTTGCAGCTGGTGCGATGTTATATGTAATAGTTGTTGAATTAATACCTGAAAGCATGACAAACGAAAAAAAAGACCAAATGGCCTTACTTTTAATTATTGGATTTATTATTATGATGATTCTTGATATTTCTTTAGGTTAAATTTTCACTTCCATAATAACTGGCATAATAATTGGTCTTCTTCCAGTTAAATTGTTAATAAAAGGATTAAGTTCTAAAATAATTTGATTTTTTAAATCTAAATAGTTATAAGAAGTTTTAATAGAGTTAGTTATTATTTCGCTAACTTTTTTTTCTATTTTAGCAATAAGCGGAATATTTTCATTAATTAAAACAAATCCTCTTGTTGTAATATTAGGTCTAATTAATAATTCTCGCGTGCGAGGATTAATATTGATAATTGCCACTAAGATGCCATCTTGGCTCATTAGTTTTCGATCTTTAATAACAACTGAACCAATATCACCAATTCGAGATCCATCAACATAAACATCTCCAGCTTGAACTTTTTTACCTTGTCTTACACCATCTTTTGTTAGTTCAAGGTTATCTCCGTTTGCACAAATAAATATATTTTCTTTAGGAATGCCACAGTCTTCTGCTAAATCACCATGAGCTTTAAGCATGCGGTATTCTCCATGAACAGGCATAAAATACTCTGGATTAATAAGCCTTAACATCCATTTTAATTCTTCTTGATTGGCATGCCCTGATGTATGAATGTCAGATAATTTAGTATTAGTATAAACTCTAACACCTTTTAAATATAATTTATTAATTATCCGGTTGATACTAACTCTGTTGCCTGGTATTGGACTTGATGAAAAGACAACTATATCATCAGTCATTAGTTCAATTTGCCTATGAGTCCCATTAGCAATTCTTGATAAAGCAGCAAGTGGTTCTCCTTGAGAACCAGTACACAAAATACATATTTCATGTTTCTTTAAGCTTTTGGCTTCACCCGCTTCAATAAAAATAGTCTTATCAGTAATTAAATTATTTTTAATAGCGATTTCTTTAGCTGTTTCCATACTTCTACCAAATGTAACAATCTTGCGGTTATTCTTCCGACACGTTTCAATAATATGTTTAATTCGGTAAATATTAGATGCAAAAGTAGCAAGAATTATTCTTGAGGTACTTTTGGCAAAAACATCACCAAGTGCCTCATCAACCGAGCTCTCACTTTGTGATGAACCTGGATTTAAAGCATTAGTACTGTCAGATAATAATAATTTTACTCCCTCTTTACCAAGCTGCGCCATCTTATGAATGTCGGCTATTGGTCCAATTGGAGTTAAATCAAACTTAAAATCACCAGTATTAAATATAATTCCATTAGGTGTTCTAATAACGATTCCATAACTATCAGGTATTGAATGAGTAGTATTAACAAAATCAATTGTAAAGTGTTTAAACTTAATCACCGTATTTTTATTATAAGTTTCAATGTTTTTATAACCAACTCCTCGATCAGCAAGTTTATTTTTAATAAGATCAGTACTAATCCCTGGTGAGTAAATAATTGGAATATTTAAATTTTGAACTAAAAACGAAATACCACCAATATGATCTTCATGACCGTGAGTAATAATTAAAGCCTTAATCTTTTCTTGATTATTTTTTAGATAAGCTATATCTTGAATAACATAATCTATTCCTAGTAATTCTGATTCTGGAAATAATACTCCAGCATCAAGAATGATGATTTCATCATCATGAGCAATAACATACATGTTTTTGCCGACTTCTCCTAAGCCGCCAAGCGCAATAACATTCGTCACTTTTTCTTTTTCTTTCATGTTTCCTCCTTGAAAATTTCTTTTTTAAACTAAAAACAATATATTTTGACCCAAAATAATTCATAAATAAATAGTATTTCTCTTCAAAATAAAAAATTAAAAGTTTTCTTGGTATTTGTATTATAGTATAAGTTTTTAATTTTGTCAAACTTTACAACTACTTTACAAATACTAAAAACAAATAAAAACTAGTTTTGTCGAAACTGTTTAAAAAGTAGGGCTATTACCCTATATTACTTTAAAGGCGGAAAATAATGTTAAAAATAAATATGGAATTTAGAAAAGGAGTACTTTTTATAAGATTAAAAGGTAATCTAACTAAAGAGACAGTTAAAAGTTTAAATGAATACTTAATACCAGTTATTATTAAACATGGTATTAAATATATTGTTTACAACTTAGGAGCACTTACAGTAATAGATAATTATGGAAAAGAATCATTAGAAAGAGGCATAGAAGCTGCTAGACTAAATCACGGTGAAGGTCTTATTTGTAATACAAAACTTATTTTAAATAATAAATTTAAAATAGTGGAAAATGAGCTAGCAGCTCTATCGCTAATAAATATGTAACATGGAAGAAAAGTTAATATTACAATATGAAAATTATATATATAAAATAGCTAAAAAGTTTTATAATGTTGAAATATCAGATTTATTTCAAGCTGGATGTATTGGTTTAATAAAAGCAAGTAGAAAATTTGATGAAACACTTGGGGTAAACTTTATGAGTTTTTCCTATAAATATATATTTGGGGAAATGTATGAACTTACTAATAAAAGTCGAGATATTAAATTAAATAAATATTATTTAAAAATATTAAAAAATATTAATCTTGCTAAAGAAGAATTAATTCAAAAACTAAAAAAAGAACCGACTCTAACTGAAATATGCTTATATGCTGAAATAGATGAGACTATAGCAACTGATGTTTTACTATTAACTGAATCAATGTTAAGCCTTGACTATGAATTCGAAAGTCTAGGAGAATCTGAATTAATAGACTTTATTAAAGTAGAAGATAATGTCGATGATAAAATATTAGTAAATGACTCAATAGAAACTTTAGAGCCTCTAGAACAATCAGTAATTGATTATCGTTATTTCCAGGATTTATCACAAACAGAAACAGCAACTGTTTTAGGTATTAGTCAAGTTAAAGTCTCAAGACTTGAAACTAAAAGTAAAAAAAAGATAAAAGAGTATATTGCTTTATAAAATCACCCATAATATAATTAGGTGATTTTAATTTGAATAAAAATAAATATTTAAAAATTGTCAAAGACTTAACTCCAAAAGAAAAGAAATTAGAAAATTCTGCTCTGGCATTTCTTATGGGAGGAGTATTAGGATTTATTGCCGAAGGCATAAAACTACTACTTGTTTATAATTTACATTTAACAGTAAAAGATGCAACTACTTGGGTTTTAATAATTTATATTTTAATGGCTAGTATTTTTACTGCTTTAAGTTTTTTTGATAAATTAGTAATGAAATATAAATGTGGATTAATCGTACCTATTACTGGGTTTGCTCACTCTATTACCAGTAGTGCTCTTGACTATAAAACAGATGGGCTCATTACTGGAGTTGGTGCATCGTTTTTTAAACTAGCTGGTTGTATTTTACTTTATGGAATAGTATCAGCATTTTTCTTTGCCATTATTAAGGTGATAATTTATGTTTAACTTTAAAGATGTTTATCTAACTGATTATTATGTAGTAGCTGGTCCCTTTGAAAAAGAATCTGGAGTTAAAAATTGTGATCTTTATTTAGAAGATGATTATTATAATGAAAAAACTATGGAGAAAGCTGAAGCTAAAATGCAAAAGACTATTTTAAATAAATTAATAGATAATAAAACAGAACTAATAGTAGGCGGAGATTTAACTAATCAACTAACAGCTTTTGCACTTTCAACTATGAATATAAATATTCCTTCAATGGGAATGTACTCAGCATGCGCAACCTCAGCATCATCACTTATTACATTATCTACTTTTATCCAAAGTAAACTTATTAAAGAAGGAATATTTATTACTAGTTCTCATAACTTAGCTGCTGAAAAACAATTTAGATTTCCCGTTGAATATGGAGCTCCAAAACCTGCAAGAAGCTCATCAACAGCAACCGCAGCTGTCGGAATAAAACTTTCAAAAACCCCATCAAAAATAAAAATAGTAAGCGCTACCTTAGGTAAAACAATAGATTCTTATATCAAAGATGCTCATAATATGGGAGCTGTTATGGCACTCGGAGCTGTTAAAACTTTAATCGAACATTTAACTATTACAAACACAACTATTAAAGATTATGATTTAATTTTAACTGGAGACCTTGGTAAAGTAGGAGAAAATATTTTTAAAGAAACATTAAAACAAGAATATAACCTAAGCATAAAAAACCATTTTGATGCTGGAGCAGAATTTTATAAAAATTTTGAATATGCCGGAGCAAGCGGAACCGCTGCTCAAGCCCTAATGCTAGTAACAAAATATATTCATCAAAAAAAATATAAAAAAATATTATATTTAGCAACAGGTTCTTTACACAGCCCAGTACTAGTAAATCAAAAAAATACAATCCCAACAGTTACCCACGCAATATATTTGGAGGTGGAAAAATGACCTTAGTTTATTCTTTTCTATTTTGTGGTACTATTTGTTTAATCGGTCAAATTATATTAGACAATACCAAACTTACTCCCGGACACGTTACAACAATATTTGTTGTACTAGGAGCATTCCTGGGAATATTTAATATATACGATAAAATAGTATCCATAGTTGGAGCAGGGGCAAATATTCCCATTGTTTCATTTGGTAATTTACTTCTAAACGGAACCTATACTGGCTATTTAGAAAATGGTACCCTTGGACTTTTTACAGGAATGCTTGCCGCAGTATCAGCAGGAGTCGTTTCCGCCGTAGTATTTGCATTTGTTGCCAGCATTTTTACAAAACCAAAAGATTGATTGAATTCAATCTATTTTTATGTTAAACTTTATTTAAGAAAGTAGAAGATATATATATGAAAACAACAGCTAAAAAATATAAAATCTATTTAACCATTGGAATAATTGCTTTACTAGCAGTTATATTTATTGCAACCTATGCAGTATTTAGAAAAAGTACGACTCAAACAAGTGAGAATATGATAAGCACTTTAGACTGCATCGATATATCCATTGAAGGTGATACAGATGCCCTAAATTTAACTAATTCATATCCAATGACCGATCAAGAAGGAACTACTCAAATACCATATAGATTTACTGTAAAGAATAACTGTAATACATTTGTAGAATACCAAATAATTATGTCAGTAGAAACCTCATCAACAATTACTAATAAAGAATATGTAAAAATAGACTTAGATGGTTTAACATCTAGTCGAAAATTACTTCTAAGTGAACTAACAGAAGAACCTCAACCAGCTTTACCTGGATATGAAAACAACTATACTCTTTTAACAAGTTCATTTAATGGTGCAGAAGAACATGTCTATAACTTTAGAATGTGGCTAAACGGAGATAATGAATCTATTTGGACAGATGATACAATAAAAGACCAAAAATTATCAGTAAGACTATCAATTATAGGTGTGACTAAAACAGAACTAGAAATTCTTCCCTTAGAAGATTCAATCTTATCCCAAGATGGAGGAGCTTCAGCAATTGAGTCAAAAGGTACGCCAGATTTTAGTGTAATAAACGGTACAAGTGGACTATATGCAGCCGAGGATAATTATGGTACCTCTTATTACTATCGAGGTCTAAAAGATGAACTAAATAACAACATAATCTGGGGAGGCTTTCAGTGGAAGATAGTCAGAATCAATGGTAATGGTTCCATAAGACTTGTTTATAATGGCACCGAGGCTCAGTTTAATACAAATGGCACTGTCAATAATATAGAAACAGTTACTCAGTTAACAGGTACTCAAGCATGGAACATAACTAATTATGATGATGCAAAATATGTCGGATATATGTATGGCGGAGACAATGGAGTTCTTTCAACTACAAGAGAAGGAGCTGTATTAAATGAGACATTGACTAATATAAAAACAGAACTAGAAACTTGGTATAGTGAAAATATATTAAATAAATCATATGAATCAGATGTAGCAAATAATCTATTTTGTAATGACCGCCAGCTTCAAAGTGAGGTAGACGGAGACCCTACCGGAGATGGTTGTGGGAAAAGTGAGACATATTATGCAGCATATTACCGCCTAAATACAAAAAAAACTCCTACTTTAATGTGTGCCGAGCCAAATGATTGCTTCACTACAAATACTGATATAGAAGAAGGTAATGGAGATTTAAAATATCCAGTCGGCTTATTAACGGCCGATGAGGCAGCTATGGCAGGGTTAGTTTTTAATGAAAAGAATATCACCAATTATTTATATACAAGCAAAGTTTGGTGGACGCTTTCGCCTCGCTCTGTGAACTCGAGTGGCAATGCGAGCATGTTTAATGTAAATACGAGTGGCGGTCTGGGCAGTAGTCTTGTCGCCGGCACCCTCGGTGTGCGGCCAGCAGTATCAATCAAATCTTCGACTCAGGTAAGTGGTAGTGGTAGCGCTACTGACCCATTTGTAGTAATCACAGCACCTACCTTAAGAGATTCAATTCTTGCCCTAGAGGATGGCCCAGCTGTAATTGAAGCAAAAGGTGATCCTGATTTTTCTGAAATAGCAACTATAGATGATACAGGCTTATACGCAACACCAGATAATTATGGCATGTCATATTACTATCGAGGTCTTAAAACTGAACTCAATAATAATTTAATCTGGGGAAGCTTCCAGTGGAAGATTGTTAGAATCAATGGCGATGGCTCTATAAGACTAGTATATAATGGAACCGAGGCTCAGTTTAATGATAGCAGTACAGTAAATATAGAAGGTGATAATACCAAATTAACAGATAAACATCTATGGAATGCCGATATATATGATGCGAAATATGTTGGGTATATGTATGGTGGAGCCGACGGAGAAGCATCAACTCAGAGAGACGGCTTAATTTCTGCAGCTGCAACTTTTAATGAGACAT
>JAQVNR010000095.1 GCA_028703035.1 Bacilli bacterium | reverse complement strand
CGTAGAATAGTCTAAGCTATAAGGTGAGTCAGAACAATCCACAGTGTCAGAATGTATTATAATAAAAGAAAGGATATAATACAAGCAGTTCTTTAATGAACTAATAGTATTATACAAGGTGATAACTAATGCGAGTAATTATAACAGCTGGTGGAACTGGCGGTCATATTATTCCAGCTTTAGCTATAGCTGATAAAGTTATGGAACTTGATAAGACAAGTGAAATCCTTTATATTGGGACTCATAACCGGATGGAAAAAGATATTGTACCAAAAAAAGGTTACCGATATGAAGAAATTGAAATCTATGGTCTTAGTAAAAGAGATTTAAAAACTAACCTTAAAAATATCGGTTTAATAATTAAAGCTAAAAAAAGATGTCTAAAGCTTATCAAAGAGTTTAAGCCTGATGTAGTAGTTGGTGTTGGGGGTTATGTTACATTTCCAGTTTTAAGAGTAGCTAAAAAACTAGGAGTAAAAACATTTATTCACGAACAAAATAGTATTCCCGGAAAAAGTAACCGAATTTTAGCATATTCAGTAGATAAAATTGGTTTAAGTTTTGCTGACTCTATTAATTATTTTGATGCTAAAAAATGTATTTTAACTGGCAATCCCTGCTCTGAATCTGCTCTTGATATTAAAGCAATCCCCAAAACAAAATATGGTTTAAGCAGGAAGAAAAAAAGTATTTTAATTGTCCAAGGTAGTCTGGGCTCAAGTATAATGAATAAAAAAATGTTAGAATTTTTAATGAGTACTCATAATGAGGATTATGATGTATTATATATAACTGGAAAAGATTATTATGAAGAATTTTCCAAAAATAAATTTAGTAAAAATGTCAAAGTAGTACCTTATGTTGATAATTTAGCTGCTTTAATGAAAGATATGGATTTAATTATTTCAAGAGCTGGAGCTAGTACAATTAGTGAAATAACAGCTCTTACAATTCCTAATATTTTAATACCTAGTCCATATGTTGCTAATAATCATCAATTTTATAATGCTCTTAGTATTAAAGAAGCTGGGGCCGGTGAAATGATTGAAGAAGCAGATTTAACTTCTAAATTATTAAAAGAAAAGATAAATAAAATCTTAAGCGATAAAAACTATAATGAAAAAATGGTAAAAAATTTAAAAAAAATAGCAATTCCTAATAGTAGTACTATTATATATAATGTTTTAAAAGACTTAATAAAGTAAAAGTAGGTGATAATGGATGAAAACTTCTAAAAAGAAGAAATTAAATATTAAAAAATTATTTGTTTTTACCTTGTTTTTATATTTAATTATTTATGGAGTTTATTATTTATTTGATCAGCCAATCAGAAACATAATTATTACTGGCAATACTTATGTTAAAGATTATGAAATAATTGAAGCATCTGATATCAAAGATTACCCATCCGTTTTTGGAATAAGTACTAGATCTTTAAAAAAGAAAATAAAAAGTAATCCTTTAATTGAAGATGTTATTATTAAAAGAGACTTAAAGTTTAGATTATATATAGAAGTAGTAGAATCTAAAGTGGTTTTATTAAATAATTCAACTAATAAATTAATGCTAGGAACTGGGGCGAGTACCAACAACCAGTATAAATACTTTGGAGTACCTACTTTAATAAATTATGCTGATGAAAAAGTTCTTAAGAAATTTTTATTATGTTTAGGAAATCTGGATTATGGAATTCTTAATTTAATAAGTGAAATAGAATATTCTCCAGCCATAAGTGATGAAGGAGTAAGTGTTGATGATGAAAGGTTTATTTTGTATATGAATGATGAAAATACTGTATTTATTAATGCTTCGAAGTGTGATGTGCTACTTCATTATCGGGAAATATATGCCAGCTTAGATAATAAAAAAGGCTTTTTAAACTTAGATAGTGGTAATTCTGAGAACTTTGTCTTCACTGAGTATAAAGATGAATAAATTACTATTACATAGTTGCTGTGCTCCGTGCGGGGCAAGTGTTATTGAGAAATTAAAGCCAGATTTTTCTTTAACAGTTTTATTTTATAATCCTAATATTGAACCATTTGCTGAGTATACTAAAAGAAAAGATGAGCAAATTAAATTATTAAAAAAATTAAACATTAACTATCTAGAGATAGATTACTTAAATGACGAATTTAAAAACAAAGTTAAAGGTTTTGAAAAAGAAAAAGAGGGCGGAAAAAGATGTGAGCTGTGCTATAAATTAAGACTTGAAAAAACGGCAAAGCTCGCTAAAATCAATAATTTTGATTACTTTACTACTACTTTGACAGTTAGTCCTTATAAAAATAGTAAGATTATTAATGAAATCGGTAAGAGCCTGGAGGCTAAGTATCAAATAAAATATTTAATTTCTGATTTTAAAAAAGAAGATGGCTATAAAAAAAGTATTGAACTTTCAAAAAGATATAATTTATATCGGCAAAATTATTGTGGATGTTTATATGGAAAGGGTTTAGATGAAAAATAAAAAAGGATTTACATTAGTTGAACTTTTAGTAGTTATTATAATTTTAGGAATTATTTTAACTATTGGTTATTCGGCAGTTAGTAGCTCTATTATTGAAAGCCGAAAAAAAACTAATGAACTAGCACTTGCCAGCATTAAAGAATCGGCTGAAGTACTAGCTCAAGAGATTTATATATGTGATAAAGCCAGTGATATTTTAAGTGTTCTGCGCAGTGATTTAGGTTTAACAAGTATAAATAATTGTGTTGATGCTAAAAATGCTTTAATGAGTGGTATTAGTGTGCCATTAGATTTTTTAAAAACAAATGAATATATAATTAAAGCTGATAATTGCGATGGTGATTTTATAATCCGTTTTGACTGCATAAATGGATCCGGTAAAGATTGTAAGAAAATGACAAATTTAAAAGTATTTATGGAAGGAATTACTTGTAGGTAGTGTAAAAAGTTTTATGGAAAACGTGTAAAATAAAAAAATGAATTAATATTATCGCCAGAACGATATCTTAAAACATAAATAATGATTTTTCGCAAATAATATCCTAAAATTACGCACTCAA
>JAQVNR010000043.1 GCA_028703035.1 Bacilli bacterium | reverse complement strand
GAAAAAAAGCAGTGAAAAAAAGAGGTGAAAGGTAAAACAGCACTAAAAGTGTTGTATATAAAGGGAAAGTGTCAATTTGTAATACTAAACTTTTGACACTACCTTACTTGTAATTAAGGAGGAAAAAATGGGACTATTTAATAAATTCAAACAAATATTTAAAACCGATAATAAAGAAAATACTGAAATCTATGATAAAGGTCTTGAAAAAACCAGAAAAGAATTTGTCAGTGAACTTAATTTACTTGGTCTTAAATTTCATAAAGTAACTGATGATTATTATGATGAACTAGAACATATTTTAATTAAGGCTGATATTGGCGTTAAAACGGTCCAAAGCTTTTTAGAAAAATTAAAAAAAAGAGTTAAAGAAGAAAGTATTACTGATCCAAAATTTTTACAAGAAGTAATAGTTGATGAACTTTTTATGATTTATGTTGATAGTGAATCTTTAACTGATAAAATCAAGATGGCATCATCTGGTCCGACTATTATTTTAACGGTTGGAGTTAATGGAGTAGGTAAAACAACAACAATTGGTAAATTAGCAAATAAATATTCTAAAGAGGGCAAAAAAGTAATGTTAGTTGCTGGGGATACTTTTAGAGCTGGTGCGGTTCCTCAACTTGAAGAATGGGCTAAAACTACTAGTTCTTTATTTGTTGGAAAAGAAAACGCTGATCCTGCTAGTGTCATATACGATGGCCTTGATAAAGCTTTATCCGAAAATGTTGATATTGTTTTAATTGACACCGCTGGGAGACTTCAAAACAAAGTAAATCTAATGAATGAATTAGAAAAGATAAATAAAGTAATTGGTAAACATATCCCTGATGCACCACATGAAACATTATTAATAATTGATGCAACTACTGGTCAAAATGGTATTAGTCAAGCTTCTAGCTTTAAAGAAATAACTAATATTACCGGAATAGTTTTAACTAAACTTGATGGAACTGCTAAAGGTGGGATTGTTTTAGCAATTAAAGAAGAAGTTAATATTCCGGTTAAATTTATTGGTCTGGGCGAGGGTGTTAATGATTTAAAACCATTTGATATTGAAGAATATATTTATGGTTTATTTAAGGATATGCTCTAATGAAAAATATTTTATATTATAGTAATTTATATGATTATTATGGAAGTCTTCTAACCAATACTCAAATAAAATATTTTGAAGAATATTATTTTAATAATTTATCTTTACAAGAAATAGCCGATATTTATGAAGTGTCAAAAAACGCTATAAGTAAAACATTAATAGATATAACCAATAAATTAACTGACTATGAAAAAAAATTAAAACTTTATCAGAATAGAATACAAATAAAAAAAATATTAGAACCTAATATTTTTGAAAAAATCGAAGATTATATTTAAAGCAGAATCATTTGATTTTGCTTTTATGATTGATATAGCTAAAAATATTTAAAGTAATAACTGGGATAAATATCATTACTGTGCTAAATATATTACTAATATTTCCTTTAATATCAAGTGCTAAAATAAACAATATAAACCACAGAAGAATACTAATAAACTGGTATTTTAAATCTTTATAAATAAATGAAACTAAACTAAAAATGGTAATTAAACATAATACTAAAATAATTAAAGCCCACCACGTGCTTGTAAACATGTTTTCGATTAATAAAGCTAAATCTATTTCTTTATAAATCACACTATCTTGATAAGATAATCTATCTAAATAATTAAAATAAAATAAAGTCCAAAGACAAAATATACTTTCAAGTGTAACTGTTATAAATAATAATTTACTTCTTTTTTTAAACATTTAAACCATTTCTTTCTAAAAATTCTAATGCATTTTTTAATATTATTATTGATCTTGAAGCAATTATATCATATTTTTTCTCGAAATATAAATCATTATATTTAAAAAACATATAAGTTTTATTATGATTATAATCAACCCAGATGCCAAGTAAATTTTTTGTTCCATTTTTAATAAAAATTTTGTATTCTTCCAATAAAACAAAATCTAGAGCTTCAATAATAGTGCTTTCAAATTTAATATCACCGAAAAGATAGTTTTTATGATTAGCAGTTGTAAAAGCTATTTCTTTATCAGTTAAATTAGTCGGAGTAAAATATTTCAAAAAAGCATCACTAAAATCAGGATTAAAACCTAACTCTCTAATTACTTCTTTATCAGAATCTTTATAACGGGAATTATAACCATAAGAACTATCAGCGAGTGTTGCGTGATATATTTGTTGTTTTTGAATTTCATTAAACTTATATTTACCTTTAAATAGTAAATATATTCCAATTGCTGTTGAACATACTTCCATAAATATAGCATTATTAATACTTTTACTATCAGGATGATGATCAACAGCTCCTACTACTAACGTTTTATTATTGATGCTTTGAGAGATATCATTATGATCGACTAAAAAGTATTTGTAATTAGGAATATCTTTTTCTTTAATTACAAAAGGCTGATAATCCAAACAGTCTTTGACGACTTTTTTTACTTCTAAATCTTGCAAATCTTTTTCTAAAATTGCATAACTCGCATTTATTCCGGCATCACTTAATATATCTGCCATCAACTTAGAAGATATCATCGAATCAGGATCTGGTTTATTATGCCCAATTACCATTATTTTTTTATATTTTTTTAAATAATTTATTTCCATATCATTATTTTATCAGATAAATAACTTTTTATCATTAATTTTTTGTTAAAGTAGTTGTATTTATGATCAATATTTAAAAATTAAATAAAAAGGTCACACGTTATTTTGTGTGACCATGTAAGAAAGTAAAAGAATATCTTACCTTCTTAATAATAATATATGTAATTTATTTTAAAATATACGTTCTAATTATTAAAATTAATATTAATTTCGCCGATTCCACTTTCGATTTTTAAATTATTATTACCGGTACCATATATTGTCTTATTAGGCTGGCTAACTTTATCTATATAAATACTTCCAATACCTTTAGTAATATCTAGTTGATATTCTTCTTTATTATTAAGAATTAAACTTACTTTACCAATCCCACTTTCAATTTTACTGTTTCCAGTAATCTCTGAATTAATATATATTTTTCCAATTCCAGCTTCTAAATCTAAATTATTTAGTTTAGAGTTATTAATAATTACAATCCCAGCTCCCTGATTTATTTTAAAACTGCTTGCAGAAATTCCATCTAGTTCTACTTTTCCAGTATCACTCTCTATTAAAACTTCTTTTAATAAGTGATTTTTAGGGATATATAATATTACACTTGAAGTGTTTTTTCGATAAAGCCATTTATTATCTTCATTAATTTTCAAAGTGTTGTTTTGATACGTTTCTTTAAAATTTTTAGATACTTCATTTAATTTAAGCTTAAACTCAGTACCTTCTTTAATAATAAGATTAGTCGCGCCAATATTAATATCTATATTTTCAATATAACCATAAGTATTAGTATAATCTTCAGTATATTTAACTGGGCTTGTTGTCTTAACAAGTATAGAAACACCAAATAATAGGGCACTGATGATATTAGTTATTATAAATATAGCAAAGCATATCGCAATTACTTTAATAGCTTTTTGCATCCCATTCATTTTATATCAAGTCCTCCAAATAAACAGAAAGATTCAATATAGATAGTTTTTTTATTATCCTTTTTATTACTGATTTTATTAGATACACCACCAAAAATAGGGGTTGATTTTATTTTAATATCTACATCATTAGGCACTATTATTTTAATACTAGCAAAGATACTACTAGCTTTAATAACCGCTTCTTTATCAATAGTTGCTTTAGTTAAATCCAAAATAATACTACCAAAAACAGCATCTAAATTAGCACCACTAAATTTTTCATTATCTTTATTTACTTTTTGCTCAGCAAAAGTAGCAGTAATCATCTCTAGTCCATCTTTATTAGTTGTCTTAAACTTTTCAGTTACTTTATCTTTAATAATATTATTAAAGATAATAGATAATCCAATAATAATAAAGATTGTAGGTATAATTAAAATACCTATTATTTCAAAATCAATAATACCTCTAACCGATAATAATAAAATAAGTCCAATTAGAAGTCCAATTATACTACTAGTAAAATCTTTTCTTTTAAATAATCCAATAAAACTTGGGATAATAATAAAAAGTGTCCACCATCCATCAAAAAATATTTCTATATTAGTTAGTCCAAGAGCATTAGTTCCTAATATAACTCCAAGTAAAATAAATATTAATCCCCACATAATTTTTTTAAATTGCATATAAACCTCTTTTCTAATTTAATTATATGATAGTTTAGATTTATAGTAAAGGAAAGGTTATGTTCAGGTAAACATTTTTAATTTTGAATTATAAAATTAATGCCACGAGATAATTTATCAAATGCAGTAGAACTATTTCGCTATATATTAAATCTTTTGAAAGACAGGTATTGTTCCTGTATAGAACTAAACTTAGAGTATATTACAGCTTTATTTTATTACATAAATTTATTGGTTGATTGTAACCATTTTTTAGTTTGGCAATATTCAGCTTTATTCACAGGTAATCCATAAGTCAGTCTTTTTTTTAAATCATATTTTTCACTAACTTTTTCCAGCATTATCTTTTCATCAAAATCAAACCAATCAAATTCTGTTAATAACATTATATTTTGTTGACCTGTTCCCATTAAATAAATCTGAGTAGGACTTTCAACACTATCCCGACCTGGAGAATATCCTCTTAACATTTGTTCAATCAATGAAGCCTTTTCAATTTGACTTAAATTTGGAACATATTTTTTTATTATCTCTAAAATGTTATTTATTATTCTGAGGGATTTAATTTCAGCTAATCTTTCACTTGGACTTTGTTCATAAAATAGATAATATAGAGCTTTTTGTTCTTCTATATACACAATTAAATTTACAACTGAAATATAGCCTTTATCAATCAGTTCCCGAAATTTAGGGTTTTTCAATGTTTGTTCAATCATAAAATTAGCACTTAATAATTTCGTTTCTAAATCATCGCCTTTTAAATCAACCATTTTATTTTGATTAGCGTGTTCTAATTCGTGTAATATAACTTGCGTAAATATTAAATTTCTATAAAAAATCTGTTCAATATCACTAAATAAATAATCATATCTAAGATGATGTTCAAATAGCCATTCTAAAAACGCTAGATTAACTTCTAAGTTTTTGTTCATTAAGTTATAACTACCCATATTAATACCATTACCTCTTTCTTTTAGTTCTTTAAGCCACAATATATTTCTTACATAACTATTCAATGATTTTGAGGTAGTTACAATTTCAACTAGCTTTTCAATATATTTTTTATCAATTATTTTCATATTTATTGAATAATCATAAATTAACTTTAATATTTTTAATTCCATCTTTTCAATATACTTTGTATCAATTATTTTCATATTTCTTAAACAATCATAAACAAACTTTAATATTTTTAATTCCATAATTTAACCCCCATTTAAAGTAAAAAAAACCACAATTAGGGTTATGTTTCGTAAATATTGTATTCCAACCCCCATCGGTAAAAAAATAATACTATAGAATAAGGTAAATGTCAATTTTAACATGTCAGAATATTTTCATAGGTAACATTTTCACTTAAAAGTCACACAAAAATCAAAGTTTTTAATATAAATTATTATGAAACAAATATAAAAAAGCCTAAATATAAGGCTTCAATTTTCTTATGGTGGAGAATACAGGACTCGAACCTGCGACATTCTGCGTGCAAGGCAGATGCTCTAGCCAACTGAGCTAATTCCCCATAAGAACAATATAATTCTAGCATAAGCCTTTCTTAAAATCAATACCTTTCATCGCCGTTTTTATGGTTTCTAGCAATAATTGTTGAATCTTCAAGTAAACTAGAAGCTTTTAATAAACTATTTGTGCCATATTTATCTTTAATTAGATCCACTGCTTGGTTAGCTTCTTCTGCCAGTATGGCGTCTTTATAAGGCTCAAACAAATTTAGCTGGATTCCATTATCAGGTGAAAGACATGCCAAATAAACCCCAACTTGTCTAATTGGTAAATAATCATAATATTTATTAAAAATATTTAAACAAACTGCAAATATTTCTTTTGAGTCTTTAGTATATTTATCTAATTTAATTGAGTGACTAAAACCTCCGCCAATACTTTTAGAATAGTTAATAAATAGTCCAACTACTAAAGCATTTTTTTTCATGTTTCTAAGTCTTTTTGTTAAAAGATCAATCATCTCTTTAATTATTATATTTATATTACTTTCATCATAATCTTTATATAAAATTTGACTATGACTAATTGACTCATTTTTAGGTGGAGCATTTAAATCACTTATTTTAGTTAAATCAATTCCATTTGCCCGATACCATAGTTCTTCACCTAAAACACCAAATTTTTCTTTTAGGATAAAGCGACTCGATCTCGCAATATCTCCAATCTTATATAACTGAAGAGCATTTAATCGTTTTTCCATTCTAATGCCAATACCCCAAACTTTAGATAGGGGCTGGGTATTCCATAGTTTACTAGCAACATCATCATATGACCAAGAACTAATATTATTAGGGCTGTGTTTACTTTCAAGATCCATACAAACTTTAGCCAGAAAGATATTAGGACCAATTCCTGCCACTGCTGTTAAACCAGTTTTTTCTTTAATTCTTTTTAGAATATCTTCGGCAAGTAAGCTCGCACTTTTTTGATAAAGAGATAAATAACTTGTTACATCTAAAAAGACTTCATCAATTGAATATATATGCATATCATCTTTAGCGACAAACTCTTCATAAACTTTAATAACTTCTTTGCTTTTTTTCTTATATAGTCCCATTCTTGGGGGAACTTTAATAATTTTAATATTTTTAGGTAAATCATAAACTCTAGTTCGTCCTTTAACTCCTAGGTTCTTTAAATAAGGTGAAACAGCTAAAGTCATCGCCCCTTTTTTAACAGGATCACAAACAACTAGTGGGGCACTACTACCATCAATGCCTCTTTCAACACACTCACAAGATGCAAAAAAACTTTTAAGATCAATTGCGATAATATTTCTTTTTGGATATAAATCATTCATCTTCAATCACCTAAATAAATTATAGAACATTTGTACTATATAGTCAAGTTAAAAATCGTGATATAATTTTAAAAGAGGTAGATGATTTATGAAAATATATTTTGCAGGATCAATTAATGGTGGCAGAGAAAAAGAAAGCGATTATTTGAATTTAATAAATTTTTTAGAAAATTATGGGGAAGTTATAACTAAAAATATTTGGCAAGAAAAACCTTTAAGTGATGATTATATTTATAATCGTCATAAAAAATGGCTTGATGCATCAGACATTATTATTGCTGAGGTATCAGTTCCTTCAATAGGTGTTGGTTATGAATTAGGCTATGCTTTAGAACATAATAAAAAAGTTATCTGTTTGTATGATGAGGCATCTATTAAAAGTATTTCTTCGATGATTTCTGGCAATCCTAAAAATATAATTATCCGTTATAAAACTTTAGAAGAAGCAAAAACTATTTTAGATAGTGCTATAATGGGTAAGTAAGGAAGATGTTTTATGTATGCCGAAGTACTTGTTGAATATGGGGTAAAATCTTTAGATCGCTCATTTACTTATATAGTGCCAAATTATTTAAAAACTAAATTAAAAACTGGAATGAAAGTAGTTGTTCCTTTTGGGCATCAAGTTATTAATGGCTTTGTCATAAATATTAAAAATGAGACAGAAACAGATAATTTAAAAGAAATAATTTCAATTACAAATGAAGAATTTGCTTTAAATGATGAACTCTTAGAACTAGGTAAATATTTAAAAGAAGTATCAATGTGCTCATTAATAACCGCATATAATACAATGTTTCCTAGTAGTATGAAAGTAAAAAGCATTAAAAGTAATTATAATTTATATGATATTTATTTAGAATTAGTAAATAAAGATATTGCTTTAAAATATGTTAAAAATAATAAAAGAGCCCCTAAAAGAAATGAATTATTAACAAGATTATTACAAAGTGAAACTATAATGCAAAAAGAATATAGTAGTGCAGTTGTTAAACCTTTACTTGCGGAAAATTTAATCTATTTAAGAAAAGAAACTAAATATCGAATTAATCAAAATGTTAGTAATATTTCCAAACCAAAATTAACTCTTGATCAAGAAAATGCTGTTTCATTAGTTGAACTAAATAAAGCTAATACTTATTTGATTCATGGAATAACTGGTTCAGGAAAGACTGAAGTTTATATGTCACTTATTGAAAAAGTTATTGCTAGTGGTAAAACTGCAATAATGTTAGTCCCGGAAATATCTTTAACTACCCAGATAGTTAATCGTTTTTACTCAAGATTTGGCAGTGATGTGGCAATTTTTCACAGTGCCCTTTCTGCTGGGGAAAGGCATGATGAGTATAAAAAGATATTTTTAGGAGAAGTAAAAGTGGTAGTTGGAACTAGAAGTGCTATTTTTGTTCCCTTAAGAAACATTGGTATTATTGTCATAGATGAGGAGCATAGTACTAATTATAAACAAGAAAATAATCCTCGTTATCATGCTCTTGATATTGCTAAAAAAAGAAGTCTAAACCATAATGCTCCACTTATTTTAGGATCTGCAACTCCCTTGCTTGAAAGTTATGCGAGAAGTCAAAAAGAGGTCTATAAATTAATTACTTTAGATAAAAGAATAGGAGATGCTTCTTTACCTAAAATTACTATTGTAGATATGGCCGAAGAATATAAAAAAAGAAATATGATTATCAGCGAAGATTTAGATAAAAAAATTAAAGAAAAACTACTTAAAAAAGAGCAAATTATGTTATTTTTAAATAGACGTGGTTTTACGAGAATCGTAACTTGTAAGAATTGTGGATATACTTATAAATGCCCACACTGTGAAATAACTTTAACTTATCATAAAACTTCAAATAATTTAAAATGTCATTACTGCGGATATACAGTTTTAAATGAGGAAGAGTGTCCATCATGTAAAGAAAACTCTCTTACATCTTATGGGCTTGGAACAGAAAAGTTAGAAGAAGAAGTAAGAGAAAAATATCCTCAGGCTAAAGTTATTCGCATGGATGCTGATACTACTACTAAAAAAGGATCTCATGAAAAAATTATAACGATGATTGAAAATGAAGAAGTCGATATTATTTTAGGAACCCAAATGATATCAAAAGGACTTGATTTTCCTAAAGTAACACTTGTTGGAGTAATAAACGCTGATGATTCACTTAATATACCCGACTTTAGAAGCGGAGAATATACTTTTAGTTTGCTTCATCAAGTATCAGGTAGAGCAGGAAGAAGCAAAATTCCTGGTGAGGTAATTATTCAAACCTTTAATTCCGATGATAAAACTTTAAATTTTGTTAAACAAAATGATTATCTAAATTTATATAATTATGAAATGAATATTAGAAGACTTTTAAAATATCCACCATATTTTTATTTAACTTCTATTAAAATAACCTCTAAAGATTATAAAGAAGCATCAAGTGAAGCAACAAATGTTTTAAACTATTTAAAGCGAAGTTTAAATAATGAAGTTATTATTCTTGGACCAACTACAGCTGCAATGTTTAAAATAAATAACATATATCGTTTTCAAATAATATTGAAATATAAAAATTTTAATTTTATTAAAGATTCTTTAAGAAACTTAGATGAAGTTTATAGTGCTCATAAAAAAGTATCGCTGGAAATTGATATAAATCCAACGCGGATTTAATTAGACACTGAAAAAAAGACTTAAGCACTATTAAATAATTATGATTGATTTGCAGGTAAAAAACAGAAGATAAAACAAGTGAAATTATTATAGGAGAAAATATGAAAGAAATTGAAATTTTAGTTGAAGTATTGAGTGTTTTAGAATAAGAACAAAAAACGAAGAATCTTCATTAACATATAAAAAAGATCATTTTGAAAATGATGGAAAGTGGTTATATTCTGATGAATATGAGATTGCAATTGATTCTTATGAAATGGGTAAGAAAATAATTGAAATATTAGGATTAAAAAGACTACTTACAATAAACAATTTAAAAAAATTATATAAATTTAAAGAATATGAAATAACCTTAGAAAAAGTAGAAGATTTGGGATTGTTTTTGGAAGTTGAATATTACATTTATAATCGACTACCGGGAAGTGGCAAGATTACATTAGCAAGTATAATTGCTATTTCAAAATCATGAAAACAATATTAATTAATTTTGGTGTGTCCAGAATGTAGTATTTCTACTATTACTAAAGAAGATGATGCACGCAACATTTTAATGCATTAAAAATAACTTAGATGAAATTTATAGTACTCATAAAAAAGTATCGCTAGAAATTGATTTAAATCCCGGGCGAAATTTAACTGGTCAAAAAAAAGTATATAAATATCCTGTTTTATGGTATTATACTGCAAGAAAGACATATGAGGAAGTTATAATGGAATTAAAACAAATAATAAATATATATGGTAAAGAAACGATATATAGAGGCTATTCTAATTTAGTTGAAAATCCTAAAGAATATAAAAAAATTACTAAATATCAAATGGTATTAGATATTTATAAAATGTATAATGATAATCCACAATCAATTATTGATGTTTGTTCTTTTGAAGAACTAGCACTCTTAAAAAAAATATTAAATAAAAAAACTAAAACAAAACCCTTTTTAAAAGATTGGAAAGATGATGATTATTCATGGTTAAAATTACTTAGAGAAAAATTCTTATTATCTTACGAACCCATATCTGAATTTGAAAGAGTACCTAAAGAAATAAAAAGTTCTATAGAAGAAGCATTAAATAACTTAGATGAAGACGCTATTAAAAAGCGAGATGAATTAAACTATTTAATTGTAGGTTTAATTAGAGCTTACCATAATTTTACTTTAGATGATTTTTACGTATATTTTTCAGAATATCATAATATGTCATATATAGATTTTAAAAATTATTTAAGTGAAAACACTTATTTTAAACCATATATTTATATTGATAATGAAAATGAACCAATACTGTGTTTTAGTGAAGAATACCGAGATTTTGCTGACGATATATTTTATAATTTCAATGAAAATTCCCATCTTTTTAATTATAAATATAAGAAAAATGAATTAATTTCTATAGGTAGAAATAAAATAAATTTGGAAAATCCGCATATCAAAAGATTTGTTTTATTTTTAAAAGAAAATTTAGAATATAGCTTTCAATTCGATATGTTATTAGATAGTTTTATAATTCAAGCCGGAATATCCCTAGATAATGGTTTTTTTATGTTTCTTGACATATTATCTGACTATATTAAGATTAATGAAGATACTGTAGATATATTACTTGAAATATCAACGGAAGCATATAATAACATGCCAAACTGGACTAATAATGGTGTTCCACCTTATCATGCAGCGCAACAAATGATTAATGAAAAAAGTGATAACCCTAGCACTATAGTAAATGAAAATAACAAAATAGGGCGCAACGATCCATGTCACTGTGGTAGTGGGAAGAAATATAAAAAATGTTGTTTAAATGAAAAGTACTTAATAAAAGAGCAAGCTATGTTATCTTATGATGATGCGATTTTGTTTTATAAATTATTTGTTTTATTATGTGATTTTACAAATAAAAAATATAATATTGTTAAAGAAGCTAAAAAACCAGAAGATTTCTATTATAAAAATGGTAATGTAATAGCAGATTATACAGTGAAAATACGTGAAAAAATGTGGGAAGACAAAAATATAATTAAAGAATTTTTAGTTAGTACTTCTTTAACTGAAGAAGAAAGTGTAATAGTTAAATCTTGGGAAAAAAGAATTACTGGAAACTTTGTAATATATAAATATGAAAAAGGGTTAGCGTATATTATGGATGATAATAATATTTATGCAGTAGCTGGAATTTCAAATCCGATTTCAGAAAAATTTCCCGCTCATCTATTACCAGTATTATTAAAAATTACATTATTACCATTTAAAAACAAAATAATATATGATAGTTTCCTAGAAACTATGAATATAACAATGGGAGCTGGTATGGTTAAAATGCATGATAAAATTTATGATGAATTAAAAGATAACATAATTACAAAATTATAAAGGAAAAATGGTTACAGTTTAGGTAATAAATAACAATATTTAGAATGTTTACAGTAAAGTTCAGGATAATTTCAAGACTATCCAAAGACTATTTTTGAAATAAAACCTCAATATGGAGGTTTTATTATGGTTACAAA
>JAQVNR010000042.1 GCA_028703035.1 Bacilli bacterium | reverse complement strand
ACAAAAATGTAACATTTTCACTTAAAATCGCCAAAATAAAAATTGATTTTTTTATCAATTTTCATATGTAACATTTTCACTTAAAAATTAAACTTATTTTATGTAACATTTTCACTTAAAAGTCACAGTTTATCATTTATAGAGCAAGTAATATTCCAAAAGTTTACATTTTGTGATATTATTATTTTAAAGTGGGTGGTATTATGGGTTCGCGAATGGATAAATACGGAATAGAAAAGCCAGAGTTAAAAAGTAGAACAGAACTTAATAAAGATTTATATGTTAATAATGAATTTGATGACTATAATAAAATGGATTTGAACTCGAATGTTTCTGTACTAGGAACAGCGGATAAAAATATCGATGTTGACCAAATTAGGGAAATTTTAGATAAAAAATATCGAGATAATGCACCTAAAAGGAAGTCAATTGCTATAGATATGGTTGAAGAAGAAGTTCCATTAGAAAAAATTGATACTAAGGAATATGATATTAATGAGATTTTAGCAAAAGCTAAAAGCCAGCAAAATGTTGATTATAATATTGAACGTCTAAAAAAACTGCGTAATACTAATTTTGAAATATTACAAAAATTAAATTTAGAGTCTGAAAAATCAACAGAAAAACAAGCGGATGAAAATGAACTAATGACCTTGATTAATACAATTACTAAATTAGAATTGGAAAATCAAGAAAAAGCTAGTAAAGATGCAGTAAATTTACTTAATTTAGAAAACACTGAAGAAATGGAATCTCCAAAAGTGTTAGAAAATTCTTTTTATACTGGTAACTTAGCAGTCACTGAAAAAGATTATGAAGATTTTTCTGATATTCAAAAAGATATCAAATCGAATTCATTTTTAATTAAGTTTTTAATCGTAATTTTTATCCTTGTTTTAATATCAGTAGCAATTTTTATGCTAAATAAATACTTAAATTGGGAGCTATTTTAATATAGCTCTTTTATTTTTCATATATATTAATATGAGAAGATTAAAATATAAAAAAAAATGGCAATTTAAACTAAGTAGACTAATACTATTAATAGCGCTTTTAATAATAATAAATACTATTTTTTTATTTGCTGTTTTTAGTAAAAAATTAAATGAATCTCTTATTACTTCGACAAAAAAAGAAATTGAAGAAATTACTATTAATATCGTCACTAAGAATTTAGCTAAAGAAAAATTAAAACAAATTGCTGCAGAAGATTTAATTATTATTATAAAAAATGATAAAGACGAAATAACTGATGTTGATTTTAAGCTAGATAAAGCTTATAAAGCATTAATAGATATAAAAGATGATATTGAAAAAGAAGTAATTAATTTAAAAAGTGGACTTGTTCCTAGCAACGCTACTACTATTGGGGATAATTTAGTAGTGAAAATACCGTATTATGCTTATACTAATAATGCCCTTTTAATGAATTTAGGACCTAAGATTTATGTAAAAATAAACCTACTTGAAAGTATTGTTGGTGATGTATATACAAGGATTAGTAGCTATGGAATAAATACAGTATTGATAAATTTATATATAAAATTTTATCTTATTGAAAGTTTTTTATATCCGTCAGTGTCGGAAAAAATTGAATTAGAGTTTGAGGTTTTAGTTGCATCAAAGGTAATTCAAGGTAAAATCCCTAGTTTTTATAATGGTGTTTTAGAAAGTAATAGTTCACTATTTAATGTAAAGTAGAAGATATAGAAAATAGATAAAATAAATAAGTTGTGCTACTATATAATAGAAAGGCTTTTATGGAAATATTTATTAATAAAGCTATCCAAAATGGCATAACGAATTATTTAAATTTTATAAATAACAAACAAATAAATAAAGTTAATTTGTTTGAATTTTATGTTGTTAAAATTTTAGTCCAAATTTATGGCGAAATTAATATAATTAATCCTTTTAAATTAGGAAAAGAAAAAAGTTTCATTATTAATCTTCAGATATTTGGTATTAAAGAAGATCAAGCAAATTTATTTATTAAATATATGGAAGAATATGATATTTGGCTTAATAGTTCAACTAGTTTTCCTAAAAATGACATAACGATTAAAATAAGTAAATTATTAATAAATATGATAATGACTAAAAGCATAAATCATCCAATAAATATAGAAGATATAGAGGTTTTTGATAGTTTTTTCAATCCAACAAATAAAGAACTAATAATAATTAATGAATTAACAAATAAAGATCAATTTCTAATATCTAAGTTGTGGAAGAGAAAGAAAAGTCAATTTAATAAAGGATTGATATTTGAAGAAATTTTACCCAATTTATTATCTATTGATATATATATAAAATACGGTTTATCAATTAATGAAGTGAAACAACTTTCTAATTTGAAAATCGAAGAAATTAATGATAAAATAACAAGTGAAGAAACAAATGACTCTGAGGGGGGAATTGCAAAGTTTGACCCTAAAAAATTAATTTTAACAAGTGGCAGTGGTTTTGTTGATACAATGGTACTATTAAGTATTATAGTTACTGAAATTATGATAGGCTTACTTATTGCTTTTTGGTTCTTAAGGAGATAACATGGAAACTGAAATATTATATGATGAAAAAAAATTTACCGTTATAAAAAATTATCGCGAAGGTTATAATTTAGAAGAAGTTCAAAAAAGATATACTGAATATTTTGAAGCTTTTGATTATATTGTTGGCGACTGGGCTTATGGTAAACTTAGATTAAAAGGATTTTACAAAGAGGGTAATAAAAATAGTCGCGAGTTCAATAATTATAAACATCTTGATAATTATCTTAAAAATAATTGTGCATATAATTGCCGCTATTTTATTTTAGAAAAAAAGTGATTGAATATGCTTTTTTTTTATGATATGATTAACAAAGAATAGTGAGGTCAAAGAATGGAATATGTAGATATTAAGTTACCGAGTGGGGAAGTCGAAAATGTTGAAATAATAACTTATTTTAAGATGTTGAGTACTGGGAAAAACTATTTATTTTATACAAAAAATGAAGTAGTTGAAAATAATTTGATTAAAATGTATGTTACAGAAATAATTTCTGAGGGGACAAATTTTAACGTTTCAGATAAAATGTCTGATGAAGAATGGATTAGTTTGAAAAACATCATGAAGTCAATACTAACTGGTAGTAATGATATAAATATAAAATATCTAGAGATAGGGGATAGTTAATATGAAAACACAATTAATAAGTGGGGTTCAAAATATAATTGCTATAGACTTAGCAAAAAAAGAAACTTTTCAACAAAAACGCGAAGAAAATTTAAGAAATAAAAAACAAACGATTTCTGATGAGTCTGTTATGCCACAAGATACTGTAGAGATTAGTCCAGCAGGGATGAATGCCTATAATGAATTACAAAATCAAAAAAATATAAATGCTAATTCTTTAACCAATGCCGAACTTTTATCACAAAATTTTGAAAATAAAACCCAGGATAATGCTGTTTATTTAGAAATTATCAATGAGGTTGCAAAAGCAATGGATATTTTAGATAGTGTCAGTGCAAAAGTAGTAAAATTAATGCCTACTTCAGAACTTGAAAAAGAACCTATTCAACAAGATATAGCAACTGAGGTTGTAAATAATAATCAATTAGGTCAAGAAACTATAAATCAAGAAATACAACCTTTTGCATCAAATCAAAATATATTTGATTCGATGCAAGGACCGAATCTATAACCTAAGTTATATACTTAGGTTTTTTTCATATGATTTAATATGGAAAATATAATTAATTATTATTATGATTTTTATCCTAAAACCATAAATAAAATGTATGGAGGTTTTTACTTTGAAAATAGTAATTCAAGTTATTTATTAGTTGAATTAAAAACAAATCAAAAGTATATATTAAATATTTATGAATTATTAATGCAAAATGGTATTAATAATTATATTATTGTTTACAATAAAGATAACAATCTTGTTACTCATCATAACAATAAAGAATATATATTATTTATAATAAATTGTAAGGCTAGTGATGTTTTAAGATTTGATGAACAGTTTTTTATTCCTGTCAATTATAATATTAATTGGAGCAAAATGTGGAGCGAAAGAATAGATTATTATGAGATTCAGATAAATGAGCTGGCCCAAGACAAAAAGCTAGTCCTTCATAGTGTTTATTATTATATAGGACTTGCTGAAAACGCTGTGTATATAGCTGGTATTTATGAAAAAAATGTTAGTGGTGAGTGTAGTATCCAGCATTATAGAATGCATGTGCCAGTAATTAAGGGAGAATATTATAATCCAAATAATATGTTAATTGATGTTACAATTAGAGATATTGCTGAGTACATAAAAAGCTCTTTCTTTTTAGAAAAAAGAGATAATAATTATTATGTGGATTATATTAAAACTTTATTTTTGACAGATTTAACTGCAAATTTATTATTAGCACGTTTATTATATCCTTCATATTATTTTGATCTCTTTGATGAAATTATTTTAAATGACTACAGTGAAACTGAACTTCTATCAATTATAGATAGACAAAAGGATTATGAAATATTTTTAAAACAAATCTATATGGAAATGTCAATTAATTATAAAATAATTAATATAAATTGGCTTAAAAAAGAATTATAATTCGACATTGATTACATCCCTTACTTCTGAAAATTCTTCTTGTAAAAATCTTAATATTCCATCTTTTATTGTTTCGTTTTTGTATGGACAAGACTCACATGCTCCTATAAGTTTGATAAATACTATTCCATCTTCATACTTAATAAATTCTAAATCTCCGCCATCACTATTCAAATAAGGGCGAAATTGATTTAAAACTTTCTTAATTTTTTCTTCCAAAATAATCACCTAATTAAATTATATCTAAAATTGTAAATTTAGTAAAGGTCTATGCTATAATTAGTTGTAGGCTGGTGAATTTATGAAGTATCAAAAAGGTGAGATTGTTCAAGGCATTGTTTCTGGAATTGAGGATTATGGTTTCTTTGTGAAAGTTGATAAAGATTATAGCGGACTTGTGCATATTTCAGAAATAGTACAAGGTTTTGTTGCAGATATAAATAATTATATTAAACTTGACGAAGTAATTTATGTCCATATACTAGATATAAATAAAGAAACAAAACAAATGAAACTTTCTATTAAAAATATTAATTATCGAATTAATGATTCTAATAAAAAAGTTAAAGAATCATTAAAAGGATTTTTACCTTTAGAACAAAACTTAGATATCTGGACGAACAAAACTTTAGAAGAACTAAATATAAATGAAAAGTAAAATTTAAGTAAAATGCTGAAAACTACTTGATAAAGCTTAAAAAATGGGTTATACTCTAATAGTCTTAAATATTTAAGACAAAAGTGCCTGCCCGAGTGGCGGAACAGGTAGACGCACAGGACTTAAAATCCTGCGAGATTTAACCCTCGTGCCGGTTCAAGTCCGGCCTCGGGCACCAAGTTTATATTATGTTGGGCGATTAGCTCAGTTGGTTAGAGCACCTGCCTTACAAGCAGGGGGTCGTAGGTTCGAGTCCTACATCGCCCACCACTTATGCCGACATAGCGTAACTGGTAGCGCAACTGACTTGTAATCAGTAGGTTGGGGGTTCGACTCCCTCTGTCGGCACCATAATGTATGGAGGGGTAGCGAAGTGGTCAAACGCGGCAGACTGTAAATCTGTTCTTTCGGGTTCCATGGTTCAAATCCATGTCCCTCCACCACGTTATTGCCCCGTAGCCAAGCGGTAAGGCATCAGACTTTGACTCTGACATCTCGGCGGTTCGAATCCTCCCGGGGCAACCATTTATATTCGTCCTGTTAGCTCAGTAGGTAGAGCATTTGACTTTTAATCAAAGGGTCGCGCGTTCGAGTCGCGCACAGGACACCATTTAAAAATAATCAAAAGCCTTTATAAATAGGGCTTTTGCTATGCTTTGATTTATTATAAATTCTAAATTGGTACTACAACGTGGAATATGAACTAAATCAAAGGGATACACATTTAAGCTGTATACAGAAAAACACTGTGTTATTTAAGGAGCTTAGCTCTTTTTTCTAAAAAGAGCCCAAAGTGTTGACTATAAAAGAAAAGTTATGTTATAATCTATTTGTTCCCAAAAGGGAATCATGGAGGAATACCCAAGTCTGGTTGAAGGGATCGGTCTTGAAAACCGATAGGTCGGGCAACCGGCGCAGGGGTTCGAATCCCTTTTCCTCCGCCAAAAATTTTTATCGCGGGATGGAGCAGTTCGGTAGCTCGTCGGGCTCATAACCCGAAGGTCGTAGGTTCAAATCCTGCTCCCGCAACCATTTTGGTCCGTTAGTCTAGAGGCCTATGACGCCTGCCTGTCACGCAGGAGAACACGAGTTCAAATCTCGTACGGACCGCCATATGGCTCCATAGCTCAGTCGGTAGAGCAGAGGACTGAAAATCCTTGTGTCACTAGTTCAATTCTAGTTGGAGCCACCAGAAAAATTAAAAAAAACCTAGAGTTTTAGGGAAAAATAGTTAAATCATATTTAAATTTTTAAACTAGATAAAATATTTCAAAATCAGAAAGATACTTTATATTTAATAATAAAGTGTTTTTTTTGAAATCATATTCTAAATTTTACAACTTAAATAGTTTTAATATCATATATTTGTTGCTTAAAAAATGGTACAATGTCTAGAAATTTATGGCACATTTTAAGCAAGCTTAAACTCTTTTTTATATAATGGTTCTAAAAATTTGTTTAAATTTTTATTATTTTTTAGATATGATAAGTGCTTAGGGTATTTCAACTTTTCTCCTTTTAACATCGATAAAAACTTCCCTCTAAATAAAGAGGATAAGACCTTTACTTCAAACAAATAATTATCTTTGCCTTCAACCCATTTATTGTTCTTTAGTCCTCCACCAGTTACAATAGAGTGAACATGGGGATGAAACTCAATGGTTTGATCCCAAGTATGTAATATAGAAGTTATTCCTACTTTAGCTCCTAGCCATTTTGGATCAGAAGCTAGTTCCAAAATGGCTTCAGAATTAGCTTTTAATAAAATATCGTAAAATTCTTTTTTATTATATAAAGCTATTTCTTTTAATTCAGACGGAACAGTAGTTACAATGTGAAAATATGGACAGTCTAACAAATATGAGCTTTCATTATCAATCCATTTTTCACGTGCGTAGGATTGACACATAGGGCAGTGTCTGTTTCTACATGAATTAAAACCAGAAGTCTTTTCTCCACAATCATTACAAGTAATGATGTGGAAACCTAGCTCTTTGGTTTTACATTTCATTATAGAGTTATAAACTTGCCATTGTTCACATGAGCGAAAGTTTTGTTTCGTTTGATAGTTACATATACTACCGCTCATGTGTTTTTTTGTGAAGTGTTTAAATCACTTTTATATAAAAATCAGTAAAAATTTTTTTTTACTGATTATAGACTTTGCGTCAGCGATTTGGTACAATAGATATATCATAAAATT
The DNA here is from genome assembly GCA_028703035.1 of Bacilli bacterium. GTDB lineage: Bacteria > Bacillota_I > Bacilli_A > RF39 > UBA660 > DUUS01. Next base: position 4,807 of record JAQVNR010000042.1, on the reverse strand, counting down.
TGTGAAAGGAGCAAATTACATGAGTGATAATGCTGAATATAAAAAAGTAGAAGAAACAAAAGATAGCTATACTAAACAATTATATTGGAATATGGCTATCGGACTTCAACAAGTTGATGGATTAACTCCTTCTATTTATTTAAAGGAATTAGTTAATAAAAATATTTTAGGTGAAATTACAAATTATGAAGTAGAAGAATTACTTCAAACATATTATAAAACTCAGGACTTAAGTAATATAAAAATATCAAATGAAAAAGAATGTGATTTAGTTTCAACCAGAATTGTTGAACTATTAAATGATAATAGTTTTTCATTAAGACCTATTATTTTGCAATCAATACATGAATATTTATTTAAAGGTATTTATGATTTTGCAGGAAAATATAGAACTTATAATATAACTAAAGAAGAACCAATTTTAAAAGATGATACTGTTATATATGCTGATTATAATGATATTGAAAGAACTTTTGAATATGACTTTAAAGAAGAAATGAAATATGATTATTCTAAATTAACTTTACGAGAGCAAATAGAACATATAGCAACATTCACTTCAAGTATATGGCAAGTGCATCCTTTTGGTGAAGGTAATACTAGGACAGTTGCAGTTATGATAGAAAAATATTTAAGAAGTCTCGGCTATAATGTTAAGAATGATTTGTTTAAGGAAAACTCTTTATATTTTAGAAATGCTCTAGTTAGAAGTAACTATTCTAATAGGGCTAAAAACATATATCCAACTAATGAATATTTGATTAAATTCTTTGAAAATCTGCTTAATATTGGAACAAATGAATTAAGTAATAAAGATTTATTTGTTGAGAATAATTAATTATGAATAAGTTTGAGATACTACAAACTTTTGTAATGAATGAGCAAACGGAATTAGAGAAAAAATGTAATAGAAACAAGAAAAGATACTGTATAGAACGGACAATGAATTTTTTTGATTAATATGTAATCAAAAACACGATTTACACTGATTTTAAAGAGAATACAAATAAAATCAATATAAATTATGACAGTCTATCAGAGCGAGCTATTAAAAGTAATTTATGAGAGGTTTATAATGGGAAGTTAATTGTTAAATGTGGAAATATCCTTGACTATTTAAATAACAATGACTTAATAATAAATTCTACTAAAAAATATATGAGTTATGGAAGTGGAGTTTGTGGAACAATTTATAAAGCAGCTGGGAAAAAAGAATTAGAAAAATATTTACGCATATATTTATGACAAAGAATCTGATGTTCCTGTTGGTGAGGTAGGCTATAGGTTTGATGATGAAACTAATTGTATAATATTAAATATTATAATAGAAGCTAAACAGCGAGGCAATGGTTATGGTCAAAGCGGGTTAGTTGAGCTGATTAAAGTAGCTTTTAAAAATGGATATAAAGAGTTAAGAGATTTAATTTACAAAGATAGTACAAGTTCACATATATTATTTGAAAAATTAGTATTTAAATATATAGGTGATGTTGGTGATAGTAGAGATTATAGATTAACAGAAAAAGATTTTATTGAAAAGTAATTAAATAAACAAGAAAAATTTCTTGTTTTTATGTGTCTATTAAGTGAGTTGTTAGAAAAGTTTGGTTTAAGTAAAAAAACTAATCACTTATATATAAAAAAATATTCAGTTATTAAATGTCCAAGATGTTCCAGTGAAAATTTCAAGAAAAACGGATTTAGGAATAGTACACAACAATATCTATGCAAAGAGTGCAACAGATCATTGTGGCAACAACGAACACGATTGCTCAGTCAGCAAAAACAACTTTTTCTCAATTCATGATAATAATAGAGGGTTTAGTTAATCAAAATACAATAAGGGAAATTTCTAATTTAACTAATATTAGTGTTTATAACGTTTATATAAATAGAATTAAAAATTATGCCTAGAAAATCTAGAAAAAAAGGAAATCAAGATAAACAAATTGGCATTCATAAAGAATTGGTTTGTGTAGTAGGTGCTATTGACGAAAATGATAATATTATTCTTAAGATTGTTGGAAACGGTCCGGCGAGTAAAGATATGATAGATAAAGCATTAAAAGATAAAATAAAAAAAGGTTCAACGTTGGTAACTGACAGCAAAAATTCTTATGTTAAATTTGCTTTTGAAAATGATTTGTTGTTAAAACAAATACCAACTAAAAAACATACAGTGGAAGGCATGTATAATTTAGGTAATATTAATTCTTTATTTTCAGATTTAGATAATTGGATAAGTAATTTTAACGGTATTTCAACTAGGCATTTACAACAATATTTGGATTGGTTTGTTTATCGAAAAATATTAAAATACACCTTAGAATATATTAATCATAAACATAGATATCATAAGGAAAGTATAATACAGTCCTCTTCTTTAAGAAAAAAAGACGTTTGTAAAATGCCACACCCTGTTGATGTGGATGCTATTTTTAAGTCATGATTTTTATATTCCAGCAACCATTTGGGTGAACAGCGACATTTTATTAGTGGTACAGAAATTAGAAAAAAATTTAACTATGGAAAATTACACTTAAACCTGTTACAATTAATAATATAAAATGGTAACAAAAACTGGAGGTAAACTATGAATAAAGATTTTAAAAATATAGCTTCATATATTAAAGAAATTATAGAAATGAGAAATCGAAATATCTATAATTATAATGATTATGATTTTTCTTTTTCGTTAGAACAACTTTATAATAATTACAATGAATTTATAGAAATGAAAAAAGATGTTTCTATATTAACAACTGGTGTTTTTCTTAAGATAAAATACATAAGTGAAAGGCACAAAAAACCATACCCACAAGTGCCGGAAATTTTAAATAAATATATATCATTGTATAAAAATGAAGTAATAGGAGAAATGGACAATTTTGAAGAAGAATTAAAGTTGAATCATTTATATCAAACATATATTGATTACGTGAATAAAATATTTTATATTAATGAATATAACAAAAAAATAGAAAGTTATAATAAGTTGTACTCTAATATATATAGTTATAATAAAAGAATTAAGGATAATGAAGAAAAATTAGAGTTTATATTAGCAACTAATCTTATGTCTTGGAAATTCGATAAAACTAATTGTATTTTAAGGCATATATTTGAAGCTTTTTTAAATATAGATGTAGATCCTATTAATAACACTATAAGTTTTTCAGTTAATCATGAATTAAAGAAAGGATTCGTAGTTGACTTTTTAAATCAAAACAATTTTCAAATAAAAGATAAAGTTGAGCTATATAAATTTATAGATAATTTTGATAATCAAATATCAGAAGTAGTAGATATCAATTTTAATGAGATTATTAGAAAATTTGCTAATTTAATTTCATATGAAAATAATATCCCTAACAAATCATTTTTTAATTATAAATATTCTAAATTAGTTGATAAACATACGTATATATTTGATGATCAACACATTATTATAAGAAAAAAGAATTCTAAAATATGGGTAGAAGATTTAGAAAAAATATTAGAAGCTGCAGAAACTGAAGAATTAGATGCAACAATTTTTAAATTACTTAACGCAGATTTTGATAATAGTGAAGAAGTAGAAAGCATTCTTAAATCTAATGAGGAGTCTGAAACTGAAGCAGAAGTGTTATTTCCTCTAGCGACAAATACAGAACAATTTAATATAGTCAATAGAGTAAGAGGGAGTAATATTGTTTTAGTTGAAGGTCCACCAGGAACTGGAAAGTCACATACAATCGCTAATTTAATTTCTCATTTTATTTCCGAAGGTAAAAAAATAATTATAACCAGTGAAAAAGCCAAGGCTTTAGAAGTTGTAAGAGAAAAACTACCAAAAGATATACGTAGTCTAAGTTTATCATTATTGTCAACTAGCAGTTCAGATAAAGATTTAGAATTTTCTGTAAATCAGATATTAAAAAGGCAAGAAGAAAAAGAAAATTCTGACAATATCAAAAATAAAATTTCTTTTTTGACAAATAAATTAGTTGACATTAGAAAGGAAAAAGCGAGTAATACTAGACAAATTATAGATCTGATGATGCTAGATACAGTAAATCACCAAGATGCTTTAAAAAATGTTGTTTCAGGAGAAATGAAGAATTATAATTTAATAGAGATTGCCCAGTGGTTAGAAAAACATGAAAGGTACGATTTAATTCCTGATGAAGATAATGAAAATATAGAATTTACAAATCTTGTTGAAATGTTTAGTAGTTTAGATTCTGTTGTAAACAATATACAAAATGAAAATTATGATATATCTAAAGAGATTAAATTACAAAGTTATTTATCAGACAATACTTTAAAGCAATTATCAATCAAAGTTAATGATAATAATCAGTATAAACCCAAAACAGAAAATTTAAAAGATGCTATTATTTTAAATAATCTAAATGAAAAAATAATTTCTGAGTTAGAAAAGAACTTAAATGAATTGAATACACTAACTCTTGGGTTTAGTAAAAATTGGATATTAGAAAACACAAAGTATCCTGTTTTTATTGATATATTAACTCAAATAATGAAAGATATTAGTGAATTGAAAAGTATTATCTATATTGTTGAAAAAAACAACTTGTATTATAAGATCGATTATGATTTTAGTAATATTGATGATTACATCAAGTCTCTTGAAACAATTATAAAAATTATAGATAATGAATCAAAAATAAATATTTTGCAAAAAGCTTACTTTAACAGAGATATAAAAATAGTTAAGAATATAAAAATAGAAAGTCAAATTAAAGATTGCAATATTTTAACTCATGAAGTCGCAACAGTTGTGTTTTCCAAATTAATACATGAC
>JAQVNR010000041.1 GCA_028703035.1 Bacilli bacterium | reverse complement strand
CTGCAAGGCGAAGAACTTTATTTTACTGAGAAAAATTTTTAAAGACCACTTCTCAGCTTTTTGTGTGCCTAATTTGTGTTTGAATTTTTTTTCAATTTTATCTTGACACATTATAGTTGGTCTCTTTAACTTGAATTTTTAATTTTGCACATACCTTTTTATGTAAATTAAGTTTTACTTGATGATGACCCAAGGTATCAATAGAGCCATCTATTTTAATCGTTTTTTTATCTATCTTTAAATCTTTTTTAAGAAGTTCATCAACTATTTGTTTGGCAGATATTGAACCAAACATTTTACCCTCTTTACCAGTTTTTACTTTAAAGACTATCTCTAATTTTTCTAGCTTTGCCTTAATTAAATTAGCTTCTTTAATATTCTTTTCTGTTTTCTTTCTTTCAGCTTTCAGTTTTTTTTCTAAATAAGTTTTACTTCCAGCAGTATATTTAATTGCAAGTCCTTTTTTTATTAAAAAATTTTGCGCATATCCATCTGCAACTTCAATTACATCATCTTTTTTACCTTGCTTTTTTACATCTTGTAATAAAATAACTTTCATAAACACCTCCGCTTTACTAAAAATATTATATCAAAATAACAAAAAAAAAGATACTTTAGTTTCTTAATGTCAATATAAAAATGTTGGTTTACCTACATTTTCATATTAGCCTTCAATTCACAAAGTAAATAATTAACAAAAAAAGTATGAATTTAATCATACTTAAAATTAATTATTTATTTTATCTTATGGCTTGAAGGTTAATGGTTCGTTACCAGTTCCACTAACTTCAGGCAAAGCCATAGATAACTCAGCCTTTGAATGATGAGTTATGATTTCATCCAATTTTTTTTGATATTGGGCTAATAGTGTTGCATTCTCTGTTGATGGGTTTTCAATGAATCTTTTCGACAATTCTTCTAATTCTACTTTTTCGGCATCTATTATAGATTCCTCAATTCTTGTCAAAGTATAATTTAATTCATCAGCCGTAACGTAACGTAATGGGACATCTTTAAATTTATTATATCCCAACTCAAATTCTAAAATTGCTACTATTCTTCTTTGTTTATCTTTATCACTAATGTTGTATATAAACCTGAATAATTCAAAGTTTCCCAACACCTTTAAATTTGTTAGTGCTCTTATCAAATTTTGTCTTCTAAAAAAATCTTCCTCACTCATTATAAATGATACATATTCATCATTTTCTCTAAGATAAGGAACTCTTAGTATATCACATAAAGATGCTACTGCTAAACTATCGTTGCCAAATTCTATAAGCATATCAATCCAATTAGGTATGTTTTCTATTGTTACGTCATTTAGTAATAACTGTATTTCTCTAATATCATTTAAATTTATTATTTTTTCCCATTCTATTTCATCAAGTTCAATGTTTGCCTCTTTCAAAAAAAATATCAGTGATTTTTTAATATCATCACATTCCATAAAAACCTCCTTGTTTCTAATTACTATTATATAGTATCAGTTTTTTATGCGAATGGAAACATTTTTAAGTGAGTTTTGTTGTTAATCTATGAATTTCATTTGGAATTCCGTTTTAGTATGGAAAAATGAAATAAGTATGGTTATAATATAATTTATGTTTCCTCGTTAGAAAGGAGAATATTAAAATGAAAGAATGGAAACATTTAACATATGAACAAAGAAAGGTTATTTCTTCTGGTATTGCACATCAGAAAAAAGCAAAACATATAGCTGAATCTTTAGGAGTAGATCCAACAACGGTATCTAAAGAGGTAAAAAGAAACAGGAACCAAATTACTATTGGTCTTAACTCACCAGTTTGTAAAAAAACTTTAGTTAAAAGATTTGATAAACCTTTAAATGTAACTACTCCTCCAAAGAAGGATATAACTAAAAATAAAGACAAAGACAAGAAAACGACAAACAATATTTCTATTGTCGTTTTGTTATGGATTAATTACTAGAAATTTTTACTTTGCGAATTGAAGATATTAGCATTTACATTTGGTGAACTTGATAATTCAATAATTAAATCCATATTATCATCTAAAGCCATAATATTCTTTTTATATTCTCCACATTTATCACATTTAAATATTATTTTATAATCACTTTTTTTAGATTTTTCAATCCCAATCGGATTTAAAATTCCGTGGCAAATAGATTCTCGATCACCAGGGTTATTATCAACGTGCTTTGAGGATAAACAATAAGGACAGTGATTACGCGCTGAATACTCTAAAGATTTTACTTCTTTTTTGCATACCTCACATATAAAACCGTCGTCCATCATTGTAAATTTTGGTTTATCCATTTTTACCACCTTCATACATAATATTAATATCCACATTGCCATTTATGCCAGCTATTTGGCCTGTATTTCCCATCTGCCATATTAAATAATTTCCTTGATAACTTGTTTCGTCTGTATAATGAGCAAGCCAAACTGGATAATCATTTTTATTTTCCCAAAAATTTTCTAAATAGATTTTACTACTATAAAGCATGCCTTGATACCCAGCATCATGAACAGTCTTTATAAAGATATCTGCCATTTTATTAAATTCGTATAAACTAAAATTAGATTTCCGAAAGTAAGAAAAGTCTTCCCAATCAAAAACTATCGGTAAATCTAAATGTTGTTTGTTAAGAATATTTAAAACCCATTCGGCCTGCATTCTTGCCTCATTTGCTGATGATGCGGTTGTATATAAATAAACTCCAACTTTAAGTCCTGCATCACGCGCATTTTTTATGTTTTCTTCATAAAAACTATCTATTTTTAATTCTCTAGTACTACTACTTTGAAATCCTAACCTAATTATGACAAATTCGGCTCCAGCCTTTTTAACTTCATTATAATCAACAGTTTCTTGCCAACTAGATACATCTATTCCCAAAGAGATTCCCTCTTTTTGATACTTTTCTTTAACTTTAGCAAATTCTATAATCTCTTCTTTATTTTCATTAGAACTTTCTATCTTTGATACCACCTCAATAGTCAAATCTTTTTCGGTTGTGTTGCCACTACTATCAGTTATTTTAAGCTTAGGATAATACGTACCAATATTGGAAGTATCATACTCACCAACTACTTCACAAATAGGTTCTTTATCATAATTATCGCCATATATTAAACTATTACAAAAATCAGGTTTACTACCTAAAATAATTGTTCTATTCCCGCCAGAAAAAATAAAGGGACTCACTTTATCAACAACATCTACTACAATATCCCTTTGATATTCTTTATTATTATATATATAATTAACAATATATTCATTTTGACCAACTCTATCTAAAGCAAGCTTAAAATCTTGAGCTAATTGGACATTAGAAAAAGTTATTAAATTGCTTAAATAAACTTCACTATAAACCTCTACTTCATCTAAAAAAATTAGAACAACATCACTAGGCTCTTTTCTTTGACAACTACAAACTAATAATAAAATAAAATAAATAGTAAAAATTTTAATTGCTTTCATATTCATATTATAGAACAAAATAAAGATATCAAACAATATCTTTATTTTACATATGGTATTAATGCCATAAAACGTGCTCTTTTAACTTGCATTGCAATATATCTTTGATGTTTAGCACATGCTCCTGATGCGCGTCTTGGAAGAATCTTTCCTTTTTCATTAATATATTTACTTATAATCATTACATCTTTATAATCAACGCTTTTCCCAGCGCACATTTGACAAATTCTTTTCTTTTTACGATAAAACTCAGCCATAAATTAATTTCCTTTCTTAAAATGGAAGTTCATCATCATTTAGAACTACTTCTGAACCAAAATCCTTAAAAGGATCATCTGTTATATCTGTAGTTTCTACTTGACTAATATTTCCATTATTATAACTTGGTTCTGGACTTTGATATCCTGAGCCAATATCATTTTTGCTACCTAAAAATTTAATGCGTTCCCCCAAAACTTCGGTTACATATTTTCTTGTACCATCTTTAGCATCATAACTTCCTGTTTGAATTCTACCTGTTATGCCAATAAGCGAACCTTTTTTACAATATTTTGCTAAATTTTCTGCTTGTTTATTCCAAACAACTACTGATATAAAATCAGCTATTCTTTCTCCAGCTTGGTTTGCAAAAGTTCTGTTAATAGCAACAGTAACTGTCGTTGTAATACTTCCTGTGGATATGGTTCTAAGTTCTGGGTCTTTGGTAAGTCTACCAACTAAACTAACATTATTCATTTTTTCTACTCCTCATCTAATTTAATAATTAAATGTCTTAAAACATTTTCATTAAGTTTTGCTTTACGATTAAACTCTGCCACTACTTCTGCAGTAGTATTGCAATTAAAAACAAAGTAAAAACCACTTATCTCCTTTTTAATCGGATAAGCTAAATCTTTACGTCCCATATCTCTTTCATTAGTTATTTTACCTTTCATATCAGTAATAACTTTTTTTAAAGATGAGGCAGTTTCTTTAATTGCTTGCGCACCACTAGTAGACTTAACAATAAACATTATTTCATATTTATTCATTTTTTCTTCCCTCCTTTTGGTCTAAAACGGCCTAATAAAAAATTAGGCAAGGAGCCATAAAAGCTCTATTAGCATTATAGCATACACAGATATCATATGCAAATACTTATTTTTTACGGTTACTATGTAAAATAAACATTAATCATAAACAAAAATGTTAAAATAATCTAATTTAAACATTAAATCTAAAGTAACAAATATCTCCATCTTGCATTAAATATTTTTTGCCTTCTAAGCGCATTTTTCCTGCTTCTTTAACTTTAAGTTCTGATTTATATTCATAAAAATCATTAAATGACATGATTTCAGCTTTTATAAATCCTTTTTCAAAGTCTGAATGGATGATGCCTGCGCATTCTGGGGCTTTTGCGCCTTTTTTAAATGTCCATGCTCGGCATTCATCCCCTCCGGCAGTAAAAAACGTCTCTAAACCAAGTAAATTATATGTAGCATATATTAATTTATCTAATCCACTATTTGTAATTCCTAAATCTTCTAAAAATATTTTTTTATCATTATCATTTAATTCTGAAAGTTCACTTTCTATTTTAGCACTCATGACAATTACAGAGGCATTTTCTTTTTCTGCATATTTAGAAACTAAATCTGTATATTGGTTATGACCAATTATCGCATCTTCTTCAATAACATTTGCCATATAAATAATTGGTTTTAAAGTTATTAAAGAAAAGTTTTTAATTATTAATTCATCTTCTTTTGTTAACTCTAATTTTCTTAAAGGTATTTCTTTAAGAAGTGATTCTTCACATCTTTTTAATAAATTATATTCAAGTTTTTCTTGTAAGTCTTTAGCCATTTGAACTTTTTTACCAATTTTATTTAATCTGTTTTGGATTATTTCTAAGTCAGAAATAATTAATTCAGTATTAATTATTTCAATATCTCTAATTGGATTTGCATCACCTTCAACATGAATTATATCAGTTTCTTCAAAACATCTAACGACCTCTACAATCGCATCTACTTCTCTAATATGAGATAAAAATTTGTTTCCAAGTCCTTCTCCCTTTGAAGCGCCTTTAACCAATCCAGCAATATCGGTAAATTCATATGTAGTCGGCGTTGTTTTTTCTGGCATATATATTTTCTCTAAAAATTCGAGTCTTGAATCAGGAACAACTACTATTCCAATATTAGGATTTATTGTTGCAAAGGGATAATTTGCAACTAATATATTTTTTTTAGTAATAGCATTAAATAAAGTACTTTTCCCAACGTTTGGAAGTCCTACTATTCCGGCTTTTAACATATTTATCTCTTTCTTTCTAACGTAAAGTATAATACAAAAGAAAACTCTTTAACTTGCTCTTTCATTTAAATTAACTGTGGTTTCAGTTGTTTTTGTTCCTCTTTTATAACTTACTTTAATCTTATCTCCAACTTGATATTTATATAAATAATATTTTAATTTAGCACTCGATGTAATATCATAATCACCAAACTTTGTTATAACATCTCCTTTTTCAAAGCCAGCCTCAGCAGCTGGACTTCCTGCTTGTACATAAGCAACTACTGCTCCACTTGTAATAGATGAATCTACTTTAATACTATATTGAAATTGAAGCGCTTCAACATCTGTTACATTTAAGGTCCCAACTCCTAAAATAGGTCTAATAATTTCTTTGTTTTCTATTAACTGATTAGCATAGTTTATCGCATCTTCAATTGGTATAGCAAAGCCAATACCTTCTACACCACTACTTACTAACTTCATGTTGGTAACACCAATTACCTCACCATTTGAATTTGCTATTGGTCCACCACTATTTCCTGAATTTATAGCTGCATCTGTTTGAAGTACACTCATAACCCAGTTTGCAACATTACTATTGCCAGTCCCAACCTCTACTAAACGATCTTTTCCACTTAAAATACCTCTTGTAACTGTCCAAGAATATTCCGAATCAAGCGGTGCACCAATTGTAAATAAAGTATCTCCTAGCCTAGCTTCTTCACTACTTCCAAGTTCTGCTACTAATAATTTCTTTTCTTTATCAATAGATAGTACGGCAATATCTGCATATTCATCTTGACCAACTAACTCTACATCATAAGTGTTTCCATCGGTAAATTGAACTTTAACACTATTGCCACCACTAACAACATGAGCATTAGTAATAATATAAGCTTTTTTATCGTCCACTTTGTAAACAAAGCCAGTCCCACTACTTGATAATTTATCCTCTTTTAAAGCTCCTACTACAACCACCGCATCATATAATTTGTCAACTGAATCAGCAATACCACTTTCATTTATAGTTACTTCTTTTTCTAGTTTGTTAACAACAGTTTTAGAAAACCAGCCCAGTTCTGTAGTTCCATAATATAAACCCAAACCGCCGATAATCATTCCTATTACCGCTGCCATTATTATAAATATATTTTTGTTATTTTTCATCATTTTTTTCACTCCTTTTATAAATTTGATAATTCTTTGAAATTAATGGGCATTCCCATTGCATCTAATACTTTGCCAATTGGTATAACATTTAATTTACCAGCCAGAATATTTATTTCATAGCTAAGTTCATTAGTAAAAAGTCTAAACTCATCATATCTTAATAATTGTTTTAAAATAATTACTAAAGCAAATAAATCATTTTTACCATAAATATATTCTCCATCCATTAAAGGGATATTTAATGCATAATGATACTTTGTATCTTCTATAACTCTTTGAGTTTTATGGTTATATAAAATATCTTCATGAGCACATAAATTACGAAAGTTAGCTAGTATTGGCATATAAACAACCAAGTTCTGGGCACTTACTTTGTAAATGTTCGAAATAGCATCTTGATCTTCTTTTTTCATAACTATAAATAATTCACTAACTATCCCAAAAGATAAAACTTTAACAACTACCCACATTGGGATATATCCATAATTACTAATATAATGGCTGGTCGCAGCATGTTGCCCACCATTAACTCTTATTTGTCTTTTCATCTTCTTAAGTAAATCGTTTATTTGTCTTGATTTTTCAGGATCTGTTGAAAAGTTAGATAATTTTAAATAATCAGATTCCTTATAACCATATTTTTTTGATAATTGATAAGAAAAAATACTTTTCATATTATTTTCTACAATTAATAAATTTTTAAAAATAATATTTCTTATTTGTCTATCAAAATTAAAAACAGCATACAATTCTCTAAAAGTAGTACCTTTTATAAATGTTTTATCTCTAGGACTTTTTAAAAATAAGTGCCGATAACCATTTATAAAAAAGTAGTTTTCTCTAATTAAGATATCTTTTGTTAAATCATAATCTTCGACTATCATATTTTTATTTTGTAATATTTGGATTTGTTCCTCAATTGTTTTAAATACTTTGACTGCCACGGTCCTCACCTATTATTAAATATAACATATTTTATTATAAAAAAACACTTTTATTGGCTAAAAAGAGTTAATCTTTGTTTAATTATAATAATTTATTATTGCTAAAACTATTATTTTACTAAGTTTATCTTGATAAGTCATGTCTTGTAAATTTAATCTATCTTGATAGTTAGATAGAAAGCCACATTCTATTAATACACCTTTAACATTTAACTTGGGATACATATAATTGGCATTACTATTTTTTTTAATATTTCTTTTAGTATTTAAATTTTTATTTAATTCTTCTTGAATAAACTTAGCAAGTACCTGATTTTCTTTAAAATTATCAGAATAAAATATTTGGGGACCATAATATTTAGAATTACTATAATAATTTAAATGAATACTTAAATATATATCGGCTTTACTATTATTAATTAGTTTTATTCGATTATCAAAATCACTTTTTTTACGATATAAAGCATTAGGTCTAGCTAAATCATAATCATCATCTCTAGTTAAAATAACTGATGCCCCATTTTTTTCAAGTTCAGTTCGTAATTTTAAACTTATCTCTAAATTTATATCATCTTCATTTACTAAACCTTGACTCGCACCATTATCTACACCCCCATGACCAGGATCAATTGCGATTAATTTTCCAAGCAAAGGATAAGTAAGATTATTAGCATCTACTTTAAATATTGTTAAAATTAAAAAACAAAATATTAATAATATAAATATTATTTTTTTCATATTAAAATATATTCTAATACTTTTTAATTATTTGTTATTTAACAACGTCTAAAGCATTTATTTGGATTATTCCATCATGCTTTGTTTTAGGTCAATATCTAGCGTTAATAAATATTTAGGAAAATTATTTTTTATATTTTTAAATGGAGCTAACTCTCTTTCTAAAGTCTTTGTTTCTCTTACTGTTAACTACATTTTCTAATATATGCCCTTTATCTCCTTGTTTTTTCCCAAGTAAATAATATCTTAATCCCGGGTCAGCAACATAATACTTATCCATTGTTTTTAAATATTGTTAGCCTTTGATATCGTTCCTACTAGCTTTAGAAAATATAAAACTTTCAGTAAAGGAAGTTATGTATTTTCAACCGTATGAACAATTATATTTCTACTATTTAAAGACATAGTTCAGCTATATTTTTAGTTGATGTTATATTTCCTATATTATCAAGTAAAAAGTTGATAACACTTTGAAGCATTAGTAAATCTAGAAACTTTTTTCTAGCAACTATATCTTTTAAAACTATCTAATCAAATATTGACTTTAAATATCTTTCTATTTCATTATCTGTTTTAAAAGTAAGTGTTAAAGGAAAAGGACTTTTTGTTATATAGTTTAAATAAATTCTTTCTAAATTATTTTTATCTTCATGAACACTTATATATTCTTAAAAAGATAACGGTAGCATACTTATTTCAACATATCTTCCAGAATGCAGTGTAGCAAGCTCTCCTGATAAAAGATAAGCATTTGATCCAGATATGTATAAATCAACATATTTTTTTAAAAATAAGCCATCTAATGCTTTTTGAAATTCATCTATAAAAACATAATTTTTCTTTTTAGGATTAAGTTTCTCTTTAACATAATTTTAATTTTGCTATCTTATCATATAATTCTTTTCGACCATTTAAAATATTTGACATTGGTTCATCTTTGGCATAAGTTATTAAACAATCAGCAAGTAATTTTGAGCAATCTACTCTTTTAAACCAAGCTCTAGATTCTGCTCCTTCAGGAATATCTGTAAAATTAGAACTATATACACATTGTAAAATACCATCTTCATAAGCTTGATCAAATTTTTCTAATCCTTCAGTAAATAAAGAAAAAGTTGCCATAACCCAAATCTTTTTAGGGTTTCTAATTTTTAATTTATTTAATATTTCAATAATACTTCCCCCACTAGAAATCATATCATCAATTATCAAGTATTCCCCATTTTCAATCTCTTTACCTAAATAAGCATGCTCAGCAATTGGGTTTTTACCGTTTTCATCAACTTTAGAATAATCTCTCCTTTTATAAAACATCCCGATGTCACAACCAAGCATTCCGGAGTAGAACCTAGTTCTTCCCATCGCACCTTCATCTGGAGATATAACAATTAAATTATCATAATTAATTTTTTCTTCTTGAACAAACTTAGATAACATTGGCTCTGTGGGGATAACATTATCAAAAGAAGTTAAAGGAATTGCCTGTCTTACTTCAACATTATGAGCATCAAACGTTGTAATACATTTAACGTTCATTTTTTCAAGCTCTTGAAGACCAATTGCACAGTCAAGTGATTCTCTGCCATTTCTTTTATGTTGCCTGCCCGCATAAAGAATTGTCTCCACTACAGTTATTTCCGTAGTGTTTCCGCAAGATGCAGAAATCACTCTTTTTAAATCTTGAAAATGCTCATCTGACATAATAGTATGAGTTTGTCCATATGCTTTATATTCTAAACTATGATTACACACATCTGTTACAATAAAAAAACGTTTTCCCCTTACTGAATTTATTAACTTTGCTTTTCCTTCTCCATTACCAAATCTAGTTATCTCTACATTAATAAAATTATTTTCTGAAAATCCATTTTCATCAATTAATATCTTTTTAACCGACTGTCCTAAATCTTTAACTGTATCCATGAATAATATTCTTATATTATCTTTCGCTTCCACACTACACACTTCTTTCTTTTACCTTAGTATTTATTTATCTGCTCTTGACAAAGTAACATTTTTATTTATTACCTCATAACTATCTACTATTGAAATAAAAGCCTTAGGATCAATAAGTAAAATACCTTCTTTTAAAACATAATAACTTTTAGTATCCATAACAGTCATTAAAATTTTAGATTTATTCTTACTATATCCACCCTTGACTTTAAACTCAGTTAAATCATTTTTCAACTCTTCCATAATATATTTTTTTACTTCAACTTCTTTTGTTGTAATTATATAAAAGGTTTTACTAGAACTTATCCCTATCTTAGTCCTAGTAGTCATATAACGAACTATAACTATTACTATAAGCGAATAAATCATATTTTCCAAACCAAAAGTAATTAAAGTCCCAAGTAAAACTAATCCTTCAATAATATATGATGAAAAATGATTACGATATATAGTGGCACTGTTAATAATATCCTGAATAATATCCGCACCACCAACATTCTTTCCTTCTTTATAGATTAAACTATAACCAATACCAGTAATAAAACTTCCAGTAATAACTGCCATAATCTTCTCAAAATTTTCTAAAGCAATATAATTATTTAAAGTACTTTCTAAAAAAATAAAAAGAGGAATTAATAAACCTGGCCAAACATATTCCTTCGATTTGTGTTCTCCTAAAGCAATTAAACTAATAATTATTAAAGAAAAATTCACAAGAATTAAAAATAATGATGGATCATAACCAATCTTATAATTAAGGAGGGCTGCTATCCCATAAATTCCATTAGGTACTATTTCATAGGGTAAGAAAAAAACATTAAAAGCTAGCGCTATTAATAAAGATCCGGCTATTATTTTTAAATATTTTTTCATATTTTTCCTTTCAACTAGCATAAATAACTCTATTATTATATTTACAAAGCAAAGTTACAAAGCTAGAAGTTTGCGATTATTATTTTAAAATTTTTACTTATTTTATTGTGGATAACTTTTTTGAAAGAAAAGTTATTTTTGGAAGTGTTCCACTTCCAAAAAGCGATATACTTTGTTCTTATGTTTTATTTGAAGCAAGTGGAAATACTTTGGGTTTAAAAGTCGCTTCGCTCCAAGAGTCAGCATAGCTGACAGGGAGCCTTTCGGCTCAGAAAAATAATTTCTCCGAAATTATTTTTACTACCCGACCCCAACAGCAGGCCGAAACGAGTGGTTGACAAGGGCATAGCCATTCGTATTGTAGAAGCTGAAGAGGCCAGCGAGGGTACCATAGTCCCAATAACCACCCCGATAGAACCAGGGATCGGACGTGTGCGGTAGGTAAGAATAGTCCCCGTACCAGCTACCTGCTCCATTTCCTTCCCAGGCTGTTCCATTATGTCTAGCAGCACCATAGCTTGTTTCATATACTGCATCTCCATATATAGTAGTATCATATTCCATACCATAACCTTTATATAATTCTTCTGTTGTATATCTACTAATATATTTAGCTGGGATATTCGTTATTTCAGTGGTATTAAAGCCACTAGTTGCAGGAAGATTATTGTAATTCCCCATAACTCTTTCCCATGCTCCTCCACTCATATCATATACTCCATATATATTACGAGTAGTGCTAGCATATACACCTTTGGAAGTATTGTATTTTACGCATATAGATTCATCTTTTGCATCTACACTTTGTCCAGAACAACCGGTTTGATACTCATTAAATGCATTATTATATACTTCTTCTGTGTCTGCTCCATATGCTGATTTAGAAAGGTATGTTACCGCACCCCATTCTATATTGGTAAGCATATGAGGGTCTACTTCATCTTCGTCCCAACCATAAGCTGGATTACTTTTCATATTTAATGTAGCATTATAAGCATTTGATACATTTATACAGCGCCAGCTTGTTTTGTCTGGTAAAATTTGCACTGTTTTATTTGTAATGATATTATCCTCTGAATCACAAGTACCTGTTATTGTTGCTACTCCAACGTAAGTTGGTTCATATTTCGCTATCCAAAAGCCAAGTTTTGAGCCTTC
>JAQVNR010000040.1 GCA_028703035.1 Bacilli bacterium | reverse complement strand
AAAGAAAGGTAAGTCTTTCCGTTACTTTTACTTTTTTTTAAATACATATACTTTACCTACCATATATAGTATAACACAATACTCGACATTCCACAACAACGAATTGAATGAAATTTGACAAAAAAAGCTAGATGTTATCTAGGCTAGGTTGGTGTTTATGAAAATACAACTGCAAAACTCGGGAGGGTTTGCCCGTTTTTGCTGCAGAAGTTAAGAAATATAACATAAATAAAAACAAAAGCCTAGTCCTAAATTTTTCGTTTGACAAGTTATATAATCTTAGTGTATATTTATATTAAGGTGAAAAAGATGAAAAAGGGTCCTTTAACACTTAGTGTGATGCATATAATTTTTTTAATTACCGCGATTATATTTAAAGATAAATATATTTATTTAGCACCTAGTTTAAGTGTCTCTATTTCGTTATTTATTTATGCATTTACCTTTTTATTTCCTATTCTTATAATAAACTGGACTAAACTAAAAGACGCTAAGAATTTAATAAAAATAAGCACTAATACAATGTATTTATTTATAATAATTATTACAATACTATCAAGTATCACAGGAAACTTAAATTCAGAACATATAAATAGTGCTATACAATTGATATTTACACCAAATAGTATAAGTATAAATAATATTATTATCCATTATCCCAATTTAAATATTATTGGCATTATAATAACTTATTACTTTTCACATACTATCTTAATATCAGTTTATGAAGCCTTAAAAGAATATACTAATAAATATTTAAGCTACTGTCTATCAATATTTATCGCATTTATTATTGATACTATGTTTATGGTACCATTAATGCACATAACAGATATATATTATGCAAACATCGTAATGCTAGATATGATAAAATACTTAACAGCAGCATTTATGGTTGTAATATTTACTTCCCTAATTATGATTCTAATATTTACATTATATACTCACTTTAAAGAAAAGAAGAACTAAACTCTTCTTTTCTTTAAATTCTCTTTATCACTAATATTCACTCTATAAGAATCACTTATCTTAGATATAGTCTTATTAAGTACAAACTTATCTAAATACTTAGAACTAATATATTTATCAGTCTTAGATTTATATTTAATATAACACTCACATAATAACCATGATAATGCCATATTAACATAATACTTATCACTCTTAAGACGAGTACTTACATCTAATATATAATCTATATAATTATCATTTAAATAATGACTAAGAAGAAGTACTAGTCCAAATCTTACTCTAAACTCTTTATCACTTTTAATTAAATTTTCTATATAACTAAAAAAATATTCATTATTATCTTTAATCAACTTCATATTACTAGCAGGAGTATCACATAAAGACCAATCAGTTATTTCTTCTACATAAAACATTAAATACTTAGCAAGTAATTCTTTATCTTTTAAATAACCTAATGCAAGACCCAAAACTAAAGTCTCTTCAAAATAATAACCTTGATAACAAGATATAAAACCATCTATATCATCTATCTCTTTAGCTATCTTTCTAAGAGCCGGTATATTTACCCCAATCATCTCTTTAGAATTAAGAACAAGCTTACTAGAAAACTCTTTATACTTATCATCTTTTAATAAAAATAATTCATCTATAAAATCACTATATTTTTTTATACTTTTACACTCCTTATATTAGACACAATTAACTGGAAAAGCTCAACATCAGCATAGCTGACAAGTGAGCCTTTCGGCTCAAGATTACTGCCACTGCTCTAATTACCACCTAAATTGAACCATGTAGCAGGCATCTGCGATTATAATTTTATCATTTTTACCTATTTTATTGTGGAAAACTTTTTTGAAAGAAAAGTTCTTTTTGGAAGTGTTCCACTTCCAAAAAGCGATATACTTTGTTCTTATCTTTTATTTAAAGCAAGTGGACGTACTTTGGGTTTAAAAGTCGCTTCGCTCCAAAGGTCGCTCCGCTCCAAGGGTCAGCATAGCTGACAGGGAGCCTTTCGGCTCAGGAAAATAATTTCTCCGAAATTATTTTTACTACCCGACACGGACCACAGGCCGAAACGAGATGTAGACATTGGCATAGCCAACCGTATTGTAGAAGCTGAAGAGGCCAGCGTAGGTACCATTGTCCCAATAACCACCCCGATAGAACCAGGGATTGGACGTGTGCGGTAGGTAAGAATAGTCCCCGTACCAGCTACCTGCTCCATTTCCTTCCCAGGCTGTTCCATTATATCTATAAGCATTATAGCTTGTTTCATATACTGCATCTCCATATATAGTAGTATCATATGCCATACCAACACCATTTAATAAATCTTCTGTTGCTGTTGTATATCTACTAATATATTTAGCTGGGATATTCGTTACTGATTCTACGGTATTAAAACCACTTGATGCAGGAAGATTATTGTAATTTCCCATGACTCTTTCCCAGGCTCCTCCACTCATATCATATACTCCATATATATTATGAGTAGTGCTAGCATTTACACCATCTGTAGTATTGTATACTACACATGTAGATTCACTGTTTGCATTTACACCGGTTCCAGAACAACCTGTCCGATACTGATTATAGGCATTATTCCATATCTCTTTTGTGTTTGCTCCATAAGTAGATTTAGAAAGGTATGTTACTGCGCCCCATTCTATATTAGTAAGCATATGAGGATTTACTTTACTTGATAACCAGCCATATGTTGAATTTGTTTTCATATTTAATGTAGCATTATAAGCATTTGATATATTTATACAGCGCCAGCTTGTTGCACCTGGTATAACTTTTATTGTTTTAGTTGAAACGTTATCAGCTGAATCACAACTTCTAGCACCTGATACTACACCTTCTGCAGCAGTTGGTTCATATTTCGCTATCCAAAAGCCAAGTTTTGAGCCTTCTACATCAAAAGCTGGATGAAGAAAGTGATGCATTGATGTATTTTTGGTATCAGCATTATATTCTTCTGTTGGTTTTATATTTGTGCTACTATCATTATCATTTGTTGTACCTCGTAAAAATTTAATATCAATTGTTCCGGTTGTACTTGATTGATATCCACTTGTTATTTTATATGCATATCTTGGTATCCAAACCCAGTATGAGCCATCAGCTGTTTTAGCATTAGCCCATTTTTTAGCATTATAATCATACCACTCTGGGTTATTAAAAGTTGTTTCTGTTTCGTTAAAAGATTCATCCCATATTACTGGGGTCATGCCTGTAAATAAGACAGGTCTATTTACTCCTTTTTCAACATCAAATCTATAATCAATATCTTCTAATGTGACATGAGCTTTGAATGTTTTGCCTAAGTCTTGTAATTGATCAGTTTCTGTTTGATAGAAGTAAAGATTTAGTTCATAAGTATGAACTACATTGGTTATATTATCAGTGAAATTTCCGATACCTAATGATATTGTTTCTTGGTTTATAGGAGTTCTAGTTGTAATATTTGGAATAGGATTCCCATTTTCAGATGTATTAGACCCTGTTAATGTATAAGTAATTGCATCTTCTGAAAATGTATTTTCATCAACTATTATTTTCACTTGATAATACAGTTGAATATTTGATGTATTATATCCTTTAACAGTAAATGTTTTGGTTATAAATGGGTTTGTTGATGGAGCTATACTACTAGCTATAAGTTCGGGTCCCCCATCGTATTCCATTTTTAGGGCGCCGGTAGTTCCAGTAACACTTGTTTTAGTTTCAGCTCCACTTAATCTTGCAACATAATATGAGTATGCTACTCCTACTACTAAGAAAAATACAGCTATAATTATTATTCCAGCTAATATTTTATTTATTACTTTTACTGTTTTCATTATTTTAGCTCCTATCTTTTATTTTATTATATTATTTTTTTATGGTTTAAGCAAATAAAAAGAGTGTTGTTTACTCTTTTTCAGTTTTTTCTTTTTTTATTTTTGGTTTAGGAAGTGCTTCTTTTCTTGATAGGTTAAGTCGGCCTCTATTATCATATCCTTGGGCTTTAACCATAATAGTGTCTCCTAATTTTACAACATCTGATGGTTTATTTACCCGTTCATGAGCAAGCTGACTTACATGGACTAGTCCTTCACAACCTTCCCAAAGTCTTACAAAGCAACCAAAGTCTTCTACTTTTACAACTACTGCTTCATATATTTCACCTGGTACAACTTCTTTAATAACGTTTTCAATCATTTCCATTGTTTTATCAATTATGTCATAGTCGGTATGATAAACTATTACTCTTCCGTCATCTTCTAAATCTACTTTAACAGCGTCTTTATCATTTACTGAAGTAACATTACTTGCTTCTAAAATTATTTTAGTAATCATTTCTCCACCACGCCCAATGACATCTTTAATCTTTTCTGGATCTATTGTAATCATTTTTATTTTTGGTGCATATTTACTTAGTTCTTTGCGTGGTTCAGGTATTATGTCTGTCATAACTTTTAAAATTTTTGTTCTAGCTTTTTTCGCTTCAGCTAAAGATTCTTTTAAAATGTTTTTGGTAACTCCCTTTATTTTGATATCCATTTGAAGTGCGGTTATACCATCTTTAGTTCCAGCTACTTTAAAGTCCATATCTCCCATATGATCTTCAATACCAGCAATATCAGTTAGGATTGAATATTTTTTACCCTTAGTAATTAGTCCCATAGCGATTCCTGCAACTGGTGCTTTAATTGGAACACCTGCTGCCATTAAACTTAAACATCCTGCACAAATACTTGCTTGAGAAGATGATCCATTACTTTCTAGGATTTCACTTACGACTCTGATTGTATATGGGAATTCTTCTTCACTTGGTATTACATGGAAAAGTGCTTTCTCGCCTAGGGCACCATGACCTATTTCTCTTCTACCAGGAGCTCCATATCTTCCAGTTTCTCCAACTGAAAATTGGGGAAAGTTATAGTGAAGCATAAATCTTTTAGAGTCTTCAATTCCAAGACCATCTAATATTTGATGCTCGCCTATAGCTCCTAATGTTGTTGTTGCTAGGGCTTGGGTTTGTCCTCTAGTAAAAAGGGCAGATCCATGAGTTCTTGGTAAGAAGTCAATTAAAGCTGATAAGTCTCTTATCTCATCTAATTTTCTGCCATCTGGTCTTATTTTTTTATTAGTAATTAAGTCTCTTACTACTTTTGCCTCAATATTATTAACAATTGTTTCTGTGTTTTTAGATACTGTTTCATCTTTAGGATAGAGATTAGTAAAATGCTCAATTGTTTCTTCTTTTACTTTGTCAATTGTAGCATATGATTCTAATTTATTTTTAATTTGAACTGCATCTAGCATATCTGCATCAGCATATTTAGTAACTTCTTTTTCTAAATCAGCTGGTACTTCAGCTAATTTTACTTCTACTTTTTCTTTGCCAACAACTTTGATAATTTCTTCTTGAAATTCACATAGTTGTTTAATATAGTCTTGACCAAATAGTAAAGCTTCTAACATATCTGCCTCACTTACTTCTTTGGCTCCTGCTTCAATCATACAAATATCATTTTTAGTACCAGCAACAGTTACTGACATTTCACTTTGTTCAAGTTCTTCACTGGTTGGATTAATAATATAGTTCTTACCTATTTTGCCAACTATTACTCCAGCTACCGGTCCATCAAATGGTATTCTTGATATACCTAAAGCAAGTGATGAACCAAATAATGCACACATTTCTGGGGTATTATTTGGGTTTACTGATAATACTGTATTAATTACTTGAACTTCATTACGAAAATTATCAGCAAACATTGGTCTTATTGGTCGATCAATAAGACGAGCAGTAAGCGTTGCATTATCACTTGGTCTTCCTTCTCTTTTAATAAATCCACCAGGTATTTTACCTGCTGAATATAATTTCTCATTATACATAACAGTTAAAGGAAAGAAGTCACTAGTAGCTACATTATCACTCATAACAGCTGCTGTTAAAACGACTGTATCTTCATATCTAACTACAACAGCACCATCAGCTTGTTTTGCTACTTCTCCTATTTCAACAGTTATATTTCTTCCTAAAAAATTAAAATTAAATTCTTTTTTCATATTTTCCACTTCTTTCTAAATAAAAAGACACTAAAAAGAGTAGTGCCTATTTTCTTAAATTCAATTTTTTTATTACTTCTCGGTAGCTTACTACATTATTTTTCTTTAAATAATCTAGTAGACTACGTCTTTTTCCAACTTTCATTAAAAGTCCGCGTTTACTATGATAATCATGAGTATGGACTTTTAAATGTTCAGTTAGCTGATTAATTTCTTCAGTTAGTATTGCAATTTGGGCTTCAGTTGAACCACTGTCTTTATCATTTTTTCCAAATGATTTTACTAACTCAGCTTTCTTAGCTTTTGGTATAGCCATAAATATTTCCTCCCTTACTTTTCTATCCGTTATATCCTAGTATGAATTCGAAGGATAAATTACAAACCAAGGTAAAACTTCTTTTTAATTATATTACAGAAACTTTAATAAATCAACTAGAAACGCATGGTTTTGTCGTCCTGTATACAAAAGACTGCATATAATGGTACTGATATTTTTAAGTGAGATTCTTATAGAATATTTTGGATTATATTTACGGTATATACTTTTAAACTTTTTGATTTAACTGAGTCTCCAGCTTTATTTTCTATTTTTAAACTTTCAGATTTATTAATAATATATTTAGACATGTTTTGGTTATAATCCTAACGAATGAAACCGCTTTTTTTCACAAAAAATGGACGAATGTTAAAAATAATAAAGGAAGAACTTTTTATTTTCTTCCTTCATCTATATTAAACACTATAATAGTGTACAATATATACTATGGTAAATAGAACTTTTTAGTATAATTATTATGCCTAAATATATAACAAATTGTTCCTTTTTCTTTTGTATCATAATATTTTATATTTAAAGTCTTTAATGTTTCTATAGTTTCTGGACTTGGATGATTATATCTATTATTTCTGCCACTTGATATAATTGCATCTCTTGCGCCAATACTTTTTAAAAAATTATAATCACTACTGGTTTTAGATCCATGATGACCTAGCTTTATAATGCTTGCTTTCGGATTTTTATCTTTTAAAAACTTTAGTTCTTGATTTTTTGGAGCATCACCCATAAATAATATACTTGTATTATTTATGGTTAAAAGTGATAAAATACTACTTGAATTTTCATCTTTACCTAGATAGTTATTATAAATTTTAAAATCGAAACTACTTTGATATGTATCAATAATATTATTACTAGATTTTAATACATTTTCTTCTAATTCATTATATTCATTTTTATTTAACATAACATTTTTAACTTTTAGGTTTTTAATAATATTAGGAGCATCTTTTAAATGATCAGAGTCTCCATGAGTAAGGAGGAGTAAATCAATTTTATTGATTCCTAAACTTTTAAAAAAGACTATGGTGTTATTACTAATATCATAATTGTAAACTCCTCCTGTATCAATTAAAATACTTTCTTTTTTATTATAAATTAAAGCTGAATCTCCTTGCCCAACATCTAAAAAATAAACATAATCATTATTATCTAAAAATGGTTTTAATTCTATACTTAATATTAATAATAAAGAAAATAATAAATATTTTTTATTTAAAGAGTATATATAAAATATAATTAATAAATAATATCCTAAATAAAATATTATATTTACTTTAGGAATAATTAAATTAAATAAGGTAAAACTACTTATAAATAAATTTATATTTTCCATAAACTTTAGTAAGAAATATAGAAGCGGTTCAAATAGACTTATTACAATAGTAAGTAATGAAAGTGGATAAATTATTAATGTAATAAGAGGTCCAAATATTAAATTATTAAAAGGGGATAATAAACTTATTTCATAAAAGTTTATTAATGTAATTGGGCTACTAAATAAAAATGCGATATAACTTATATATAATAAATTTTTAAAATAATTATTATATTTCTTTTTTTTAATACTAATTACTAAACCATAGGTTGTGATTGCCGAGTACTGAAAACCAAGATCAAATATTATTAAAGGATTAAAGATAGTTAAAAAAAAGATAGTTAAAAATAAAACGTTTTTAGTACTAATATTAAAATCATATATTTTATTTATAGTTAGTAATATATAAAATATTAAACTCCGATAAACACTTGCTGAAGTATTAACTACTAAGCAAAATATTATTAAAAAAGAAATAATAATTATTTGTTTAAGTGTTTCTTTAATTTTTATTTTGTTTAAAATTAAAATTATAGAAGCGGCTAATAAGTTAATGTGCATGCCTGATATCGCGAATAAATGGATTACTCCATTTATTTGAAAACCTTTGTATACATCATCTTCTAAGTCTTTTAAATCACCTAGTATTAAAGCTTTTAAATAAGAATTAGTATATGAAAAAGAATCTATTCTTTGATTAATATAATTTTTTATTTTATAGATGATATTATGATTTTCTTTTAAAATATCAATACTACTTACTTTCATCTGATAATAAATATAATGATTATTTAAATATTTTTTATAATTAAAAGTATTAGGTATTGTATTATTAATTGGTAAATACAACTCCCCTTTTAATAATACAATCATCCCTAATTCTAAATTTATATCTTCTTTTGGATAAAAGTAAGCAATAATCTTTTCATTAGCTTTTACTTCTAGTTTATATCTCTCAGAGTTATAATCAAGTTTAGTAATTTTGCCAATTATTTGATTATCATTAATATTATATTTACTTTCTAATATTATAATATTTTTAAAAGTAAATGAAAAGATAAAAGCAAGTATTAAAAGTAGATAGTATATATAATTAGACTGTAATAAAACTCTTAATCTTAGCAAACACTACTTCTCCTATTCCTTTAACATTCATTATGTCTTCAATATTAACAAAAGGATTTTCAAGTCTGTATTCAATTATTGCCTCAGCTGTTTTTTCACCAATTCCATTTAAGGTAATTAATTCTTCTTTAGGAGCTAGATTAATATTTATTATAATATTTTTAGTTGTTTGAGGATATGTTGTAGTAATAGTTTGTTTAGTTGTAGTTGTGGTTATAGTAGTTTTATTAGTTGTTTCTTTTATTTCAGGGCACTTAATTACTCGGCAAATACAAATAGGACACTTTTTTGGTTTATCAGTTGTACTTGGGATATAAATAACCATTTCATCATTTACTTTTTCACTTAAATTAATTAGAGATACATTAGCATCTTTATTAAGACCTCCAGCTAAATTTATTACTTCATAAATATTATTATTATTTATTTCATAAACTCCTGGCTTTTTAACAGCGCCTTTAATATCACAAAACATTATGTTTAAAGATAGTATTAAATTAATCATATAGTTATAAACTCTTTTATTTTTTCAAAAAGAGCATCTCCAATTCCGGAAACATTTTTTATTTCTTCTATTTCTTTAAAGTTACCATTTTCACTTCGATAATCTATTATGCTACTGGCTTTTGATTCGCCAATCCCTGAAAGGGTTTGTAATGTCTCTAAATTAGCGGTATTAATATTTACTTTTCCATCTTTATTTACTTCGTCTTGGATGCAGTTATTTACTTCTAGGGTCTCACAACTACATTTAGTTGAGCAACTTATACTTTTAGAACCGTTTTTAATTTCATTTTTTGTATAAACATAAACAACCATTTCACTTTCTAATTTTTGGCTTAAATTTATATTACTAGTATCGCCCGTTTTAGCAAGTCCTCCAGCTTTTTTAAGTGCATCTATTACTCTTTCATTCGTAGTAAACTCATACACTCCCGGCTTTTTAACCGCTCCTTTTACATCAATGAAAAATTTAGAATTACTTGACGTTGTTATTTCTTCTTTTGCTATATAAACTTCTTTTTCGAAGTCAAAAAAGATATAACTTACTAAAGTTAATATTATTAAACAAGCAAGTCCGCCAACTATTAAATATTTTTTATTTATTCTCATTAAAAATAACCTCCTATTACTATACATTGTAATAGAAGGTTATATTTCCTTTTTTATTCTTTAGGTTTTAATATTGTAATTGCAACTAGATATTTTTTCATATTTTTGAGTACTGCTTCTGCTACCTCAATATTTAATTTTTTATAATAATTATAAATATCAGTAATATACTTTCCATAATTAATAATATCTTCGCCAATATCAGCACTAACTAATTCTATTTCATCAAAACTCATGATTAAATTACTTAATGAACTATTTACTTTACGATTTATTTCTTCTTTACTAATTGTTAAAGCTTTTAAAGTCTCATTAATTCTTTTAATAAAATAATCTGGGTACTCAGTTGATGCCATTATTGCCTCTATTATATACTCTTCAGTTAAAGTCATAAAAGTACTTATTGAGTCAGTAATAATTCCTCCACTTAACAGTTCTTCTTTTAAAAGTGAAGTTGCTCCAAAATTAATTCTTATTATTAAATTTATATATAATCTTAATTCTAGGTCTGATAATTTTAAGGATTTAAAATTACTCTTAGGTATTTTTAAACAAATAGTTACTTTTTCTTTATCAACATTCATTTCTTTTTCTAAATAATTATTTTTAACTTTATAAGGTTCATTTTTTTCTTTTAAAATTGGTTTATTATATTTAGGAAATTCAAAATTCTTTAATGTATTTATCGTTATTGCAACAGCTTCTTCTGGTTTGAAATTACCAGTAATGATTAAAAACATATTTTCCGGATGATAAAAAGCATTATAGGCAGCATATATATCTTCTAGAGTCATTTTTTTAATATCTTCTACTGTCCCGCTTATTAGATATTGTCTCTCATCTTTAATAAATATATTTCTAAACATTCCATAAACAATTTCTGATGCCGGATTATCACTAATCATTTTTATTTCTTCAGTAATTATTCCTTTTTCTCCGCTTACAAGTTCTTTAGTAAAATAAGGAGTATACACATATTTTAGCAAGTAAGATAAATTTTCTTTAAATTTATTATTAGAATACACTTCATAACAAGTTATGTCGTAGGAAGTAAAAGCATTAATATTTGAGCCAAGCTGGCTAAAATAGTCATGAGCACTTGTTCCATCAGGCATATTAAATAAGAGGTGCTCTAAAAAGTGAGCGGTTCCCTTGGGTAATTTATAGTTTTTACCATTATATTTAAAATCAGTATGAATTGAGCCAAATTTAGTATTTAAAGTTAAGTAGTAATTCTTTACTTTATCATTTGGAACCATAATGATTTGAAGACCATTTTTTAAGATTTCAGTATATACATGTTCTCCAGTCTTTTTTATTGTTGTCCTTTTCATAATGCTTCCTCCCCAATAAGTGAGTAGATTGTACTAACAGATATCTTTTTACTTAGTGAGTATATTTCCTCAACAGTAACTTTTTTGAATGTTTCTATTCTTGTTTCAAAATCATCTAAATCACTAGTATTTTGATAGAAATAATTATCAACTATTTTACCTATATTATCCATATTCATATGAAGGGCTGATATTATTAACTCTTTTGCTTGGTTAAGCTCTTCTTTAGTAATATTATTAGTCATATCTTTAATAGCTTGTTTGATTAATTTAATAGCTTTTTCTTTCGCATTAATATCAACAGATGTTGATATTAATATTAGACCATCATATTTTTGATACATGGAGTTAACATTATAACAAAGTGAGTTCTCACCTCTAAGACGACGATATAGTTTTGTTTCAAGGGACCCTCCACCTAATATTAAATTATAAAGATTTGCTACATACTTTTTTTCATAATTAGTTAAGTTATTTAAATTAAGAATTGCGATAATATTTGTTTGAACATAAACATACTTTTCTTGTTTAATAACCGGTTTACGTTTAGGATTCTCAATATAAAAATCTACTTGATGATTTTTAATTATTTTAAATGATGCATAAGTAATAATTATCTTTGCTACTTCTTCCATATCTAAATCACCAATTATATAAATATCAACATAATCATTTTCTAAGACTTCCTGATAATATTTATATAAAGAACTGCTAGTTATTTTATCTAAATCTTTTAAACTTCCAACGTTACTAAAACTTGATAATGATTTATCACCTAAAGTTTTAATTGCTTCTAATATCGCATACTTTTTAGGATTTTCTTTGATTGATTTAATATCCGCCTCAGCTCTTTTTTTAGCTATTTCAACAAGTCTTCCATTAAACTCATTATTTGTCGCTAAGGGATTAAATAGCGTATCAAAAGGAAGCTTTAAAGTTTCTTCTAAAATCTTTTTATCCGTATATTTAGGGTTAATAAAATCAAGACAAACGTTAGTAAGAACCGCTCCTCCAACTTTGCTTGTGACACTGTAAAGATTTGCATTATATAAATCTTCAAGTTTTAAAGCCAGTAATCTTTTAGTTGGATAATCATTATTTGCCTCAGTTAAAAGATCAAAAAGAATATTTCTTTTTGTAATATCTTCTTTAACAATCTTATTTCTAAATATAATCTCCATATGACAAAGCTTAAACTTATTTGTTTTTATCATATGGATTGTATATGGTCCGTGTTTTTCGCATTTATATACCATGGTCCACCTCATTTACTAGTATATGTCAATCTCTTTTTTTTATAATGTAATTATAGCACAGGATTTGTTATAATTTAAGTTAAGAGACCAACTATAATGTGTCAAGATAAAATTGAAAAAAAATTCAAACACAAATTAGGCACACAAAAAGCTGAGAAGTGGTCTTTAAAAATTTTTCTCAGTAAAATAAAGTTCTTCGCCTTGCA
>JAQVNR010000094.1 GCA_028703035.1 Bacilli bacterium | reverse complement strand
TCCGCATGCTCTGTAGTATGCCCAATAACAATTTGTTATTATATCAAAGAAAACTAAAAATTGGGATATTTTTTCATCTCAATTTGTGCCTTTCGAGGTACGAGAAAGGAATGTTAGTTATTTATGAAAAAAATAATTTTAATAATTTTAATAAGCTTTATAATTACAGGCTGTGATGCTATATATACTATAGAACTAAAAAACAGTGAGTTTAGTGAAACATTAGAAATAAATAATTACGACAAAAAATCATGGGATAACGGAGAATATCCTTACTCACAGATGATAGATTTAGCTGGGGCATCTTCAGTGGCAACAGACTACCGTAAAGAAGTGCCAGAGTTAAATGAAAAAAAAGCTGGGGTTAATTATTATAATATTAATAAATTAACTGAAAACAATAATTTAGGAATTAAATATCAAGCCAAATTTACAAAAGAAGAATATAAATATTCTACTATAGCATATGAAAACGCCCTAGAATTTTCATATAATTTTAATAACAAATATATAAACATTAATACTGGAATTATAGATGCCTTTGCTAAATATAGCAATCTTAATAATTTAACAATAAAATTTAAAACCAATCATGAAGTTTTAGAAAATAATGCTGATGAAGTAAAAGATGGTAATTATTTATGGTATATATCCCAAAATAATTATCAAGATAAAAAAATAAATTTAAAATCAAGCCCAGAGCCTACTTCAGAAACTTTAAATGTTTTAGAACTTGATAATGATAATTATTTTGGGGCTAGTACCTTAATTGCATTATATATAATACTAGGTGCTTCTCTATTAATAGCCTCTATTATAATATTTTTTAAAGTAAAAAATTCCAACCGGTAATAGTAGCTAAAAATGTAATTTTGATATATAATAATCTTACAAGGAGTGACTTATGAAATTTAGAGTATCAACTAAAGATTTAATAATATTTATAATATTTTGTATATTTTTACTTTATTTATGTGCGGTAGCTGTTCTTAATGTTACTTCACTTTTAAATGAAGGAACCTTTGCAGGACTTAATCCTTTTCCTGCTTTTTTCAGTCCTTATTTAGGAGCAACATTAGTTGTTTTTATAGCAGTATTAGTTGCTATATTTTTTAGTGTTTCTTCATATATCTTTGATAAAGCTGGTTCAGGCATTGGATTAAAACTAGGTGAAAAAGATGAAAAAGGATATAGTCGCTGGACAAGAGAGCGAGAAATGAAAACGGCTAAAGATATCGCTAGAATTAAAATAAGTGATGAAGACACAACAGCAGCCGGCATTCCAATAATTAATAATGGTAAAGATATGTGGGTTGATAATGGGGAAAATCATACCTTAGTAATAGGAGCAACTGGCTCTGGTAAAACTACTGCGGTCGTAGATCCGCTTGTTCAAAGTCTTGCTAAAGCTGGTGAAAGTATGATTTTAACCGATCCTAAGGGAGAAATATATAGAAATCACAGCGAAATGCTAAGAAATAAAGGCTATAATATCATTATCTTAAACTTTAGAAATCCAACTTTAGGTAATGCTTGGAATCCGCTTACATTACCATATAGATTATATAAATCAGGTAATACAGATAAAGCAATAGAATTACTTGATGACGTTGCCTTAAATATTTTATATGATCCAAATAATAAAGCAGAACCTTTCTGGGAAAAAAGCGCTGCTGACTATTTTTCAGGATTATCACTAGGAATGTTTGAAGATGCTGAAGAAAAAGCGATTAATTTAAATAGTATTAGTTATATGTCAACAGTCGGAGAAGAAAAATTTGCCACTAGCGACTACATAAAAGAGTATTTTTTACTTAAAGGAGAAACTTCTAGTGCCTATGTTTTTGCCTCAAACACAATTAATGCCCCATCTGAAACTAAAGGAGGAATTCTTTCAGTATTTAGACAAAAAATCAGGCTCTTTGCTTCGCGCGAACAACTTTCAGAAATGTTATCTTATAGTGATTTTAATATGGAGGATATTGGTAAACAAAAAACAGCTGTATTTATGATTATTCATGATGAAAAAACGACATACCATGCTTTAGCAACAATATTTATTAAACAATGTTATGAAACCTTGATTGATGTTGCTCAAGAAAATGGTGGCAAACTTCCTTTTAGAACTAACTTTATTTTGGATGAGTTTGCTAATATGCCACCACTAAAAGATGTTACAACGATGGTTACTGCTGCAAGGTCAAGAAAAATCAGATTTACATTTATAATTCAAAACTTTGCTCAACTAAATGATGTTTATGGCAAAGAAGATGCAGAAACAATAAGGAGTAACTGTGGTAACTTAGTTTATTTAATTACCACTGAACTAGCTGCCCTTGAAGAAATAAGTAAGCTTTGTGGTGAAGTTAAATCAAAAGACAAAGATAAAACTGCATCAATGCCACTTATTACGGTAAGTGACCTCCAAAAAATGCAACTAAACGAAGTAGTGATTCTGAGAACTAGATTAAATCCATTTAGGACTAAACTAAAACCTAGTTATGAAATAAACTGGGGTTATAACTTTGCAAATGGGCAGTTAAGTGAAAGAACTAAATCAGAAGTACAATTATTTGATATTAAAGAATTTGTTAAAACCGAAAAAAGAAATAAACTTTTTGCTACTCTTGATAATAATTCTAAAAAAGAACCAAAACCAGTGGATCATATATTTAAAGAAATGCAGAAAAAAAATAAAAATCCAGAACTAGAAGAAACCGAAATATCAAAACCAATAACAACTTTCAATCCTTTAAATGAACCATTTATAAAAGAAGAACCAAAATTAGAAACTTTAGTTTCAAATCCAAATATTCCAAATTTTAATATAGATGACTTAGTAAAAAGAATTGATGCTAAAATTGCTCAGTTAGAAAAAGAAGAAAAAGAAGAAAAAAATAAACCAATTGAAAAATTAGAAAATACAATTTATGAAAAGTTTGATGACTTTTTAAATCCTAATCAAACAGAAGATGAATCAGAGCCAATCATTAATATTGATCAAGACAGTGTAGTTGTCAGTGATGACAATATTACAGATGATCAATATTATGATGACTTCTTTCAAGAAGATTAATTTCTTCTTTTTTTTTTGTTTTATAACAAATCACAAAAATTGTAAGCTCAATTGCCAAAGTAAATTGACCATTTGATGCAAACTCAGTAATCATAAGGTATGTGCTAGATTAAGTTGACCAAAACACAGCTAATAAAGCTGTGTTTTTATAACGAGATATGGTTAATTTAGT
>JAQVNR010000039.1 GCA_028703035.1 Bacilli bacterium | reverse complement strand
AATAGTCTTTGACCTGCTTGGTTTTTTTGCTAAATTTTACTGTAAAGTAAGCTTTTTTTTCTTATTATTTTAAGTTTTTAAATTTACTATTTATGCTTTTTATATAGTTTGGCTGTGAATTGTAACGGATTTATAAGAATTATTTATCTTCCACCTCACCAAGTACAATTGTAGTATTAGTTAAGTCAGAAGTACTCATACTTGCATAATATTCAATATAATCTTCAATAATATTTATAATAGATTTATCATTGCGAGTATGTTCTATCTCTGGAACTAATTTTGTTAATTTTTTAGGTACCTCATTATTAAGCGAAATATATTTGACAGGCTTACCTGATTTTAATGCCCATCTTAATTCTAGTTTCAACCCAAAACTTGGCTCGCTTACCTCAGCAATTATTATATCAGCTTTATCTATTAAATCTTTAATATATTTATCCTGATAATTCTTACTTTGAGGAAGCATTAGTTCATGTTTTATACAAACACTACTAGCAAGTATAGGGCGATATAATAAATTATTATAATCTATCTTACTAGAATGAATAAAATATACTTTCAATCTTCTTTTCACTTAAATCACCTATATTAAGTATAACACCCTAGAATAAAATTATCTATACTTGTTAAAGCAAATCTGATATATCATTATTTTAAAAAAAAGATAAAAATATGTAATTTATACATAAGAAATGAGTCAATCCGAAGCTTTACGCTTAGAGCGTGAAAGGTTTATGTAGGTGAGATGGAGTTTTTTATTTTCTTTTTTTTACTAATTATAGACTTTGCGCCAGCAATTTGCTACAATTAAATTGTTATAAACAAGGGAGATTTATATAAATGAAAAAAGTAACACATTCAAGAATTTTTTTAGAAAAATCAGATTTACTTGCTATGAAATCAGATGAAATAATTATAGTAAATAGAATATTACTTAACTCGAAAAGCGTTAAATTAAAATTACAAGAAAAACAAACTTCAGAAGAATATGTAGTTATTAATGAAGCTTTAACAGAATTGAATAAAAGAGATAAGAAAACAAATGGAATGGCTTGGGGTTGTGAAATGAAAGTCAAAGACGCACTTTTAGTGTTCGGCAATGATGAACAACTTCCAATAAACGCTTTTAGAGAAAAAAGAGATTATAAAAAAGAAAACAGTCTTTCAAAAACCGCCAAAATTAAAAGAACAATTTTACAATTAGAAACACTAAAATTAGAGGCGGAAAAATTAATAATTGAGACTGCTGAAGAGATAAAGCAAAAGAATCAAGAGCTAGCACAATGTTATCAAGATTTCTATCAAAGCAAAACAAAAACTGAATTTGTTTTATACGATAAATTTCCAAGTGCAGATATTTTAGAATTATATGTAAGAAATATATCAGATAAATTTCCTTTATATAATGATGGAAATTTAAATGTTAAGGAAGTAGCAGAATTAATAAAACATTGTTATCAATTTCAAAAAGACTCTGAATATGATGTTTTAACTATTGGAGTAAATGAACTTGAAGGTTCTCCTGTATATGGTGGTCTAAGTTGGTCAGTAAATCCTCATTTGTATTTCATGATAGGTAATAATAAGACTTTAGCACCATATCAAGAATATAATGGCCAGTATGTAAACGAAGATAAACTTTATTCTCAAATATATCTAAATGCTCAAAGAAAAGATTTAATTTCTATTGAACTTGATAGCGGATACTTATTTCCAAAAATTGATATAGAATGTTTAACAGGCAATAAAGAAGATATACCTGGAAAGATAAATTATTATAACTCTGAAGCAAGAGATTATAGGCATTATGATTTTGGAAAATTAAAAAATATATTTGATTACAATTTAAGAAATAAAGTTGGTCAAAAAGGTCGATATGGCTATAATGGTATTAAAGATGTATTAGATTTTAGGGTTCATGTATCAGATACTTTTTTAGCTAAAATATTAATAAGTGTCTGTATATATAAAAGAAACAACGGAATTTCAGAATTATCTAGCGAGGATTACAATCATATATTTGATGTTTTATATGGAGAAAAAGTTGATATCAAAGGTCAAAGTGAAATAGATATTCCCAAAAAGTTAATATATGTTCCAAACAAACAATGTGGTAAATAAAACTTTATAATTAGATATAATTTGCTTATATCTTTTTTTATAAAATAAATTAATCAGAAATTAGGTTTGACCGTCCCCTATTTATATTATCTCAAAAAAAGTAGTAATAAATCACACTAACAAGATTTTTATTTATTTGACTAGGATTAGTAACTACTTTATAATATACTATGAGGTGTATTTTAGTGGAAATAATCGGAATCATTTGTGAATATAATCCTTTTCATAATGGACATAGCTATCATATAAATAAAATTAAAGAATTATATCCAGACTCATTAATTATTTTAGTTTTAAATGGTTATTTTCTTCAACGTGGTGATGTTAGTATTCTAACCAAGGAAGATAAAATAAAAATAGCTCTTGATAATAATATAGATTTAGTACTTGAACACCCATTTGCTTATGCTTCAAACTCAGCAGATATTTTTGCTGAAAGTGCTGTTAATATATTAAATCAAGTTGGGGCTGAAAAATTTATTTTTGGAAGTGAATCAAATGATATTGAGCTTTTAACTAAAATAGCTAAAAAGCAGCTTGATGTTAATTTTAATGACAAAGTTAAAGAGCATTTAAAAACAGGAGCTAATTATCCAACTGCCCTTAATATATCTCTAGGAGTTAATTTAAATAGTCCGAATGATTTACTCGGAGTAGCGTATATTAAAGCTATTTTAAAAAATAACTATATAATTAAACCAATAACAATTAAAAGAACTAATAATTATCATGATACTGTAAGTAATAACGAAATAATAAGTGCATCTAATATAAGAGAAAAACTTAAAAATAATATTAATGTTGATAAATACACTAGTTATGCACATTTATTTAAAAATATAGATAATAATCTATTATTTAATCTACTTAAATATAAAATTATTACTGATCATAATTTAGATAAATATCTTTCTGTTGATGAAGGAATAGAATATAAACTTATTAAAGAAATTAATAATTCATCTAATATTACAGAATTAATAACTAAAGTTAAAAGTAAAAGATATACATATAACCGAATTAGAAGAATGCTTATTCATATATTAATAGGTCTTACTAAAGTAGACAAAAATAATTTTAAACTAGATTATATTAAAATACTTGGTTTTAATATAAGAGGTCAAAAATATTTAAATAAAATTAAAAAAAACATAAATATATCAGATAATAATAATCTAATTCAAAAATATGAACTTAAAGCATCTTTAATTTATGATTTACTTACATCATCAAATACATATCAGTTTGAAATAAAAAATAAGCCCATTAAAAAATAGTGAAACATCACTATTTTTAAAATGAGTCAATATTTATTCTAATTCTTTTTAGATTATGAATATAGCCATAAGCTTGGACCATCGTCCTAATTGCTCCAGCAATTTTACCACCACGGCCTATTACCGCACCCATATCTGAATCATGAACAATTATTTCTAGTAAGACAATATCGTCATCACCAAGAAATTCTTGGACACTAACCATGTCTGGTTCTTTAACTAAGTTTTTTACTATATTTTCAGTAAATGTAATTAATTCCTTATGCATAATTACTTCTCACTTTTCTTACTTATTTTTTTAGTTTCTTTAAACTTAGCCCAAACTCCACTATTTGATAAAATATTTTTTACAGTATTAGTTGGTTCTGCCCCAGTATTTAACCATTTTAATGCTTTTTCTTCATCAACAATTATATTGTTTTCTTTTAATAATGGATTATATGTTCCAATTATTTCAATAAATCTTCCATCTCTAGGGCTTCTTGAATCAGCAGCAACAATTCTATAGAAAGGTTTTTGTTTTGCTCCCATTCTTTTTAATCTTAATTTTACAGCCATGTTATGCCTCCTTTTTCTATCATTATTTTAGCAAAAAAAAATTACAGTGTCAACTGTTATTGGTTGACACTGTTTAAATAATCTTCTTCGATTTCAATCTCTGTTTCACTTATAATTGGGTCCTCAGGATCAAGCTCAACATCATAGTCATCAAAATCATCTTCGACAGCTATTCGCACCTTTGTATCTCCAATTACTTCTACTCCGATTTCTTTTTCAACATTTAGTTTAATTTGGCTTCCATCAACACTGACATTAGTTACTGATGGCGCTGCTAAACTGCGAACAAGTATTTCGCTTGTATTAGTTAGATTACTATCAGCCTTAAGTTTAACATTAACTATATCTTGATAAGTAAAATTACGCACTAAAACATTAGTCTTAGTATTGTTATCAAAAGAATACCAGACATTAACATCATAACTTCCATCAATATTAACCTTTCCTCTATTATTATGACCACTAAATGTATTGTTTATTACCCAGCACCCTAAGACTGTATCAACCGCCTCATCAGTCTCAATAGATAACTCATCTTTAGTACTTTTCTTAGTCTTACCTATTACTGCTTTAGTAACAATTTCTTTATAATTTGCCATTATATCACTCCTCACTTTAATTTATGCAAGTACTAGGCAAATGTACACTAAAATAAAGTGTAATTATAAATTATCCTTAGCAATACAAAAAATAGCATAAAGGGGAACTGATTTTATATTATTCACAAATCCAAAATTTTTAGTTGATATTCTAATAGAATATAGCTGATTATATTCTTTAGCAAATTCTTTAATTATATATGTCTTTCCTATTTGTCTAGCACCATGAATTATTAATGCAAACGTTCTTTTTTATTTTTTCATTTAATTAAATCAAAAATAATTATTCTTCTCATCTTATTTCATCTCCATGTCCGATATAGCACTTAAGCGTAAAATAATCAATATTTTTACGTTTCTTAACTAAGAAAAAACTTGTTTTTTTATAAATATGAAACAAATTTTTTAGCTTTATTTTTTTTATTAAATTGTGTATAATATAAATAACACATGAGCAAAGAGGTATGTCACTCATGTGCTATTTTGTGAAGATATATTTTCTACCCAAAATTTAATACAATAAAATAGAAATGAGGAAGTATGGAATTTAATAAGTTAAAAGAAATAGAAAAAGATCCATATTCTGCATTAGGAGTATCTTCAAAAAAAGAAGGTGTGCATGAAGCTACTAAAAATTTGTCCAAAGGATTATTTTTAGGAACTTTTTGTAAAATATTACCACTAATTGGTAACTTACCACAAGAAGTTAAAGATAATTACGTCCAGATTCTTCATTCAGATGGAGTTGGAACAAAAAGTAATATCGCATATATAGCTAGAAAAGAAGGATATTCTACTAATACTTTTCAAACTTTACCACAAGATGCTTTAGTTATGAATCTTGATGATTTAGCTTGTGTTGGAGCTTTTGATAATTTTTATATTTCTAATCATATAGCTAGAAATTCAAACCGAATTAGCAATGAAGATATTACAACAATTATCCAAGGTTATCAAGATTTTTTTCAAAAAGCTTCAGATTTAGGAATTAATATTTTTGATGCTGGTGGCGAAACTGCTGATGTTGGAAGTTATACAACCACCCTTGGAATCGATGTAACCGCCTCAACTATAATAGAAAAAAATAAAATTATAGATTGTGATAATATTCCTACAAATGGTTATATAGTTGGTCTTGCTTCAAACGGACAAAGCAGTTATGAAAATCAACCAAATTCTGGCATTAGAAGTAATGGATTAACATTAGCAATTAATTCGTTACTAAATTCTTATTATCGAAAATATCCTGAAACAATGGATCAAACTGTTGACCAGAATAAATTGTTTACTGGTCCTTATAGATTAAATGACGTTATTCAAGATACTAATACTGGAGAAAAATTTACTATCTCTGAGGCAATTTTATCACCCACTAGAACTTATTTACCAATTTTAAAAATGTGCCAAGAATATGGTATTGAAATATGTGGAATTATTCATTGTACTGGTGGAGGTTTAACTAAATCAATTAAATTTGGTAAGCAAATTAGATATGTAAAATCCAATTTACCAGCAACGCCAATAATTTTTTCTGAAATTCAAGAAGCAAGAAATATTAAAGATAAGTATATGTATCAAACCTTTAATATGGGCGTCGGTTTAGAAATTATTGTTCCAAATGAAAAAGAAGCTGAACTATTAATAAAAATTGCTAATTATTTTGATGTTTCTGCTAAAATTATTGGTTATACAGAAATAGCAAAACATAATACTAATGAAGTAATTATTGAAAAAAATGGTATTCCCCTAGAATACAAACTTTAATTATTTTAGTTTAATAAAAAATTGAAAGAGAGGAAAGATTTATATGAACTGCGTTTTTTGCAAAATAATAAATGGCGAAATTCCCGCTAAAATATTATATAGAGATAATGATTTGATAGTAATCATGGATGCTAATCCTGAGACCAATGGCCATCTATTAATAATACCAATTAAACACTACACAACATTTGAAGATTTAGATGATGAAATATTATTAAAAATAAATAAGCTAGCTAAAAAAATGAAAGCACTACTAACCGAAAAGCTTAATATTGATGGATTAACTTTAATAGTTAATTATGGTATTAGACAAATGGTAAAACATTATCATTTACATTTAATTCCTGCCTATAAAGAAGATTATGCAATAGAAGATATAGATAAAATTTATCAAAAGTTAAATTAACTAGTCAACTGAAACTTGTTTGTTTTCATCAATATATTGATAGACTAAAGTATTATTTTTACTCACCGCTGGTGAATTTTTTTCTATCTAATATACCTGTCAACCTAGCCTTAATCCACTGATCAGTATATCCTTGATTACGATAATAATTAATAGCCCTATTTACAGCTATTTCTAGATCAAATATTTCATCGACCCTTTCTTTACCAAGCCTTGATAAGCACAACTGAAAAATAATATTCTTCTTTGTCTGCATCCCATAAACTTCTAATTTCTTTACTTTCAAATAAATTTGTTATTGTTTCAAATTTACTTTGGTTCATTTATATTGCCTACTAATAATAGTTTAAATCAAATGAATATATTAGTCAATATAAAAGCGGAACATTTGTTCCGCTTTTTGTTGTAAAACATTATTATTACATTTAAACAATAAAACCCATTTTTACTAGACTTTCCCTTAATTCATCGTCATCTAAATGCATACAGTTAATTTTTTTTCTTTTATCTTGAGGGATTAGATTTTTTAAATCTTCAATATTCAGGTGCGCATCATTACAGTATTTAGAAACATCTTGATAAAAGTAATCGATTTGTTTGTTTTTAAATTTCCTTAATATTTCTTCATTAATATTTTTAGAATCTCCACTAAAATATATTATTTGATCATTAATATTTATTAAATAGCCATAAGCATTTATAAATTGAGAATGATTCTGTTTAACCGACTGAACTTTAATGTTTTTTACATCTGCTGGTTTTATAATATTTAATGTCTTTAAATCATTTCCAGAAAGTAGCAAATAATCAGTCATTTTATCCGTTTCTTCATAAATAATATTAGGAATAATTTTTAAAATAATGGTTAAGTAAAATAATAAAGTAGGTAAACTTCCGATATGATCAGAATGAAAATGGGTAATTAATATATCCACTTCTTCTATATCATTTAATAAACCTATCTTCAATATTTCGGTTGCTACAGTTTCTCCACAATCTATTATCAATAAATATTTATGATCTTTATAATACGCACTATTATTTATTTCCTTAATATTAAAACATGAGCCCTTGCCAATATATTTTAACATAAATCTTCCTCCTACTGAAGTCTTAGCTATCTTATTTTAGCGATAAAAATAAGATTGAAAAAATCAATCTTATTGTAAAGCTGAAATTAAATCAGCTTTTTTCATGGTTGAATAACCAGTGATTTTTTTAGTTTTTGCCATATCTCTTAACTTAACGACAGTTAATTTACTTAAATCAGTTTTAACTTCTTTTTTTACAGCTGTTTTTTCTGTTTTAACTTCTTTTTTAACTGTTGGCTTTTCTGTCTTTATTTCTTTCTTTTCTTCTGGTTTAACTGTTTTACCTTCTAAACCAGCTTTAGCTAGTTTAACTAGTTCAGAGAAATATTTTGGATTATCAATAGCAATTTCTGAAAGCATCTTACGATTTATTTCAATTCCTGCTTTATTTAAACCATTTATAAATCTAGAATAACTTAAATCATTTTTACGGCAAGCTGCATTGATGCGAGTAATCCATAATTTACGAAAATTTCTTTTGTTTTGTTTACGGTCACGATATGCATATTCTCCACTATGGAAAAGTTGTTCTTGAGCTGTTTTAAATAAACGATGTTTACTTCCAAAATATCCTTTAGCTTGTTTTAAAATTTTTCTTCGACGGTTTTTAGCAACTGGACCACCTTTAACTCTTGTCATATTACCACCTTAGATAACAGAACTTAATCTGTCAGTATCTCCTTTCGCAAGTATTCCTTTATTTCTTCTTTGTCTAACTTGTTTGCTAGAATCTTTAGCAGTTTTATGGTTTCCTCCAGATTTTTTAAATGTTAATGTTCCATTTTTTTTCTTTTTAAAAACTTTACTACTCGCTTTATGCGTTTTTTGTTTTGACATAAAAATTTCCTCCTTATTTTTTGGGCGCTAGTATCATTGTCATTGTTCTACCCTCAAGTTTTGGCGACATTTCAACTACCGCTACTTCTGATAGTTCATCTGCCAAACGATTAAGAACATTTCTACCTAAATCAGTGTGAGTCATTTCACGACCTTTAAATCTTAATGTCGCTTTTATCTTATGACCCTTAATTAAATATTCCTCAGCATTTTTCTTACGAGTATTAAAGTCACCAATATCAATTTTTACAGAAAATTGATATTCCTTAATTTCCTTATTACCCGCTCTTTGAGTCTTTAAAGCTTCTTTTTGCTTCTTTTGTTTCTCATAACGATATTTATTATAATCCATAATTTTTCCTACAGCTTGAGGATTATTACCGCTCATTAAAACTAAATCAAGACCAGCATAGTTTGCTAGTGTTAAAGCATCTTCAAGTTTTTTACTTCCCATCTGTTCTCCATTGGGTCCGATAACCATAAGCTCACTGACTTTAATGTTCTTATTAATAGGTAATTCGTCTTTTCTGACATTATTTGCTATTTTAAAAGCACCTCCATATAATCAAAAAGTGAACGCGCTATGCATCCACTATAAAACCTTAAGTTATCTTATGGCATTTACCTTTTTACATTTGTAAATCAGGTGGAATGTGGATCATTCGCTTTCCTTAAATGACAAGTTAATTATATCATCAATCATCTCATTGTCAAGAAAAATCGTATTTTTAAATTTTCTATTTTAATACTATGATTGTAAAACATTATATATTATCTTTATTAATACAAAAGTTTATAAAATACATATCTCTTTCTTTTAAGAACATAATAAAATAAGTGATACTATGGAAAATTTAAAAATAATTAAAGATTTATTTACTCATACTCCTGATTTAATAATTAGACCTATTAAAAAAAGATTTAATACTATTTATATAGTATTTTTAGAAACCGTAAGTAGTGGTGACAGAGTTAATAGCTATATTTTAACTCCTTTAACTCTTCCAAGTAAAAATAAACTTTCAGTTAAAAAGGCTTTATCTGGTCCTAACCTTAAAATAATAAATATTAGTCAGGCAGAAGAATATTTATGTAGTGGCTTTACTATTATTTTAGATAAACAAAATATATACGCTGTTGAAACTAAAGCCGAACTAGACCGGGGCATAGATGACTCTAAAGTAGAACCTGCTATATATGGACCTAAAGACTCACTTGTTGAAAATATTAATAAAAACATTGGTTTAATTAAAAGAAGAATTAAAAGTAGTCATTTAAAAACCAAAAATAATCTAGTAGGTAGATATTCTAAAACTAATACTAGTGTTATTTATATTGATAACATTGCTAAAAAAGAATTGGTTAATGAAATAATAAATAAACTAGATTCCATTGATACAGATGCAATTACTTCAGCTGGAGAATTAAAACAATATTTATTTAATGAAAATAAAAATGTTTTTCCGCCGATGAAACTAACTGAAAGACCTGATACAATTATTAATGCTCTTTTAGAAGGAAAAATAGTTATCTTAGTTGATAACTCTCCCTTTGCTATTATTCTTCCAGCAGTTCTTGCAGACTTTATTAATCCAACTGTTGATGATTATACAAGTGCTTTAAATACTAATTATTTAAAAGTCCTAAGAATGATCTGTTTTATTTTAACCATTATAACTCCGGCTTTTTATATCGCTACTACTAACTATAACCAGGAAACCATTCCTGGACTTCTTCTTATGAATATTTCCACCCAAAGATTTGGCGTGCCTTTTCCCTCAATAGTCGAGGCAATTATTATGCTCTTTGTCTGCGAACTCCTAAGAGAAAGTGATGTAAGGTTTGCTAGTAACTATGG
The DNA here is from genome assembly GCA_028703035.1 of Bacilli bacterium. Classification (GTDB taxonomy): domain Bacteria; phylum Bacillota_I; class Bacilli_A; order RF39; family UBA660; genus DUUS01. The sequence goes on along the minus strand of JAQVNR010000039.1, from coordinate 2,629 downwards.
AAGCGCTGTTTCCATATTAGGCGCGCTAATCTTAGGTGAATCAGCTGTTGCATCAGGAATTGTTTCCCCTATTATGATCATAGTTATTGCAATTACTTTTATAAGTAGTTTAATATTTAATGAAGTAGAAATAAATGGTGCAGTTCGTGCCTGGCGCTATATTTACCTACTATTTGCATCCTTCCTTGGTCTATATGGCCTAACCCTTGCTTTTATTATGATGCTCATTAATCTATGCTCATATAAAGTTTATAATCTGTCATATATGTTCCCAGTCTCACCACTAGACTTTTCTTACCTAAAAGAAACTTTACTTAAAGTAAAAAGAAAAAAACAAGATAAACGGAGTAAATACTTAACAGATAATGTTAGAAAGCAGGCTTAAATGAAAAAAATAATTATTTTATTTGCGTGCCTATTACTAACTGGGTGCTACAACTATAAAGAAGTAAGTGATCTTGCTTTTGTTTCAAGTTTAGCTCTTGACTATCAAGATAATAACTTTAATATTATCTTAGAAATTGAAGAAAATCAAAAAGATAATAAATTTTCTTCTTATATTTTAGAAGGAACAGGTAAAACTATTGAAGCAGCTATCCAAAATGCATCCCTATCCTTTAATAAAGATCTATACTTTATTAATTTAAATATATTATTAATAAGTACAGAAGCTGCTAATAAGAAACTTAGTAATATTTTAGATTATGTAACACGCGATAATAACTTTTCATTTGACTTTAATATCGCTATCTGCGATAAACCTAAAGAAGCTATCGAAAACATTATAAAACAAGAAGAAATATTTGGTAAATATATCAGTAATTTATTTAAAAATACTGATAGTAATATTATAAATATTAAATTAGATAATCTTTTAAATAATTATTTAAATAAAGACTATGATATTATTCTGCCAATTATAAATATAAAAGAAAACACTATAATAATAGATAAAGCAGCAATATTCAAAGATAATATAATAATAGATACTCTAAATAAAGAAAGCTTGGCCCTATATAATATCCTTCTAAATAATCATCGTGATTATTATTTAGAAATAGATAATAATATTGTTTTTAAAACTAGTTATTATCAAACCACCATCTGTTTTAAAAACAATACTTTATATATTATCCCTACCCTTACTGGTACATTTTTAGAATCTGTTTCTCTTGATGAAAATAAAATAATAGATGAAGTAAATATAAATTTTAATAAGAAACTCGAAAGCTTTATCAATAATTTAATATCTCTCCAAAGTGACCCTATAGGCCTTAAAAGATATACTAAAAATAAAAAAGCTATTAAATACCGAATAAGTACTAATATTATCTTAGAAAATAAAAGCTTAATCTATAAAGGAGTATCCTCATGAAAAATATAACTAAACACGAATACAACAGTACTCTTTTTCTCCTAGCAAGGCCTTTATTTCTAGGTTTTGGTATTTATAAAATAATAAATATAACTGGGTCATACTATTACCTTAGTATAATCCTAGGAATATTCCTAGGATTAATCCTAAACCAAATAATAAAAAAATTAAATAATATAAACATTATAAAAATAATAATAAGTATTATCCTACTAATATATGGAACATACTCATTAACTAATTCAATATCAACTATTTATTTAAATCAAACTCCTAAAATAATTATCTTAGCAGCTTTACTTTTAATCCTCATCTATTCTCGAAGTAAAAATAAAGAAAACATATTTAAAATTGCTAATATCTTATTTATAATTAATATTATCCTTTTTCTAATAACATCACTTTCATTAATACCTCTAATAGATATAAACAACATATCCCTAACAAATAATTTTAACCTAACTAATATATTAATATCAGCTATTTATTTTTCTTTACTTAGTACAATACCATATCTAATACTCCCAAACTTTAAAGAAAACTATAACTATAAAGCATATCTATTATCATCACTTTATACACTACTTTTATTTACATTAATAATTGGCATCCTAGGAGCACCAGTTGCATCAATTTACAAATATCCAGAATATATAATCTTCAAAAAAATATCAATCTTAAATATCATCGAAAACATCCAAAATATCCTATTTATGAGCTGGATATTTGAAAGTTTTACTATGCTAGGCATAGCAAGCAACAACATAAATAAAAAAATATTACTATCTTTATTAATAGTAATATTTATAACTTATTCAATCTTTATCACAAAAATTAATATTTTATTTTAAATCATCTACTTTCTTTTAAAAAGAAAGCAGCAAAGAAAATAAATTGCTGTAATACTCTTGAGCGCACGGTTTATCTTCTATTTATAGAGATTTAAACGGATCAGTAGCGCTACCTGTTCCAGTTACTCTAGCCTTAGAGTCTATTGAAACTGCCCCACGCAGACCAGAAGCATAATTCACACTATAGCGAGTCAGAGCGCCGACAGAGTCAGCACTAAACGAGCGAGCAGTACCTGCCCCCCCATTGATACAGATAGGCGAACCCAGCCAATATGACTGGTTTGTATATAAATAGTTTGTATTATTACTTGTGGAATATACTAATCCTGCCATTGAAGTTTCATCTGCGCTTATTAAGCCTATCGGATAGGTTAACGCTCCATTACCTATTGTTGTATCATTT
>JAQVNR010000093.1 GCA_028703035.1 Bacilli bacterium | reverse complement strand
ATACTAAAGATGAGGTACAAATGAATTTAGCGAATAAGCTATATAATAAAATGTTAAATAACAAAGTAGAAGTACTCTTTGATGATAGAGATGAAAGGTTAGGAGTAAAACTAAATGATATAGATTTAATTGGTATTCCTATTAGAATACTAGTTGGTAGAAGAGCAAATGAAAATATAGTTGAATTTAAACTTAGAAACAATGATATGAGTGAAGAAATTAATATAGAAGAGGCAATGAGTAGAATATCAATATAAATCTATACAAAAAGTATAAAATATGATATTATAAATATACATTTATAATTTCTATGCAGGTGTAGTACAATGGTTCGTATGCGGCCTTGCCAAGGCTGAGATGCGGGTTCGATTCCCGTCACTTGCTCCAATGAGATTTTAGTAACAACCCTAATGAACGTTAAGTTCATGAAGGTTGTTTTTTTGTATATCGGCGGAATGTTGAAATTTTAACAACTCTTTTCATAGAAAGGAGTTCTTTTATGTTAAAAACAAAAATCATTGAATATTATAAACCGCCCGCAAAAACACTTGAATTATTAAATAGTATTCCTAATATCAAATTAGAAATAACAAATGGATATGCTAGAGTTATTGAAAGAACAAATATTAAACAAGTATTTCCAATAATTTATAAGATTAATAATTCAATTACTATTTATCATTTTATCAATGAAGAAGCAAATAAAAAACCTTACTATGTTGTTGAACATAATAAGGCATATGATTTGAGTGAACTGAAACATTTAAAATGGTAATTCAAATTCTTCTGAAATTTCAAAATTACTATCCATGATTGGAACAACATATTTTAGTCTAATTAAGTATAAAAAACCATAAATTCTATTGTATAAGTATTCTATATATAGTGGATCATTTAAACTTTCTCTCTTTTCTTTACTTTTATTTAAATACTCATTATGTCTTATATCGTAATATTCATTAGACATTTTTAGTATTTGATTTAATTCTTCTAAAATAACAGAATAATCTTTTGAATTTTCATCCATATTAATAAGTTTTGCTATTTCTTGCTTCTTTAAATGTATTGTTTTTCCATTTTGTATGGAAACAATATATTGAAGTGCATCTACAATACAGTCGAGTGCCATCTTTTTATCTTGTATATCTTTATAGAAAATCATCTCTTCAGCATAGTTAATTTTTCGTTCAAACATTGAGTATGATATTATTTTGTCAATTGGATTAGAAGTTTTATAGGATGTTTCTGTAAGTTTTCCGCTCTTTAATCTTAATGGCATATTAAATCTTGCAAAAATTTCATTTACACTTTTAGTATATTCATATCTGGTATCTTTCGTAGTTAAAAAACTATTATATATCAATTCAACAAGCATTTTTAATTGTTCCAAATTAGTAGGATCCCAAGCAAAAATTTCTCCATAATAAATAAGCATTTCATTTTTTATTTGATATTCATTCCATTCTTTCGAGCATTCAAACTCATTGTAATAACGTTCATAAACAAGATCATCTTTTAATTTGTATTTTATTAATTCGCAATTTTTCCAAGCATTGAAACTTCTACAAGTCTTTTCTATATTAATCATAGCAATTCTATCCTCCTCATAAAGAAAAAAGCATCTTAATTTTTTAAGATACAAAGTTACTCTAATGTTACCATAAAATCGATAAAAAATCCATATCTATTCCATCAAAAATACCATAGAACTCATGATGTTAATAATTTTTAAAAAATTATGTTATAATATAAACCAATTAATAACTTTTAGGAAAGGACGTGTTAAATGAATGTAGGTGTATATGTTAGAGTATCAACTGAAGAACAAAGAGACTTTGGCTACTCTATTGATGCTCAATTAAGAGAGATTAAAGATTATTGTGAAAGAAGAAACTTAAATATAATTGATATTTATAATGATGCGGGACATTCAGCTAAAGACTTAAATAGACCTGAAATGGAAAGAATGATAAATGATATTAAAAGCGGAAAAATTAATTTAGTTATTTCTATGAAAGTAGATAGGCTTACTCGTGAAGGTTATGATGGTCAATGGTTCTTAAGATTTTGTAAAGATAATGAATGTGGATTAATATTTTTACAAGAAAATTATGATGTAACTACTCCAGAAGGAGAAATGGGATATGGTATCTCTTTGTTATTCGGTCAAAGAGAAAGAAGATTAATATCTCAAAGAACTAAAACCGCTATGGAAGAAGCGATTAAACAAGGTAAATTTCCGGGTAAAACTCCTATGGGTTATAAAAAGAATGTAGATAAAAAGTTAGAAATTGATTTAGTTGAAGCAGAAGTTATTAAAGAAGTATTTGAATTATATTCTAAAGGAAATAACGCTTCTAAAGTAGCATCTATAATGTCAGAGAATAATAGATATTTGAGAGATAATGGTAAATGGACTGAAAGTAGAATTACTCATATTATCAACAACCCAATTTATAAAGGTGATTTGCTTTGGGGAAGATATAAAAGAAAACAAAATAAACAAATATTAGTAGAAAATCATTCTCCTGCAATTATATCTAAAGAACTATGGGAAAAATGCCAAGATCAATTAGATAAAAATAAACACGGAAATTATGGAAAAAATATTCATATATTTCATAGAGTAGTAAGATGCCCTGGTTGTAGCGAATTAATGAATTCATATTATACAATCAAACATCAAAATAAGAAGATCAAATATAACTACTATGTTAGATGTTTGAATAAAAAATGTGATAAAAAAGGATACTCATATAATGCTAATAAAATAGAAAATGAATTAGTTAATATATTAAATGATTTATCTGGTATAGCACTTGTTAGTGGTTATAGTTTAAATTACCCTAAAATAGATTCTAAAAAAGATATTGATAATATTAAAGGCACTATTACAAAGCTTAAAAATGATGAAAATAGATTACTAGAATTATTATTAACGAATAAACTTGATGAAGATATGTTAATTAATAAAATGAATATTTTATCTTCTGAAAGAAAGAATCTAGAAGCAAAAAAAGAAAATCTAGAAAAAGGAGCATCGCTTAACTTTAATAAGGATTTAGTTAAACTATATAACGATAAAAAAGGAGCTGATATAGAAGGTATTAATCCTATATGGTCTCTTCTATCAAGAGAAGGTAAAAAAGAAGTAATAGGAAGATTTATTAAGTATATAGATATAAGTGTAGACGATAATTACAATGTCAAAATAGAAAATATAACATTTAACAATGAATTTATACAAAATGAATTTTTTGATATTCCAAATTATTTATTAGAAAAATTAAAACAGACATATAAAAATATAAAATTTGTCGGTGTATTTACTAGGAATCAATTTAATAGTAATTTATTTA
>JAQVNR010000092.1 GCA_028703035.1 Bacilli bacterium | reverse complement strand
TTTGATCCAAGTAACATCGCCCTTTGTTATGTCCGATTATTATAAAACAAAGTAATTACAAACGCAATTACTTTGTTAAATAGTTTTCATTTATCGTGGTGCATTATATGCATGGAAGTCTATTCACTTAATTTAACGTTAACATAAAATATTTCCAATTAAATGAGAGAAAGTGCATACTTTCTCTTGACTTTTCTCCAAGTACATGGTAAAATCAAGATGTACAGTAAGAAAGAAAGTATATTATGTTAAAGTGTATAAAAGTAGAAATGCCTAAAAAAAGATGTGTTGTTAATTCAAACAACAAAAACAAAATTCCATACGTTTATTATGCGACGAAATATTATAGAAATGAAAAAGGAGCATCAATAACTGAGAGAATTTCGATTGGCAAAAAAGATGAAGGAACTGGTATGCTGATACCTAATGATAACTTTTTTGATATTTACGATTGCGAAGTTAATGTCGTGGTTAAAGGAGTTAAACAAAATGTCGAAAAATAATTACTATAACCAGTTATATAATTTTTTAAATATGAAAACGATTTGCTTAAAAAAAGACATTTCTATATACATAGTATATAATAATTTATGATTCAATTAAATATTAAAATTGATATTGATTTTTTAAAACATTTAAATCAATATCTTTTTTTTCAATACTTTTAATAATCAACCTTTTAGTTTAAAATTTAATTTTATGATAATTAATCATATTTTTCTTTTATGTGGTATTATTATGATAGAAAAGTAAGTGATATATTTTGGACAAAATAAGATTTAAAATAACTAAAAATTTATTAACTGTATCAATTTTAAAAAAAGATACGATTAAAGAAGATTTAAATAATACTAATATAATTGATACTAAACAACTTGTTTTTAGTAAAGATTATATATTAGATAATTTAGATTTAGTGTCTTCATTTTTAAATGTCATTATTATTAAAAGAGAAGTAAAGAAAGTAAGTATTAGAGATTATTCAATTATCTCATTAATTATTAAACTAATTAATGAGATTCCTTCAATTGAAGAATTATATATTAAACCTGATAAACAAATTAATTACAATATATTTATGGAATTACTTGAAAATAAATATCTAAAAGTTTTGGAAGTTTATGATATTCCCAAGTATTTATTAGAACGTCTTGATTTAAATAAAAATTTAGTAGTTAAAACTAGAACTGAGTTATTTTTTATTAGTGAATTTATGAGTAGTAATAAACTTAATACTTATAGTGATATTTATTATAAAAAAATTATAAATATTGATAATTTATTTACTGAAGAAGATATTAATGACTTGGAAATATTTATTAATATTAATAATCATTTAAAAGTAATCAATATTAATAAATTTTCTAGTTCAGTGGTAAAATATATTATTAAATTACTTGGTGAAAATAATAAAAATAATATTAAAATAGTTATTTTAGAAGAAGGAAATAACTTAAATGATATATATCATTCTATAAATCATATTAAATCAAAAAATGAAAAATATTTTAAAGAAAATAATATTATATTTAAAATAAATTATAGTTTAGAATATAAAAGAAAAAATATATTTAAACAAATTAATTTAAATTTTATTAAAATGTGTATCTTAGGAGTTATTATTTTAAGTCTTACTTTAATGGGGCTTAACTATTATAAAAACTATACTCAGGCAAGAGATATTCAAATAATTGAATCTGAGCTTAAAAGTATTATTAAGCAAATAGATGATGAATATGATTTTGATAATCAAGATACTGAGTTTGATTATATAGATGGTGAAGTAATAAAAGAAACTACAACAAAAAGTAATTATGTTAGTTCTTATTATAAAAACTATGATAAAGTCTTTGATACTCTTCTTAAAATAAATGCTGATACTAAAGGATGGCTGACAGTTAATAATACAAAAATTGATTATCCGGTAGTTCAGGCAATTAATAATGAATATTATTTAAATCGAGATTATAATAGTTATAAAAACTCTATGGGCTGGATATTTATGGACTATCGAAATAATATTGATGTTTTAAATCAAAATACTATAATTTATGGTCATAATATAACCGCTGGAATAATGTTTGGAACTCTTAGATATACGATGAATAGTTCTTGGCATTCTAAAACAAATAATCAAATAATTACTTTCAATACTTTAAATTCTGCTTATCAATGGAAAATTGTATCAATTTATAAAATACCTAATACTACTGATTATTTAACTACGTCATTTTATACTAAAGAAGATTATCAAAAGTTTTTAGACCTAATTGTCGGAAGAAGCATTTATAATTTTAATGAAATTGTAACAACTAATGATAAAATTTTAACATTATCTACTTGTCAAAATAGAGGACAAGATCGCTTAGTTGTTCATGCTAAACTAATTGTTGATTAAAGCTTCTTTCTTAACATTAAATTAAAATTCCTCATATAATTAAATGAGGAGTTGTTTTTATATCTGTTTTATATATAGTATTGGCAATTATAAGAGTTTAAAAAACAGCTAATCAGCTGTTTTTATTTACACTCTTTTTCTTTAATTGCCTCGAGCAAGGCTTTCATTTGCCGATACTCTTTTAAAGTAAAGAGTTCTTCTTCTTTTTGTTTTTCAATTACAACATACTCTATTTTAGGATCAGGTTGTTTTAATTCTTCGATTGTTTTAGGAAGAACTGGTTCTTCATAAAATGTCTCTAAATTTACAGCTTCTAATTTTTCTTTTGGAGAAAATATTTTAATTATTTTATATAATATTAAACCAATAACCCAAACTAAAAATATTAATATACTAAGTTCAAGAAGCATCATTAATGTACTATTTGTATAAATACTTATTTTATTTGCTAAATCAACATTACTTTTAGCTATTTGATCTAATATTAAGAAAAAAATAAAAGTATTAATAATCAGGACAAATAAATTAATTCTTTTAACTATTTTATTCATTTTCTTACTTATGACACTGACTAATAATATGATTAAACTAATAAGAAGCATTAATATGTATTCAAGTACTGATGGAAAATAGATTATTGCAACTATATTTTTAAAAATTGTATCAAAAATACTTAGTAGTGATTCTAAATATGAATACATAAAGAAAAATATTAAGATAATCGACACTAAACTATAAACTATTTTAGTTTTAGAATCTTTTTTAGAAATAAATAATATATCAATTATCATTAAAGCTATCCCTAAAAGTAGAATCAAAAAAAGAGGCGATGTATAAACTAGATTAAAAACTGTTTTAATCTTTTCAAGGAGAGTATACTCTACCATAATCATCACCTTGTATAATACTATTAGTTCATTAAAGAACTGCTTGTATTATATCCTTTCTTTTATTATAATACATTCTGACACTGTGGATTGTTCTGACTCACCTTATAGCTTAGACTATTCTACGAGAG
>JAQVNR010000038.1 GCA_028703035.1 Bacilli bacterium | reverse complement strand
TTGTAACCATAATAAAACCTCCATATTGAGGTTTTATTTCAAAAATAGTCTTTGGGTAGTCTTGAAATTATCCTGAACTTTACTGTAAACATTCTAAATATTGTTATTTATTACCTAAACTGTAACATATTTCCGTGAATAGTTACTAGTGAAGAATAACTATTTATGGAAATTTTGTAATTTGAATTTTCGTAAAAAGCTATTTAACTGAAATTAAACATCAAGTAATAAAAAAGATTTATTACAAATTGCAAAAAAACCTGCTAGCTACCGTATTAATTTGAAACTATTAACTTTCAATGATATACTTTGAATACAATAACCTTCTATTTGAGGTGAACCAAATGAATAAAAAGACCTTGTATTTAATTTTAAAGACTATTTTAAAATTAACAATTTTTATTTTAACTCTTTGCTTCTTTTTTAAATTATTTAACTTAAATATTTTTACAATTGATTTAAACAATAAAATAATTAATAGTTTTTATCAATTTATTATTACATATAGATTAATAGACTTTGTTAAATTATTTTTTATATTTATTTATGCATTTTTATTTTTAAAGATTTGTGCTGAAAATAATAACTCAGATATTTTTTTTATTAGTGCATCATTAGTTACTGTTTTAAGTTATACAGGAAAATATTTATTATTTGATAATATTATTTTTTATTTAATCTATCTTAATATTATATTACTTATTTTTAATTCTATTATTTCTAATAAAGTAAATATAGTTAAACCTCTTTGTTTAATCTTTAAAGTTTTTTTCTATTTATTAATCATTATGTTTATTAGAAGTTTAAAGTTTAGTGATTTTCTTAATTTTAAAGTTATACTAATTTTAAGTATTGACTTAATTTTACTTTTGATAGTTTATTATTTTTTTAGTAATTCTATTGTAAAAACATCAAGGTTTAATTTTAAAATATTAAAAAAAATAAAGTTTTCTGTTTTTAGAATAAATTGTCCTTATTTAATTTTAATAAGTAAATTTTTAATAACTTTTGCTTCAATTATATTTATTGCTTATTTAAATAATACTATGATAGAGTGCTTAATAATATTAACTTCGTTTTTTATTGCCTACTTGTCTTTTTGTAATCATTTAAACTTTCAGCTAACGTTTAAGTTTTATTTATATACTAATTTTATTTTTTATGTTTTAAATAGGATGACTTTTAAAGTTGGCCTCTCTTTCGTAATTCCAATTTCTTTAGGTGTAATCCTCGCTTATTTAGCTTACTTACCTATTATAAGAAACATGAAGATTAATTTATATCGGGGAATGAATGAAAATAAATTAAGGCTTGTTTGTATAAACTATCAGTTAAATAGTTTTGAAACTAATTTATTAATAGATTTTTATTGTTATAAATTAACTTTACAAGACTTAGCATTTAAGTATAGTTATTCTAAAGATGCAATTTGGAAAAAGAAAAAAATGGCAATTAAAAAAATTACTGATAATCAGTAATTTTATTTAATTAATGGCTGACTACTCATTCCGTGAATATAACTGGCAACAGCAAGTGCTAATATTTGGTTGCTATCTTTCTCAACTAATTGATTAAATTGCGCATGCTCAATTCGTTTTGTTCTTTTGGAGTATATTCACTCTAAGTTTTAATTTCTATCAGGGTTCTCATATTATCTCATTCCCTTTGATTTTAATAAATAAAATGTATCATTGTCTTTTGTATCAAAATCTACATCAAAATTTATACCTAGATTATCCAAGTAAGTAATATAATTTTTTATCTTTATTAATTTAGATTTATCTGGTTCATCAATCATAGCACCTATAGCAAAATTTATTATATTACCTTTTGATATTGCCCCACCTAAATCATCGGTATCTGAAATATTTTTAGATAGCACTAAATCAAATTCTTGTAAATCTCTTGGGTAACTATATCCATATCGTTTATAAGGAACTTTGGCGAGATTATGTAGAAAATAGACATCATTAATCTATAAGTAATTGCCAACTATCCCCACCAATTATATTTGAACTAGAGTATTGTGCCAAGTATCAATCATACGAAAAAGTCGTTCTAAATAATTAAAAATATTATTTTGATTTATTTCTTGCTTTATATTCATATAAGAAATCGTTTTATCACTAATATTAAGGTGCAAAAAAACATTCTTACTTTCATATGTAACACTTTTAATTCCTAACATAACTTATTGCCTCCAATAGTTTTATATAACATAATTGTACCAGTTTTTCGCTTATTTAGGAATATCATTAACAAAACGATTCCCCTTAATGAAATATGCAAAAGAAAAATTGGGATCCCCCTTACGAATTATCGATTTCATACACGAAGCTGGTGGCCGTTTAAACACATTACCAAGCTTTATACTTGTAGCGAAGCCACCTACATAACAGTAGTATGTTCGCTTGAGTGACATCTGGCGTCCCTGAAACGATTCGAACGTTCGACCTGCCCCTTAGGAGGGGGCTGCTCTATCCTACTGAGCTACAGAGACAAAAAATGAACCAAACATAACGAATCATATTTGGCTCAGTAACCAAAGAAATAACGAATCATTTCCTTGGCTGAATTAAATATACCAGTTTTTTTATTAGATGTCAATCCCTTTTTGCACTTTTTTTTATTTATTTTGATATGCAGTCATAAGTTTTTGATGTATATCAGCATCTACTAATGAAATTGCCGATATAGATTGTTCTAAAGATTCTTTATAATTCCCTAAAAAGAATTTTTTTTCAGCTTGAATTAATCCGCTGTTTAAAGTAGAATTTAATGGTTTATATCTGTTACCATAAATAATAGTATTTTCAGCTAGATTTGCAGTCTTAATTGTCTCATTTGTTGTTTTATATAGTTTCAGTGCCAAATCTCTTGCTGTATCAACTCTCATATTTAAAATCCTAATAGAAATTGGTTTTTTATTAAGTTCTTCTAGCATAACTGATATAGCTTCACTTGCTTCATTAAGCTGGATATAATAATCCTTGGGAATTATCGGTAATTTAAAACTAACTATTTTTTCTTTAGCGCTTTTTAATATTTGTTCTATTTCCTCAAGTTGCTGATGAGCTCTTACTTCATCTTCTTTTAAACTACCTAAACTTTTTAATGTTATTTCTAATTTATCTTCGTTTTTAGCAAGTCTTAGGTTTAAATGTTCTAATTCTTTATTAAGACGCGAAAAGGCAAAAGATTTATTACGATAATTTTCAACTACAACTTCATAATCATTTTGAATAGCTTTAATACTAATGTTTAGTTCATCTATTATTTTAACTTCTTCATTAGTTAAATCATAGCTATATTTTATATCTTCTATTTTAGAAGATAGTTTACTTATTATTTCTAACATTCTTTTACATTTAATAGCAAGTTTAAGCATATTTTCTTCAAATGTTTTCTTACTAGTTTTTTCATTATCAAAATCATTATATAAACTTTCAAAATAAGATAAAATAGTTTTTAATTCAAAGATTGAATCAGTTAAATTAAGTACATTTAAACGATCATATACATCGGCAATTTTCTTTTCTGATTCCGCAATATTATAATCAATATTTAAATAATCTAAATTATAACCTTCTTTAATCATTTTACTGTAAATATTTCTAATATCAGTAATTTTAACGGGAATTAATTTTTTACCCATGATTATAATAGTTGGAGCTTCTTCAATTACAATAGTTAAGTTTCCAATAGTATCATCTAAAGCTTTTACTATTTTTCCAACTTCACTATAGGCATTACTTTCCATTGCCTGCTCAAAAGCCGAGAATAGTTTATCAATATTTTCAAATTGTAATTCTAGAGGTACTTTTACTGATTCATATTCTTCTTGATTTTTTTGATATTTTAAATATATTTCTCGATAATCTATTTTAAGTTTAGTAACAATTTCTCGGTTTTTACTTTCACTTAAAGATATTTCTTTTATTTCATTAAGAAGATAATCACTTTTTGTTTTGACATAATAAATATTTAATTCTAAATTAGCAATTGCTTTATTACGAGCTTTAAATGAGCCTCTTTTTAATAAAACTTCTAAATCCAATAATGCTTCATTTAATTTAGGCATATCTTCTTCTTTAATTATTTCATATCTATTCTGCCATAATTTATATTGTTTTTCTAAATCTTTATTATTTATAAGAGACCCAACTTTATTAAGTTCAATTTGAATCGCACCTGATAAGATTAAGTTTTTATCTTTTTCAAGACGTGCTAAAATTTCTTGATATTTTTTCTTATTGTGTTTTTTCAATAAAATTAATACCAATATAATTAAAATGGCTACTACGCCAGTATATACATAACCTAAAATCTTAAATGTAGCATCTGACATAAACCCATCTCCTCTATATTAAATATTATCATAAAATAAACTTTTTTCATAGTTTACATAGTTTGTTTTTTGTTAGAATTCACTAAAATTAGAGTTATATAATTTTTTTCATATCACTTGCAAATTGCAAATATATTGAATCAATGTAAATGTCAATATTTTTGACATACTGGGCAGTAGTATGTACTCCTTCCTCCTATTTTAGTTTGTAAAATTTCACTGTGACATACCTCACATTTTTCACCTGATTTTAAGTGAACTTTAAGGTGTTTTTGATAATTACCAGCTACTCCTAAAGATGAGGTATAACTTTTTATAGTTGTTCCTTTTTCTTTAATAGCTAAATTTAAAATTTTTATTGATGCATCAAGTATAGCATCAGCTTCTTCTAAAGTTATTTCTAATCCTAGTTTAAATGGATTTATTTTTGATGCAAATAAAACTTCATTAGCGTAAATATTTCCTAAACCAGCAATAATAGTTTGATCAAGAAGAAGAGATTTAATGGAAATTTTCTTTTTGCTAATTTTATTATAAAACTCTTCTTTAGATAAAGCAAAGGGTTCACCACCAAGTTTAGCAATGCTTTCTACTTTATTTAAATCTTTGCTTTTTACAAGGTGCATTCTGCCAAATTTTCTAGTATCATGATAACGAAGTGATGTACTATCATTAAAAATAAATTCAAGATGTTCATGTTTATTAAGTGGCGCATTAATATTTTTAATATAATATTTGCCTTCCATTCTTAGGTGGCTTATTAAAATATATTCTTCAAAATCAAATAACAAATATTTACCAATCGTATTTATATCTTTTAAAGTTTTACCTATTAATAATTTTATATCTAAACTATTTTGATTAATTATTTTTGGATAATGGATATTTATTCTGACTATCTTTTTATTGATTAATTTTTTTAAAACTCCAGCAACGGTTCTAACTTCTGGTAATTCTGGCATTAAACTTCATACCAATTCTTTCCAAAACTTGCCTCTACTTTAATTGGGACTTTTAATTTAACTATATTTTCCATAATATCAACTACTAACTTTTTTAATTTATCTTTCTCTTCTAACACAACATCAAATATTAGTTCATCATGAACTTGAAGGAGCATTTTACTTTTAAAGTTTCCTTTAATTAAAGCATTATCTATTTTAACCATTGCCATTTTAATAATATCAGCACTACTACCTTGAATCGGGGTATTAAGCGCGATTCGCTCACCTGCTGATCTGACCATATAATTTTTATTATGAATCTCATCAATAGTTCGCTTGCGATTATACAGAGTTCTAACACTTCCATAATCGTGAGCTTCTTTAATTATCTCATCCATATATATTTTAACGCCTGGATAAAGGTCTAAATATTTATCGATTAACTTTTTAGCTTCACGAGCTGGCAAATGTAAATTTTCTCCTAAACCATAACCACTTATTCCATAAACAATCCCAAAGATAACCGCTTTAGCTGTTCTGCGCATATTTTTAGAAACAGCTTCTTTATTAACATCAAATATATCACTTGCTACTTTTGTATGAATATCCTCGCCATAAATAAAAGCATTAATTAAATCAACAGACTCACTAATATGAGCAAGAACTCTTAGTTCAATTTGGGAATAATCACATGCTAAAAACAAGTCATTTACTGGAATAAAAGCTTTTCGTACCTTTCTGCCAATTTCATCGCGAACTGGTATATTCTGTAAATTTGGTTCAATGCTAGATAATCTTCCGGTTCTAGTTAACGTTTGTTTATAAATAGTATGAATTAATCCCTCTTCCATAATATAATTATTTAAACTTTCTAGGTAGGTACTGTTAAGTTTCGATAAATTTCGATATTCTAGAATTAATTCAATAATGGGATGGTCACCTAATAGTTTTTCCAAAGTAGCGGCATCAGTTTTATAGTTTTTAGTTGCAGTCTTTCCTTTAGGAGTAAGACCTAAATGTTCAAAAAGAATTTCTCCTAATTGTTTAGGACTACTTATCTTAAAATGAGTACCAGCATAATTATATATTTTACTTGATATAGAGTCTATTTTAATTTTTATTTCTTCACTCATCTCTTTTAATACTTCTGGCTGGCATTTTATGCCGGCCTTTTCCATCTTTGCTAAAACTGTAACTAGAGGCATTTCAGTTTTTTCAAATAGATTATACATATCTTCCATTTTTAATTTTTTAATTACGTCATCTCTAGTTTCAAATATATATTTAGCTTTTAAAGTTATACTTTGCATTAAAACATTTTCGCTTTTTAACACATCTTCATAAAAAGAAACATTAATATCTTCATTATTCATAACAAAAGCTAGATCCTCTTTAGCAGGATAATTAAGTAGATAATAAGCAATCATTGCATCATAAATTGTCTTTGTATCATAACAGTTTAAAAGGACAATATTCTTTTTTAAATCATATGTATATTTAACTGCATTTTTATAAAAATTCAAAACATCTTTAATAAGTTCTGGTTTAACAAAATATGTCTTATTTCCATCAAATAGACCCATTCCTAAAATTTTTCCTTGATGATAATTTATTTTATCTGATTCTATATAATAAGAAATTACACTCGCTTTTTTTAAATCAGATACTTCTTTTAATACTTCATATTCACTGGTAAATACTGGAGTTTTCTTAATAACTGTTTTCATTAAAGAATAAAACTCCAATTTATGATAAATTTCTTCTAATTTTTTAGTAGGTCTAGTATATTTCATATCATTAAGTGAGCAATTAAACGGAACTTCACGATAAATAGTACACATTTCTTTACTAAAGAAGGCACTTTCTTTGCCACTGATTAGCTTTTCTTTAACCGCACCTTTAATATTGTCAATATTAGCATAAATATTTTCTAAAGTTCCATGTTCTTGAAGAAGTTTTAGAGCTGTTTTTTCACCAATTCCTTTAACTCCAGGAATATTATCAGATGCATCACCTGATAGGGCTTTTAAATCAATTATTCTAATTGGATCTATTCCATATTCTTCTTTAAATGTTTCTTCGTTCATCCAAACATGGCCTTTTTGTTTAAGTAATTTAACATCTGTTTCTTTAGATATAAGCTGAAGCAAGTCTTTATCTGATGAAACAATGCTTGCATCAAACTCTGGATCTTTTTCAGTCATTAAAGTAATAGTTCCAATTATATCATCTGCTTCATAATTTTCGACTTCATAATGTTTAATTCCCATGGCATCAAGCATTTCTCTAGCTACGGGCATTTGTTTTAATAAATCTTCTGGAGTCTCTTGTCTCCCCGCTTTATAGTTTTCGTATTTAAGATGACGAAAATTTTTACCAATGTCAAACGCTACTGCCATATATTCCGGTTTTTCTTCTTCAATTATTTTATTAATCATTGTTGCAAAGCCATATAAAGCATTGGTTACAAAACCTTTACTATTTTTCATTAGTGATCCAGAATATAATGTTGCATAGTATGAACGATACATTAAATTATTACCATCAACTAATATTATTTTTTTCATCTTAATACCTCATTTCTATCTTTATTATAATACATTTTTATCTATATATAAAGGAAATAACCTAAAGTAAGGCTATTTAATTATCTTTATATGGTAATCTAATTTCTTTAGGGTAATTTTTAATATATTTCTTTTTGAGAGATACTTCTTCTTGTTTAGGATTCTTTTTACAATAAGATATAATCCAGGCAATCACTCTTTTTCTGGATGTTTCCTTTGTTTTAATTTTAATCATCTTAAGATAATAATGTTTTTCTAGATTTTCTACTTCTAATAAATCCACTTTAGTTGGATCTCTAAAATAAAATGAATTGTTTGATGTCATTAAATTATTACGTTCAAAATTTTTAACTTCTAATTGTTTTAATATGTCTTTGTCATCAGTTTGACTCAAAGATTTAAAAATTGCCTCATCCATATCTTTTTCAGGAGTAAAAATCACTTTTTTTCCTAAAGATTTATAAAAAATATTTTCAAAAGTAAGAGGTATCACTTTAAAAAGCTGAGTATTTTCAGCATTATCAATAAAATAATTAAAATTATTATCTTCAACATAATCAATTTCTTGGTTAAAAACTGTTGCCCAAAAATGAGGATCATCCCATGTATAAGATAACTTTCCTGTTTTTAATGACATCTTTGGTACATTATCATATAAATATGCAACAACAGTAGTATCTTTTAAATAATATAAAAATATATCTCTCGTTAAAGGTCTTGCAAAAAAACCAGTTTTTTTATAATATTCTTTCATTAATAAATACATCATATACTGAACTGTATATGATTCAAAATCTGGAGTTTTAAAATAAACAAAATTATCTTGCTTAAATTCTTCTTCTGATGATACCTTTCTTTCATTGACAGTTTTTCGATAAATTTCAACATATTTCATTCTTGAATATTCAGAATATTTTTTCTTTAGGATGTTTTTTAATTCTTCTTCATTTGCTTTTTCAAGCAAAGAAGAATCTAGTCCTTGATAAGCACACAATTCAATGATTTCTCGATATTTTTTTAATACTAAATAAGGTCTATCTAAAGACATTAAATCTAAGAGTTCAGTTACTAAAATAGCCATTTTCTTTAAGTAGCTAACTATTTGTGAATTAGGATTTTCGATATTTAATATTTGATTTCGATTTATACTATTTAATAGACTATCTTTTATTAATGTTTCATACATGTTTTTCCAGATAATAATATTATCTTTTTCATTGACACAATAATCTTTAATAGAAGTAAAGATAAAAGATTCGATTATTTTTTGATCTAAATTAATCCCTGTTAAATCTTTCTCTATTTCTTTTAAAGTTGAGATAATTGCGTAAGCATCTCCTACACATATATATCCATGTTCATTATCTTGATAATTATTTAATAAATTTAATGCTAAATATTTAAAATTTTTTGACAATGATGATTTATTAAAAATATTAATTAATATTTGATCCATAACTACTCCAAAAGTTATTTTACCATAAAAAAAAGCTAATTAATACTTAATTAGACCTTTTTCAATCTCCTCAAGTGCACGACCTATCTCTTTTTTACAATGATATTCAGCTTCAGACATTTGATAATGAGCAGTTTCTTGGATTTGTTTACTACGAGTTGATATAATATGAACTAATATATATTTTGAATCAACAGTATTAAGAATTTTATCTATCGATGGATAAATCAAGTTATCACTCTCCTACATATTAATATACTACAAGCCTTACTTCTTATATACATTTAGAAAACAAGTTGTACATTATATTTACATTTTATCGGCAGCAAGGATTTTGATCATAAACATGAGATACTTGATTTTCTTCACAGCAAGTAAATTGTGGCATATATGAATGGTTATAAATATGATGATTGACAATTCTTGTGTGAATTGGTTGAATATGAGGTACATGATGACAAATTTGACGATTTACTACTTTTTCACATGGACATTCCATTACTGGATCACATTCCATACCTGGTAAAACATTTGGACAACACATATTTCCTCCCATACCCATATCTCCACAACAGTTATTTGTTTTGAACATAAAAATACACTTTCCTTTCTAGTGTATTTTATGTATATAGGCAATTATATGCTCATGACAATAGTTTACTAGTGTAATTATTATCAACTATAATTAATTTTTTTTGGAATCATTAAATCATTAAAATGGAAAATCCATTTTTCCTTTCGACATTTTTTTCATCATATCTTTCATTGAATCAAATTGCTTAAGCAAACGATTAACCTCAGGGACCTCTCTCCCACTTCCTTTGGCAATTCTTAGTTTTCTAGTCATTTTTAATACTTCAGGATGTCTTCTTTCATAAGGTGTCATTGATAAAATAATTGCCTCGACATGAGCTAGCTCTTTTTCATCAATTTTAATATCACTCAGACCAGCTTTTCTTGCTCCAGGAAGCATTTTCAAAATATTTTCCAGTGGCCCTAATTTTTTCATTTGTTTCATAGTTAATAAAAAATCTTCTAAATCAAATTTACCTTTTTTCATTTTTTTCGTTAGATTTTCTGCCTCATCTTCATCGATTACTGAAGAAGCTTTTTCAGCAATCGATAAAATATCTCCCATATCAAGAATTCGCTCAGCCATTCTTTCTGGATAAAATTCAGATATTCCATCTAACTTTTCCGAGTCACCGACAAATTTAATTGGGATATTAGTTAAATGTCTAACTGATAAAGCAACTCCACCTTTAGTGTTTCCATCCATTTTAGTTAAAATTGCCCCAGTTAGTTTTAATTTTTCATTAAATCCTTTAACAACATTAATCGCATCTTGACCCATCATCGCATCAAGTACAAGTAAAATTTCCTGAGGATGAGCAAGATTACTAATATCTAAAAGTTCATTCATTAGTTCTTCATCAATATGTAATCTTCCCGCAGTATCAATAATTATATAATCATGTTTATTTTCTTTAGCGAACTCTAAAGCATCTTTAACAATTTCCCTAGGATTTTCTTTTCCTTTAGTAAAAACAGGAATATTAAGACTCTTACCTATTTCGCATAACTGCTCAATAGCTGCTGGGCGATATATATCACACGCAACTAACAGTGGTTTCTTACTATTTTTTTTCCTAACCAGATTAGCAATTTTCCCACACGTGGTTGTTTTACCTGATCCTTGAAGTCCAACCAGCATTATAATAGTTGGATTTTTATCTACTACAAGTGGGATATAATCGTCTCCTAAAAGGCTTATAAGTTCATCTTTAACTAGTTTTATAAAAATTTCTTCTGGTTTTAATGTTTTAGATACATCCATTCCTAATGCTTTTTCTTTAACATTTCTTGTAAATTCTTTAACAACTTCATAGTTAACATCAGCCTCTAATAGAGCAATTCTAATTTCTTTTATCGCATCACTGATATTTTCTTCAGTAATTCTTCCCATCCCTTTAATATTTTTGATAGCATTACTAATTCTATCTCCCATATATTCAAACATTTCAATCACCTATTTAATATTATACAAAAAATAGACTGATTTGTCTTCTTTAAATAATATTTAAAAATATTTTTGGTCTATTCTTATAACTTTTTCTTTAGGTTTTAATGTTAATGATTTTAGAGCAGGTGTTATATACTCATTTTTAGCAGTTGGATTTAAAAGTATTCTAAAATAATCTCTTATATCTTTATACTCATCAGGTATAAGGTCAACAATCATTGATAAGGTATCTAAATTGCTACATTCATCTCTCATCATATAATGAACTGGCATATCTGTTAGCATCGATAAAGCTGTTATTCCAAAAGAAAACATATCACTTTCAGACATATTGCAAGTCTTGATAACATTTCGATAATATCTCATATATAAAGGAAATAAATCAGCCCTTAACCCACCTATTGAAGCATTATCAATATCAATTATTTTAGGAGTATTACCAAGAATATTAGTTTCATTCAAATCTCCTAAACCAATTTCTCGATCGTGAAATTGTCTTATATTTGCTTCTGCTCTTTGCAATAAAGCAATTCTATCGCCTAATAATATACCTGATTTTCTAATAGTTTCAAAATCGCCTTCTGCTTTTTCCTTTAAAAAGAAATCAAATGAATACCCTACAACTTCGCCATCTCTAGTTATTAATTCTCGGGGAATATTTCCAGGTAGTCCTTGGGCTGATTCATATAACAACTCTGTTTTCTTTCTTTTCCTTTTTAAAGTTTTTTCACTTGGTTCACCATATAAAATTTCATTCTGCTGTTCTAGGCTACCACCAAAAGGATTAAATTCCGGAACAAATACTTTGGATATTTTTACTAATTTATCATCGCTTATTTTAAATACTATACCCTCTGATCCACCAGCATATTTATTTTCAATAGTAAATTTATTTTTAAAATCTTTATCCGAATAATTGATTATTGGCATATTATTTAATGGTTCAACATTTTGATCTTCTACTTTAATTTCATCATTAAAATCTTTGATCTCATATTTTTTTACAACTATACCATTTATATAATTTTTAAATATTATTGTTTGTTTGGCTATAAAGTCTTTAATAAATTCATCTTCAATATTAGAGTTTTGCAGTTTATCAATGATTTGATATAAAAAAGATATTTTATTTATTTCTTGTCCATTACAATCATTAAATATATCTATTTTTGGTATGCAATCGCAAACTGCTCTAACCCAGAATTCCGTTTCTTCTTTTATTCTTGGAAAAGGTTGACAATTTGCTCTCTTAATAAGAATATCAAAGATTTTCATTATGCTGTAGTATTTACCTTCTTTAACCAATGCTTCAATTGTCTTGTGAAAATAATAATACCAAGAATACATTCCTAATTTTTTGTATAAATACAATGTCTTTTCCTCATCTAGTATAATCATTTTACTTACTATATCTCCAACACTTCCAGCAGCTGGCATGCGAGAACACTCATAATTTAATCTTGTCATAGTTGCAGGGCATATAGTTTTTAATCTTTCCAAAGATAAATATTTGAAATTATCTCTTTCAATATTTTTATCTTCTTCAGCTTCATATTCTTCAGGATAACGCCCACTAACATTTGCATATTTATCAAATTCAACATCTTTTGAAAAATCTACACTACCGCCTGCTATTTTTAATTTTGCTTGTGTTAATAAGTCATTATATGCATTCTCAAATATTTTATAGTAATTTTTAGTTCTAAACTTTTTATATCCTAAGTTTAATTCAAAGTCAGGAGTAGAGCAATCTTTTTGTAGTAATATTCTTATATGTGATTTACCCCTAATTTTAGATATAAACTCTTTAATAGGCTTATTAGCATTAGTAAATTGTTCAACCCTTTTGTTTATATAGAAACTAATTTTAGGGTATAATAAGCTAATTTTATTTTTATCTGATATATGCATGAAAGGGTCTATACCAGTAAATAGTAGTCCTTCATCAGTTTTAATTAAGCATTCAAAATCAAATGAAGTCCCCTTATAATTATGGACAAGAATTATACTACCAAAATCATCAAGTATTGTTTTATTTTCTATATCCATTGGTAAAATTGCTAAACTATCTTCAATAAATGATAAATAATATATTTTTTCATCAGATAAACTTTCAAGCAACATTGTTGCTTTTTCATCAATTATTATAATATCGTAAAATCTAAATAACTTTCCATTTATTAAGTTCATAATAACAGTTTTAAAGTTTTTATAACCTCTACTATTTAAAAGCATATTTACAGATGCAGAAGATAATTCATTATCCATAGATTGATTTTTTTTATTCATCTTTAATAGTATACTTTTAATTGTTTTTATCAAGTTTCGAAGAAACACTTTTCATCATCCTTTTCTATCATCCAAGCTAAGCCCTTTAAATGTCTAATATAATAGCATGATATTTTCAGAAAGTCTATGAAATTTTTATTCAGGTATATTGTTAATTGTTACTCGTTTAATTATTATGGCTGACTTTTATTTCATTTTTAAGCAATTATTAATAGTATCTTCCCCGTCTTTGACAGTTGGAGCAAAATATATCAAGGAAACCCAGACAAAGTCTGGGTTTTTATATCATTAGGTATTGCGTACTTAAACGTAATGTGGTATAATATCAATGGATGGTGGTAAAATATAT
>JAQVNR010000037.1 GCA_028703035.1 Bacilli bacterium | reverse complement strand
TTTGTAACCATAATAAAACCTCCATATTGAGGTTTTATTTCAAAAATAGTCTTTGGGTAGTCTTGAAATTATCCTGAACTTTACTGTAAACATTCTAAATATTGTTATTTATTACCTAAACTGTAACCTTTTTTAAGATATAAATAATCTATATCATATTCAAAAGCGACAAAATCCACATACATCTTTGCATGATTTATTCCATAACTAAGTAAATCAGAAGCCATATTAAAAGCTCTGATGCTGATGTTTTTATAAGCAAAACCACCAGTGTCAGTTAATAATCCTAAATAAAGATAAAAAGCTAGGTTATAGTCAATGGCAATATTATTTTCTTTAATTAAATCATAAATTACTGTTGTGGCTGATGCTGCCGTGCTATCAATATAATTAACATTTTCTATTTCTTTTTCAACTGGATGGTGATCCAACACAATAACTTTTTTACTATCATCATATAAATTAGAAAGATGTCCTAATCTTTGTTTAGTATAAGTATCAACTATTATCATTAAGTCATAAGTCTTATTTGTTTCAGTTAATAATTTATTTGCATTGGGAACTTTATTTATAAAATTAAATTTATCAGTAATTACTGCATCAACTGGAATATCTAATTTTTCAATAATAGTTTTCATAGCCATCATACTACCAATAGCGTCTCCATCCGGATTTTGATGAGTTAATATTAAAACATTATTAGCTTTTATTATTTCATTATATATTTGTTTTAAACTCATACTTTATTTTCCAGCTCCCTTTATATTATAAACTTGAAAGATATAATTAAAATTTATTCTTCAATTATATCTAACTCATTTTGATGTAAAAACTTGATAAATTCTTCTTTAAAATTTTGAAGTTCATCATTTGTTAATGTTTTTTCATAAGACCCAACTGTATATCTAATAGTTACTTTCTTATTTGTCTCTTCTAAATAAATGTCAAGAAGTTCTCTTTTTATAATAATTGGACTAGTAAACTTTTCTAAAATTTCTTCTAGTTTATTATAATACTGACCTCTTTTAGTAATAATAGTATAATCAAGTTCTGTAGTTGGATATTTGCTTACTTCTTGATAATCTGGTTTTTCTAATTTTAAATTTATAAATTCTTCAAAATTTATCTCTAAAATCACAAATGAATCTTTTTTACTTATTTTATTTGCAATTGATCTAGTAAATGGTTTAATCTGACCAATTATCTTATTATTAACAATTAAATTCAAGGTTAAATCTTGATTATAATATTCATGAGACTTACCAAATTCAAATATTAAATCCATATTTTTTATTTCTCTAAAGATATTTTTAGCAATTTCTTTAGCTTTATTAAACGTAAATTTTAATTTATCTTTTTCACAGTTTAATAAAATACTTAACATTCGGTGGTTATCACCGTCTTTTATGATTGTCCCAATTTCAAAAATACCAAAATTTTCAGAGGTTTTAATATTTGTTTTAGCAAATTCCAA
This sequence comes from Bacilli bacterium, assembly GCA_028703035.1. Taxonomy (GTDB): domain Bacteria; phylum Bacillota_I; class Bacilli_A; order RF39; family UBA660; genus DUUS01. The sequence continues at coordinate 12,583 of JAQVNR010000037.1, read as the reverse complement.
CATGCTTAGATTCAAATCATCTCTTAAAATATTATCTTCACTTTTACCAACTAATTTAATATTATCTTTCTTAATATTTAAATCATTTAAAAAGCTAGTTTTATTCCATAAATAAGAATGAACTTCATTTAAGTTATATTTGGTTGCTAAATAGTTTTTAAGATTGTATGCCTCATCATAGCTAGGCTCATCTTTATAAAAAGACAAGTCCATCTTTATTGCTTTGGGAACAAAGTACTCATAACCATAAATTCGCCCAATTTCTTCAATAATATCAGCAGGTATTGTAACATCTTTATTAGCTCTAAAGGTTGGAACTGTTACTTTATAGTCATTTTTATTAACTTTTACTTTAAATTCTAAAGATTCTAATATACTTTTAACATCCTCATCTTGCATTTCAAAATCAAAGTATTTAGTTAATAATGATTTCTTTAAAACAATTTCCTTTTCTTTAAAATCTTTTAAATAAATATCAGTTAAGTCAGAGCCTAATACTAAATCTGGATTTTCATCTTTTAATAATTTATAATATCTTTTAGCAGCAAGCATTGTTAAGTTAGGATCTAAGCTTTTCTCAAATCTACTCGATGCTTCAGTTCTAAGTCCTAAAGAGATTGCCGTTTTTCTAATTGAAGAAGCCTCAAAAGAAGCACTTTCTAAAATTATTGAAGTGGTATCTTCTAGAATCTCGCTGTCAAGTCCTCCCATTACTCCAGCAATTCCAAAGTACTGGCCTTTATTTTTAATCATTAAATCTTTATTTGATAATGTTCTTTCTATACCATCTAGAGTTAGATATTTATCACCACCCTTGGCAAGCCCTACTTCGATATTATGAACAACTCTTGAATCAAAGGCATGCATTGGCTGGCCTAGTTCAAGCATTACATAATTGGTAATATCAACAATTAAATTAATACTTTTCATGCCGGTATAATATAAAAATATTTGCATCCATAGAGGTGATTTATTATTAATAATATTATCAAGTTTAATACTTGTATATCGATAACAAAGTTCAGGATTTTTAATAGCAATATTTAATTTATTGCCAACTTCATCAGGCTCTAAAATTTCTAAAGGGAGAAGCTCATGGCCTGTAATTGCGGCTATTTCTCTAGCAATTCCATAATGTCCCCAAAGATCTGGCCTATTAGTTAAAGATTTATTATCTATTTCAACAATTATATCTTCAATTGGTAAAACCTCTTTGACAGGCAGTCCTATGGGTGTATCACTAGGTAGCTGTAGTATGCCCTCATGATCATCGCCAATTCCAAGTTCTTTTGCGCTACACATCATTCCCCAGGATTCTATTCCGGCCAGTTTTCTTTTAGTAATAACCATATTATCAATCCGGCCTCCAACTTTAACTAATGCCCCAATAAATCCTACTTTAACATTAGGTGCTCCACAGACAATTTGATAATCCTCTTTTCCGTCACTAACTTTTAGAATTGATAACTTATTTGATTCAGGATGTTTTTTACATTCGATAATTTTAGCTACGACTACATTATCAAAGTTATTTCCTTTAATAATGACTTCTTCAACTTCAGCACTTCTAATTGTAAATTTATCCCATATATCAATAAAATTAATTTTCTCGCTATTTTTTAAATGTTTTTTTAATACATTACAAGATATTTTCATATTTCTACCTACCTTACATTAAACTGTTCTAAAAACTTTAAATTTCCAGAATTTAAAACTCTAATATCTTTAATTTTATATTTCATCATTGCTAGTCTAGTTAATCCTAAACCAAAGGCAAAGCCACTATATTCTTCTGGGTTTATGCCACTCATATTTAAAACTTCTGGGTGAATCATTCCACATGGACAAAGTTCAATCCAGCCGGTATTTTTACAAGTTTGACAGCCTTTCCCGCCACATATCGTGCATGAGCAATCAAGTTCAAAACCCGGCTCAACAAACGGGAAGAATCCAGGGCGAAGACGAACCTCTATATCTTGATTAAATACTTCTTTTAGCATTCCTTTCATAACATAGATGACATTACTAATTGAAATGTTTTTATCAATAACCATTCCTTCAACTTGAAAAAAAGTATTCTCATGAGATGCATCTAAATCTTCATTACGATAAACTCTACCTGGAACACACATCTTGATTGGCACTCCATATTTTTCCATTGCCCGCACTTGTACTGGACTCGTGTGGGTTCTAAGTAGAAGTCCATTATCAAGCCAGTAAGTATCTTGCATATCCCTTGCTGGGTGATTTTCAGCAACATTTAAAGCGGTAAAGTTATAGTACTCACTTTCCATCTCTGGTCCTTCTAAAACCATAAAACCAATATTTTTTAAGACATCGGTTACTTCTTTAGCAATAATAGTAATCGGATGAAGACTGCCTTTTTTTTCTTTTATAGGAATTGTTGGATCAAAAGTAATCTTTTCTTCTTTATTTAAAACATCATCATAATATTTAGTAAATAAACTTTCTAAATCTTTTTTTATTTTGTTAAATATTGGTCCATATTCCTTTTTCTCTTCAGTTGTCATATCTTTTAAATTTTTCATCAAATCAGATAATTTACTTTTTTTACCTAAATATTTTGACTTAATATTTAAATAATCATTTTCATTCTTAATTCTCTTAGCATCTACCGCTGCACTTTCAACTAATTTTTTTAATTCTTCTTTCATATTTCCTCCAAATAAAAAATCATAAATTAAGGACGAGCAAATACCCGTGGTACCACCTTATTTCATGATTTATCATGCTCTCTATCTCTATAACGCAGAAAAACGCGGGCTTATGCTCTTATACCTGAAATTCACTAGTGTACTTACTTTATAAATATTTTCAACTAATATATCTACTCTCTTTAAATATATACACTCAAGCTACTTTGGATATAGTCTATGCACTTGCTTGTTATGATATTAACAAATATTCCTCAGGTAGTCAAGAAAAAAACGATTCACATATTTGCTCTTTGAAACCATAAGAAAACACTTTCTTTCGAAAGTGTATAGCATTGTTTAAAATATAATTAACATTAAGATAACAATTATAACAAACATTGCTATTAAGAATTTCCAAATATATTTAAGCCAGTCTTTATAACTTACATCTAGATAAGATAAACCCATAAGTAAGACAAATGATGCTGGTGTAAAGAACATTGCAAGTCCATAAGTTGCTTGTAATAATATTGGAAATTGACTAGCAAAATCTGCATAGGTTGTTACAAAATAATTACCAACTAATTGAACGGTATATTGATACTCAACACTAAATAATGATGGGATAAATCCAGCTATTGTACCTAGAACAACATTAAATTTACTTGTTAAGCTCATTATCCAATCAATGATGGTTGGAATAACTGGAAACATTACTGAAAATTCTAAAATGTTATAAACAAGTAATAATATTACAACTAATTTTGCTGACTTTTTAAAACCTTCACCAAAAGCAGTTAAGTAATCATTCCAATTGATTTTATAAGCCCATTTTAATAATAAAGTAGCTAAAATCATTAAAGTTTGAATTCCAAATAAATCCCAGCTTCCAAAAGCACCAAACGATTCGATTGATCCTAAAATATAACTAAATATAGGTGCTCCTAATATTTCGACTGTCTTAACCCATTCGGTTGCTGTTGCAAATATTCCTACTTTAAATACAGTTTCCCACGGTAAATAAGCTAGAATACTAATTAAAATAAATGATACAAAAATCGTAACCACTGGCCATATTTTTGTTTTCTTTGTTACTTCTTCAGAAACAAATATTTCATTTATTTGGTCAGCTTTTTTAACTTTTAAATTTTTTCTTATATGTAAGACATTTAAGACACTAAAGATAATAAAGCTTGTTGCAAATAAGACTAACTTAACCCATAAGAATGAATTATAATCTGTCCCTAAGTTCGAAACATTCCAGCCAACAATCTTAGCGCTATATACAGAACCTATTATACCTACTAATACTGACCCAAACGTTGTTGCTAATCCTGTTATTTTATCAAGTTTCATTTTTGATAAAATCGTAATAACAAATGGTAAGAATGTTAGTATTATAAAGTAATCATTAACAACTGCAGTAAGTGCTGCTATTATAAATGATACTACTAAAGTAAATACTATTTCCTTTCCTTTTAATTTTTTAGCAATTGAATCAGTTAATTTTTGATATCCACCAGTTTTTCCCAGTACTTGATAAAAACCACCCAGTACAAATAAGAATGTAACAAGTACGGTAAAATAGTACATTCCTAATAAACCGTAGGTAAAGAAATCGAAAATTCCCACTCTGGTAATTTCGGTTATTGTAAGTTCTGACCCACTCCAATATCCTTGCGGAATTATCCAAGTAAGTAGGACTGTAAATAAAACCATAATACCAGCTATTTTAACTAAATCATGCTTTTCCCAAAACTTTTTCATTTTCTACCTCCTCCTAAGAATAATTATATCACAAATTTAGTTTTTCAATAGTGTTTTAGTGAAATTTAAGAAAAAATGTTATATAAATATTTAAAAAAGTACATATAACCGTACTTTTTTAGTTATTAGGGCAAAATAATCTTCTCTATTTTGATTTCATTAAAGGGAATATCACACATTCTCTTATAGGTCGATCGACTAAAACAGCAAAAAATCTCTCTGATACTCCAAAGCCTACTGCTGGTGGCATCCCATATTCTAAAGCTTCAACAAATTCTTTATCATGAACATGCGCTTCTTCATCACCTGATTCAGCCATTGTTCTTTGTTCTAAGAACCTTTCTTCTAAATCAAGTGGATCATTTAATTCACTATATCCATTACCCATTTCTGATCCAGCAATAATTACTTGAAATTGAGCAACTTTTCGAGGGTCTGTTTCCAATCTCTTAGGAAGAGGGTTTAATTCTACTGGTTGACCTATTAAAAATCCTGGACCACTTAGTTTTCTTCTGATTGTTTTCCAAAGAACATCTACTAATCTCCAATATGGAACTTTTGAATCGAATTGTTGATTAGTTGTTTCTAAATATTTGATGATTTCCTCTTTATTAGAGTTATAAATATCTATATTTGTTTTTTCTTTTATAATAGTTTCAAAATCATATATTTCCCATTCGTTATCCATATCTACTTCATAACATTTAGAGGTAAATTTAGAACTTCCTAAGACCGCTTTAGTAACTTTTCGATACATATCTTGAACTAGGTTCATTCCATCTTTAAAATCAGCAAATGCCCAATAAAATTCCATTTGAGTATAATCTTGTAAGTGTTCAGGACTCATTCCTTCATTTCTAAACTGTCTTCCAATTTCAAAAGTCTTTTCATAGCCAGCAACTAATAGTTTTTTTTGCCATAGCTCTCCCATGGCAATTCTTAAATAAACATCAACATCTAAAGCATTATGGTGTGTTTTAAATGGTGTAGCTGCAGCTCCACCAGAGGTTATCTCTAAAACAGGTGTTTCTACTTCTAAAAAGCCTTCTTCTATTAATAGATTTCTAATAGTAGACCAAAATTTTTGTTTTTTATAAAATAATTCTTTTACTTCCTCATCCATGATGATATCTAGATATCTTTTTCTAAGTTTAATCTCTGGGTCGGCAATACCATGAAATTTTTCCGGAAGCGGTCTTAAAGCTTTAACTAAATGAGTATACTTTGTTGCATGAATAGATAACTCACCAGTATTAGTCCGGCAAACATATCCATTTATACCAATAATATCTCCTAAATCAGCAGCTTTATATAATTCATAATCTTCATCTCCAACAGAATTTATACTTATATAAATTTGAATTTGACCATATTTATCTTGAATATGCATGAAACCCGCTTTACCACTACGTCGTTTAGACATAATTCTCCCAGCAACTATAACCTCAGGTTTAACATCATCTAATTCTTCTTTGGAAAAATTTTCATATTCTTCTTTAATCTTTTTTGAATCACTAGTAATATCAAATTTACTACCAAAAGGATTTATTCCTTTTTTTCGAAGAACTTCCATCTTTTCTCTTCTTACTTCTTCTTGATCTGTAAGTGTGCGCATACATACTCCTTCTTTCTATGCTGTAGTATATCGTTTTTTTCCTGGAAAATCAACATTAGGTATTATTTTTAAACAAATACATATTTTTAAATAGGTGATTAATATGAATGGAGCATTTTTTCAAAATCCTAGTTTTACAGGTGATGCAATATCTAATAAGAAAAAAGAATATAATATTTTAAAAGATAATATTAGTAAAAAGGTAAAAGTTTATACAACTATTAAAGATAATGAAAAAAATCCCCAAGTATTTTCCGGAATGTTTGAATCTTATGAAGACAACTCTCTTATATTAAGTGATCCAAGTAATGGGAATTGGTATTTTATTCCCCAAAATATTATTACTTATATTGAGTTTGAAGAAAAAATTAACTTTTAAGTAAAGAAAAAGTTCAAACTATCTTTTTCTTTTCCTAAAGTTGTAATATTTCCATGCCCTGGATAAACTATTAAATAATCTGGGTATTTTAAAATTTTATTAATACTTTCTTGCATTTCTTTCATACTACCTGTTGGAAGATCGGTTCTGCCTATTGATGAGGCAAAAATAAAGTCGCCACAAAAAAGCTTATCATCAATTAAATAGCTAACTGAATCATAACTGTGGCCAGGAGTTTTAATTACTTCAAACTTAAAGCTACCTATTTCTAATTTATTGCTATTAATATTTTCAAAACTATAAACAGGAGCTTGATAGTACTCTTTAACACTACCTAGTGCCCCAATATGGTCAAAATGACTGTGAGTACACAAAATACCTATCACTTCATTAGAAATCACTTCTTTAATCTTTAAAAAATCATCCCCAGGGTCAATTATAATCGTTTGATTATCCTTAGTTAATACATAACAATTAGCTTCTAAATAACCTACTTTCACAATTTTTATATCCACAATATCCCTTCCTTTTAAAGTAAAACTTCTTTAAAATTATACCATATTAATAGAGTGTGTGCTATAATCTATTTGGTGGTAATATGGACAGTTTAATATCTATTTTTTTAACAATTATTCTTTTTGTTGGTATTCTCGGTTTAATATATGTCCTATTATATAATAACTTACAAGTCAGTAAAATTAAAATAAATGAAGCTAAAAGTATTATTGATGAGCTTTTAAGAAAAAAGTTTGATTTCTTAGAAACATTAAAAAAAATCATTATTGATAATACCGAAATTGATAATAAAAATTTTGAACAATTTGATAATTTAAAAACCATCAACATTTCTAGTTATGAGTTTGAAAGAAAATTAAATGAATATAATATATTAATAAATCAAATGAAAGATGATTACTCAAAACTTGAGAATTTAGATGTTTTTAATAGTAATTATGAAGATTTATTTAAATTAAATGAAAGACTAGAAGCAACTAAGACTTTTTATAATCGTAGTGCAAGCCTTTTAAACAAGTCAATTAATAAATTTCCTGCAAATATAATTGCTAAAATTCATCAAATAAATAACCAAACATCTTTTGATGGTAAAGTTATGTCTGATGATAACATATAAGATTTTAAAATTTAAAGTTGCCAATAAATTGGCTTTTTTTTATTTTTAAGTAAAAATTCGTTTGTTCTTGAAAAAGGTTTACTACCAAAAAAACCTTGATGAGCACTAAATGGCGATGGATGAGATGATTCAATTATCAAATGATTATGATTTGTTATTAATTTTTTTTTGGTTTGCGCATATTTTCCCCATAAAATAAAAACTACTCCATTTTCCTTTAAATTAAGAACTTTAATTATATAATCAGTTAGCATTTGCCAGCCAATATCTTTATGACTATTTGGTTGATTCTTAATGACGGTTAAACTTGTGTTAAGAAGAAGAACTCCCTCTTTAGCCCAATTAGTTAAGTTTCCTGAAAGGCTAGGCTTTATTCCTAAATCACTTTCAAGCTCTTTATAAATATTTTTAAGTGATGGTGGTATTTTAACACCATCTAATACTGAAAAAGATAAACCATGAGCTTCATTTTCGCCATGGTATGGATCTTGCCCTACAATTACAACTTTAACATTTTCATATGGTGTTAATTTTAATGCATTAAAAATATTTTCTAGTTTAGGATATATAGTTTTAGTTTTATATTCATTATTAATAAAATTTAAAATTTTTTTAAATCTATCACTTTCCCAAATAATTTTTAATTTTTCATCCCAATCATTATTTATCATAATTCCTCCAATTAACAAGACTCGAAGTCCTAGTACATAATATTGTGATCAAGTGCCCAAGGAATAAAACGATTTTTTATCGCTGTTGATAAACGCGCCTCATCATCACCTAATGTAAACCATTTATACTCAAGTATTTCATCATTAGGTAAAAGCTCTACATCAACAATTTTTTTTGATATCATCATATGCATTTCAATCATTTGACTAGGATCAGACATTGCCGGTTCTCTAAAACATAATATTTCTTCTAACTCTTCTTCTAAAATATCAAATCCATTGTTTATTTCTTCTATTATTTCTCGTCTCGCTGCTTCTTTATATGTTTCACCAGGCTCAACCCCTCCACCTACTAGAGTATATTTTCCGCTTTTTGCGCTTCTTTTTGACATACTTATTAATAATTTGCCATTTTTTACAAATGCTGTTCCTACAACATGAATATAATTTTTATCCACTTTTTTTACTTCCTTACTTATATAATATAATTTACTTGTTAATTCTTTTAAAGTAATCTTCTATCATATTAACCAAATATTTTTTTTATTTTACCTACTTTTAATCTTATCATAGTCTGCTACTTTCTGTTATCTCAAATTGACTAGCCGTAATAATATTTGTAAAGACAATATTTTTACGATTAAAACAATCTTTAATATTTGCTAGAGCTATTTCAGGAGAATTATTTTCCTCACTTAAATGAGCTAAAATAATCTGTTTTGTATTAGGGCCAATAATTTTGCTTAAATAAAATGATGCTCTTTCATTTGATAAATGGCCAACTGGACTATAAACTCTCTGTTTTAACCAATTAGGATATTTGCCATTTTGAAGCATTTCAATATCATGGTTGCTTTCAAAGATATAAATCTTTTTATTACTTATTTTTTTAAAATATTTGCGGTTTATATATCCTGTATCAGTGATTAATACTACTGAGTCATCTGCTTCTGTAAAACAGTAGCCCCTGCTGTCACTTGCATCATGACTAGTAGGAATAGATTCTACTATTAAACTCCCTAGCATTAAATCTTCTTCTAATATTATAATGCGATCATAATTTTTTAAAAATTTTAAATCTTCAAACATTTTTGTAGTTAGAACAATCGTCGGTGTATATTTTTTCAACATATTATTTAAAGCACTGATATGATCTGTGTGAGTATGAGTTATAAATATATAATCAATATCTTTAATTAATACTTCAGCTAATCTCAGCTGATCTTCTAAATATTTAACACTCATTCCGGCATCAACTAAAATTTTATGATTTTTAGTTTTAATTAAGGTAGAATTTCCTTTAGAACCGCTTGCTAATACTGCTACTTCCATAAATCCTCTAACAATTAAAGAACGTCGCGCTACAAGGATTTAGGTTTTTTTCAAGCTGATTATCAATAATTTCAAAATGAAGATGAGTTCCAGTTGAGCGCCCTGAGTGACCCATACTACCAATAACTTGTCCACGGGATACTGAGTCTCCCACTTTTACTTTAATATCTTTAATTAGATGGGCATAAATAATGTTAAATTTTCCATCAGATGTAGCAATTTCTATTTTATTACCATAACCACTACCACAATTATCAAATATTCCATAACCAGATGACGGACAAGATGAATAAACATCTATTACTGTGCCATCTGTTGATGAATATATAGGTGATCCAAATCCGGAACCAGAAATATCAATTCCATTATGAAAACTCCCCCAACGTGGCCCAAATTCGCTAGTAACTTGGCTTGGATTAACCGCAGGCCATAGCCATGAACTACCCGTATAATAATGAAACCCACTTCCCGAATAGTTTTTTACACCTCGAGAAATAATTTTATTTGTAACTGGAATTAGTTCTACTGATTGTTCTTTATCAATAAGTAAATTCTGAATCTCACCATTTTTATATAATACTTTTTCCGTAACTCTTGTTATTCCATCTGCACCTTCTTGAATTACTTTTTCACTTCCATAATAAGCATCTTTATCATCCACATATTCAGTTTTATATCTATAGACAATATCTTCTACTACGTGCATAAGAGACGAAATTGTTACAACCGGTTTTATTAAACTAACATTTACATTTTTCCCTGGGGTTAATAAAACATTTGCACTAGTAAATTCGGGATTAGCAACTAAAAATTCTTCAGAACTTAAATTATGATTATAAGCAACGGTTTTAATATCATCACCAACCTTTATTTCATAACTATCTTGCTCATCTAAACTGCCAAATAATAAATATTTACTTATATCACTTGCATTATCATAAATATATGAATTAGCACTTATGAAATTTTCTTTAATCGAAATACTTTCGTCCCATTCAATTATTTCGATATTAGAACCAACCTCAATAATCTCTGGCTGAGTATCTGTAGAAAAAAGCTCATATCCTTCCGTTCCAACAAATGCTTTTATAACACTTTTAAATGCATCTTCAAAATCAGACTTTTTCAAAACATTAATATAAACAGGGTCTTTTGTTTCAATTAAGATGCCATCGTCATTTTCTTGTTTAGGATAATTAATAGTTACGGTATATCCACTTATCGTAAAAGGATCTTGATTTTGAATTTTTTGATAAATATTATCAGCAGATATAATTTCACTACTATTATAAGTATAAGCTTTTTTAATATCTAAGCCTTTGGGTGGATAAACTTTATCAACTTTATATTTTTCTTTAATTTGCTTTTGTCTTTCATCAATTAAATCAAGAAGCTCTTCTTCTGAATTAATAATTCCAATGGTTTCTCCATTTAAGTAGACTCGATAAACTAAAACAGGTTCTTTCTCACTTTTAACATCAATACCCACAAAAAAAACAAATATTCCGATTAAAATCGATATTAATATTCCCACTAAACTGTTTTTTTTCATCTTACTTTTCCTCACTTGTTTTTAAATAGTTCCTAAAATTACTCATATTTCTTTCAAATAAAAGTTCAATTGTCCCAGTACTACCATTACGATGTTTACCAATAATTAGTTCTGTAATACTTGTATTAGAATTTTCCCCAGCTGTTTTATTATAATAATCGTCTCGGTATAGGAATGCTACTATATCAGCATCTTGTTCAATTGAACCTGATTCTCTTAAATCACTCATTAGGGGTCTTTTATTTTCGCGCATTTCAACACTTCTTGATAATTGCGCTAAAGCAATGACGGGAATTTTTAATTCCATTGCCATTGTTTTAAGAGATCTTGATATTTCGGCAACTTCTTGTTGGCGATTACCCGCATATCTAGTACTACCATTAATAAGTTGTAAGTAATCAATTACAACCATTGATAGGCCCTTATCACTCATCGCAAGTCTTCGACATTTAGCTCTTATTTCTGAGACTGTTATTCCAGATGCATCTTCTATAAATAGATTTGTGTCTCCTAGCTGGCTCATAGCTTCGTTTACTTTTTTCCAGTCATTATGCTCAAGTTTTCCGGTTTTAAGTTTGTTCATATCGATTGACCCAGCTGCGGCAATCATTCTCATTGCTAGCTGTTCTGCGCTCATTTCCATATTAAAAAGCGCTACTGGTTTTTTGGTGTTAATTGCAGCATTGACTGCCAAATTAAGACCAAGCGCAGTTTTACCCATTGCTGGTCTTGCTGCTAAAATAATAAGCTCATTTTCATGAAAACCACTTGTTAATTTATCTAAATCATAAAAACCCGAGGCAACCCCCGTAATATCGGTTTGATTTTTAGCAAGTCTTTCTAATTGTTCTTGAACCCCACGAATAACTTCACCAATGGTTTTGAATTCACCAGCTTTACGAGCTTTAGTAACTGCAAATATTTTTTTCTCTGCATCATCTATTATCTCATTAGTATCTTCTTCTTCATTATATGCGTTAACTGAGATTGCATTAGTTACTTCAATAAGTTTCCTTCTTAAAGCTTTTTCTCTAACAATTGCAATATAATAATCTATGTTAGCGGCAGTAATTACCGAAGCGATAACTTCACTTAAATATTCAATACCCCCAATATTATTAATACTACCTTTTTTCTCAATTTCGTTTTTAACTGTTGCCGAATCAAGCGGAGTTTTACTTTCGTGTAAATCATAAATTGCATCGAAAATTCTTTTATTAGCAGCACTTACAAACATATCTGAAGTTAATTCCTCACAGGCTTTATCTAGAGCATAATTAGTTAAAAAAGTGCTGCCTAAAACAGCCATTTCTGCTTCTAGATTTTGCGGAAGTTTACGCTCAAACATAATTACACCTTGTATAATACTATTAGTTCATTAAAGAACTGCTTGTATTATATCCTTTCTTTTATTATAATACATTCTGACACTGTGGATTGTTCTGACTCACCTTATAGCTTAGACTATTCTACGAGAG
>JAQVNR010000001.1 GCA_028703035.1 Bacilli bacterium | reverse complement strand
ACTTTCATCAAACACACCAATTATTCGCCAGAGTTCATTATTAAACATTAACCAGTTATCTGGGTTTTCTCCTTCATAACGATAATCTGTTGCATCATATTGAATATCACCTACAACATACGACATCGCTTCAGCATATACACCATCATCATCTGTTAAACTCATTATATAAGCTGCTAGGTTTTCTGTAGTTTCAGTTTTACTAGTTAAGTTTATCTTCTGATCAGTACTATCTAGTGAGTTTATTGTAATACCCCCTAGTTTATAATTCCACGTAGCACCTGAAAAGTTTGTATTATATGATTTTGATGGGGTGGTTGGCATTTTTATTGTTAAATTTACTGGCATTGTTACAATTGATGATCCTACTGTTATTTTTGACTGGAAAGTTTTGTTAGCACCCTGAGCTGTAGTTGTTGCCTCATCTACCCACATTCTTAAACTAAATTCTTCTGAATCATTTGGAAATAGGCTTACTCCTTCTATTAGTTTAAAACTAGTTGCTCCAGCTATTGTAGGTGTTGCACCTGGATAAGAGCTTAGTTTATTTATTTTGGTATCAAGTGCTGCTTTTACATATGATGGACTTAAAGTTGATGATGATAATACTTCTAAGTTAATATCAAGTTCTGCATATACATTGCAGTTATTAGTAACTTTAAATATATATGGCTCTTTCTCCATACCTTCTGAGTCTGGTATAGGGTAATCTCCTTCTAAGTTTATAGCGTTACTTAAATCTGTTAATGTTATTTCTAAGCAATCTAGAATATCTAGTTTATTGATTCCACTTTGTGTTTTACTAATTCTCCAGTAGGCATAAGAAATACTTAGTACTAATACTAATAGTACTATGGGGGTTAAAATTATCAAAATTTTTTTTGACTTACTATCTATCTTTTTCATACTTTAAGTATATAAAAAAAAAAGCCTTTTTTCAAGGCTTAATTTCCACTTCTTTCTTTTACTTTGTATTCTTTTCTCATTTTGTCTAAGAAGTTTAATTTTACTCTTCTCACATATCCTTTTTTTATTACTGTTATTTTATCAACTAGTGGGCTGTTAACTTTGAATGTTCTTTTTACTACAACACTTCCACTTTTTTTTCTAACAGTAAATGATTCAGATACTGAGCCACCTTTTTTAGATATTACTAATCCTTCAAAGGCTTGGATTCTTTCTTTTTTTCCTTCTTTGATCCAAACATCTACTTTTACAGTATCACCTACTCTAAATTCTGGTGTATCTGGTTTAATTTGTTTTGCATCAATTTTCTTAATTAGTTCATTCATTAAAAACGCATCCTTTCTGCAATATAATCTATTATAATCATTAGTATCTAAGCGGATTACAATGGCTTTTAACAAGCAAAATGATTATAGCATATCATTTTGACATGTTCAAGCCCCTTAATTATTCTGTTATGCCTAATAACCAATCTAAGACATATATTTTTTTGATTCCGTTATATGATATTATTGGCCCTTTATCCATAGTTAATAAATATTTAGGATTATGATCTTTTATTAAATTAGGACTCTTTATTTATCTTTCTAGGGTCTTTTTTTCTACTACTGAATAAGCTACTTGATAGTATTCTTCTCCATATTCTCCTATTGCTACAAAGTCAACAACACTACCATCTACTTTACCTATATATACTTTGTATCCTCTTCTGATAATTCAAAATAAACAACATTTTCTAGCACATGACCTAAGTCTATATCTTTTCTACCAAACAAGTTATATCACATTCCTATATCAGTAGCATAATAATTTTCACCTGTTTTTAATATCTCTTTACCTTTAATATCATATCTTTCACATTTATAAAATAGGAAAGCTTCTGTGAGGGCAGACAAATATTTGTGGGCTGTATGATAAGATATATCTTTCCCATTACTGGTCATAGTTTCTGCAATATTATTAGATGAACTTATATTGCCTCCGTTATCAAACATAAACTTTGATATATTTTGCAGTGTTGCTATATCAGTTATTTTTTTCCTAGTCATAACGTCTTTTATATATATGGAATCGCATACTCCATCTAGAAACTGTTTTACTTCTTGATTAGTTTTTAATCCAGATACATATGGAAGAGAACTTTTATAAACATAATCATTATATAAATCTTCTTTTGTTTTTAAATTAAGTGAAGATTCATCTCTTTCTTCATACCAATCACAATATTCTTTAAAAGAAAATGGAAGCATTTTTATTTCTATATATCTACCGGAAAGAAGTGTTGCAAGCTCTCCTGATAAAAGATAAGCATTTGATCCGGTTATATATAAATCTACATTTTCTTTTATATAAAGACTATCACAAGCTTTTTCAAAATTATTTATTATTTGAACTTCATCTAAAAAAACATAATTTTTTTTATCCGGAACTAATCTTTCTTTAACATATTCATAAAGTTTTTTATAATCAGTTAAAAAATCGAAAATCTATATCTTCTAAATTTATTACAATCTAATACCAGTAACAACTTTTATGATATCTTTATCTTTAGCTGCTATTAAACTATTTAAGTACTCTTTTCTTATTAAATATTTCCCTTTAACATATATATCACCAAACTAATTTTACTATAGTTTATGCTAAAAAAAGTCTTTTTTAGAATTACAACCAAATTATCTTGTTTTGTTCTTTTCTGTATTATAAGTATATGTTTTAAGTCTTTTTTGTAATTCTAAAGCAAGAAATCTAATATTTTTAAAATATAAATCTCTTGCTTCCAAAGATAAATATTTCTCATATTTTTTTAAAATTATACTTCTTTGTTTAGCAAGTTCATCATATAACTTACCAGTTGAAGATTCTTCATCTTCTTCTGAAGTAAGATAAGTTAAAACTTTAATTAAAACAGGATTTAATATTTTAAATACTTCTTTTAGTAATATACTATCTATATATTTTTGATGATTAAGTGATATTTCTTGTTTTTTTAATTTTATTAAGTAAGAATTATTATTAATATTAAAGCCTTCAGCTTTGATATTTGTTTTATCCTTTATTAATACATATTTCATTCTTATTTCCCCCTATATTTCATGTTATTTTTGTGAATAGTTCGTAGGTTATTAATTAAATCTGGTCTTCTTTCCTTAGTTATTCTAAGTTGCTCAGATTCTCTGTATTCAGCTATTTTTTTATGGTCTCCTGATATTAGTACTTCTGGTACTTTTAATCCTCGATAGTTAGCAGGTTTAGTATAGACTGGATAATCTAAAAGATTATCATTAAATGATTCATTATCTAAACTACCAGAATTTATTGCTCCATCAAGAAGCCTAATTACGCTGTCAGCTACTACCATAGCTGGTATTTCTCCTCCTGTTAAAATATAATCGCCAATACTAATTATTTCATCAGCTAAGGATTTTATTCTTTCATCAAATCCTTCATAATGACCACAGATAATAATTAAATGTTTTTTAAGTGATAAATTTCTGGCTTTTTCTTGATTATAAGTATTTCCTGTTGGACACATTATTACGATATATGATTCTTTTGTTTTAATTTTATCTAAACACTCAAAGATTGGTTCACATCTTAAAACCATTCCTGATCCACCACCATATGGTGTATCATCTACTTGTTTATGGTTAAGTGGTGAGTAGTCTCTAAAGTTAATTATTTCTATTTCAACTAAGTTTTTATCAATCACTCTTTTAATAATTGATTCATTTATAAAGCCACTAAACATTTCTGGAAATAAACTAAGTATTGTTATTTTCATAAAGTTCCTCCAAATTATTACCAGTTATTTTTTTATCATTTATATTTATATTAGTAATAAAATTACTTTTTAAAGGTATATAAAATTTATTGTTAATATTTATTAAAGGATTATTTTTATCATTTAATACTTTAGTTACTTTACCTATTAATTCTTCATTATTATAAACATCTAAGTTTATTAAATCCTTTAATAAATATTCATCAGGTTTTAAATTTAAATTTGAATATTTAATATATACTTTATAATTTCGATAGTCTTTTAGTAAATTAATATCTTTTATATTGTCTATTTGAATTAAATATTTATTTTTATGAAATCTAACATTTGTAATGAGATATTTTTCATCATTTAAATATATTTGATTATTTATTTTAAATGCCTTATCAGGCATTTCAAAATCACTTAATACTTTAAGTTCTCCTTTAAGTCCAAAAGCTCCGGTAATTGTTCCAATTAAAATTTTTTCCATAAAGAAAGCCTCTTTCCTTTAGTAAATTGTACTAAATTTAAGAGACTTTGTCTATTTTAACCTTTTAAACAACCGATAGGTACTATTAAAATACCATCTTCAGTTGTAAACGCAGTATCTGAACCAGTAATAACCATTAGTATATCTGGTTCTTTTATTTTTTTATTATTTTTATTTAAATTGTTTTTAATTATTAAATTTCTTAAATTATTAATACCTTCTTCAAGATTATAAGTACTTAATTTTGTTTGAACTAAAGCATGTTTTCCATTATAAAAGTGAAGTACATGATTACACTCTAAACCATAACGATCTCGATAGTGTTTAATATAACCTCCTATTATATTAACATAAACACTTAAATCTCAATAACTAAATTTTCAAAAATAAAACCAAATGTTTTTGGATCAAGAGCTAGTTCCTCGGGTGAGCAATCTACCTGTTTTTGACCTTAGGTTCGGATTCCAAGAAGGTATTTCTTCTATTACATATAATCTTTTAAAAGCCTTAATATACCTCATTACAGTTTGGCGACTTACATCACCATAATAGTACCATCTAGTTTCATAATATCTGATTCACATAAACCGGTTATATATTCTTTTACAACGTTTAATGCTAATTTTCTACTTTTAGTAAGAGAAGATGGCTTTGCTTTCCCATCAACTATCTTTAAGAGATATACTCCCAGTTGAATCTCCACTTTCAAAAAGAGTCATAGTTTTCATTTCTGAAATGAAAATCTTCCTACACCAGAGTGTAAACCGGTTGTAGTTTTCCCGCACCATTTTGGACCTTTTATTACTACAGCGCCAGTTGTCTCTAATTTTTCTTTCAAAACTTTATCAACTATTCTTTTTTTATAATTTTCCATACGTGCTCCTTAAAAAGATAATAACATACTTAACAAAATTGCTCGTTTTCATTTAACACTTTTGCTCTAACTTTTAAGCATATTTTTTAAATTATTTAATAAAATTAGTTAGCAGTACTAAAATGAAAGGAAATGGTTAAGATAAGAGAAAGACAAAATAATTATGGATTACTCGTAGCAATTTTACTAATTATTATTATGGTACTTATCAGTTATATTGCTTACAGCAAAGGACTTGAAAAAAGTGATAATAAAAGTAGTACTACAACTACTATAACTACTACTAAAGAAGTAGAGGTAAAAAAAATCAATAAACTTATTATGTTTAATGATATTTGTGATAAAGATGACTGTAATACGGTGGTTTTTGAAGATGATGATATTAATATAAAGTTAGAATCTAATACCCAAGATGATTTAATTACTCATAACTTAGTATTTACTGGTAAAGTTGATAAAACTATTAATTTAAAAAAATTTGTTAGTTTGAGAATTATAAATAGTAAGTTTTTACTTATTGAAGATATTTTAAATATTGAAACTGAAATTAATACTTTATCTTTATATGATAATAATTTAAATAAGCTTGATAAAACCAAGTTTAATAATACCCTTGAATATTCACTTAATGATTTAGAAATAACTTATTTTACTTATGATGATACTTGCAAGACTGAAGATAGTAAATATTATCTTAAAAACAGCGTTTTAATAAGTGATGATGGCTTTAACATTGTTAATACTAGTAAAGGTCCATTAAAAGAAAAAGGCTTTGTTTGTTAGCCTTTTTCTTTTAATATCTCACCCGCAGTTGTTTTTTTAACTTTCAAAACTTTTTCGATATCATCTCTAGTTGCAGTTTTATTTTTATTTAAATAATTAATAACAAGATCATAATTTTTATTAGAATTTAATTTTGGGATTTTTAATAAGAAACTATTTGGAGCTACTTTTATTTCTGGTTGATTAATTTGTTTCTTATAAAATTCAATGATTCTTGGAATTCCACTACCATAAGCCTCAACCAATCCCAGTCTATGAAGGATGCTTACTAATTTTGGATTTCTAGAAGAAGAACTTCCTAATTTTATATCTTCTATTGTTAAACCTTTAACTAGTCCTCCCAAACTTAAAAACTCAATACTGGTTTTAAATATATGAACTAAAGTACTACCAGGTATTTCATAATTTCTATGTCCAATACAGTTTAATAAACACTCTCTTAGTACCTCATTTGGATAATCTAATTTATCAATTCTTTCAAAGTTAACAATTTTTCCGGCTATCTTATTATTTAATTTTAAATATTTTTCTGCTTCTTCTAACTGTTCTAAGAAACTCGACTTTTGTATCATTAGGATATACCGCCATTTTAATAGTATATGGACACTGATCTGAAAGTAATAAACCTAAATTTGTATACATTTCTTTTTCATTAATCAATCCTAAAGTTTTTTGTTCTCTTCTGCCAAATGATATTTCTTTTTCTTTTTTTATTGTTTGCGATATTAAAAAACTAATATCCGGTTCAATATTATTGTGAATCATATTGCTTATTTCATCAAGTTCTTTTTCGCGCGTAGGCAACTCCACAGATAGTTTCATCATCTTCATAACCAATAATAATAGTTCCACCTTTTGTATTACAAAAAGCAATTATTTCTTTTACTAAACTATCAGTAACTTCTCTTTTAAACTCTAAAGTTTCAGTTTTTTGCATCTTACTTGCATCCTAAAATTATTATATTATTAAAAATTTAAAAAAATAATAGATGCTCCCGAGAAGGTGGACGAGAGCATTGTTTGCTTAAACGTTTTTCGCAAGTTTCTTATTAAATATACTTTGATTTTTAGTTGTTGCAAGAAATGTGAGTAGCTAAATAATTTATAATATTTCTTCTGTCATCTGAAGTTCATAAACATTATCAATAAATAAGTTATCAAAAATATCTTTATAAACTAAGTATTTTTCTTGATCATCTATTAAATAACCTAATACTAGAGAATCTTCTTTGATTTTTTTTATTTTATATATATCATAATAATTAATATTTATACTTTTAAAATCAGTATGAATACAACAATTAGCTATTATATTATTAAGTGATAAATTACTTTTTTTAGTTAAAACTTCACCTACTATAAAGTTTGGTCTATTTTTATTAAACCAATTTATTGATTTAGCAAATTTACTTAAAATTCCAAATGAACCTTGATAATTATCTAGATAAAATGCTAGGATTTTTTCTAGATAATATTTATGACTAGTTGTTCTAATATCTAAAATTATTTCTGTTTCACCATTTATAAGCTTTAGTGTTTCTTCTAATGTTGGAACATGATAAGAACATAAATAATTAAGTTCTTCATAAGTTATCGAATTAATCTTATCTTTTAAGTTCATAAGTCTTGTTAAATCATTATCATAATAAACTATAATAATATTATCTTTAGTAAGATTAACACTTAAAATAATTGAATATTTATTTTTAATAGCTTCTTTAAAGCTTTCTATAGTATTTTCATAAGTTATTTGATTATCATATATACCTTTATTAACAAATAAATTTGTTTTTAAAAAATTCGTATCTTTCACTGCTAGCACTTCCTATAGATATCATATCATGAAAAGTAGATACTTGTATATTAATTTAAAAATGACAAATTTTACAATTTACCATTTTTATTACTATCATTAAAATTTTTTAAAATATTAGTATCAAATTTATAAGTAATATTTTTTTCTTCTCTTTCTTTTTTTAGAGCAAGATTAATAAGTTTAGTAAGAAGTTCTTTATAGCTCATTCCACTAGCGTCCCATAAATAAAATGAAAGAGAGCCAGGAATAGTATTTACTTCATTAACATAAATATTATCAGCATCCAAATCAATCATAAAATCTATTCTAACTATGCTGATGCAGTTTAAAGTTTTAAAGGTTTCTTCAGCATATTTTCTAATGTTTTTTTCAGTTTCTATTGAAATATCAGCGGGAATCTTTCTGCCAAGTGATGCCATACCTTTACCACTATTTTTTGATAAATATTTATCTTCATATGATAAGATATTTTCTTTAGTATTAAGAGGCTCTTCACAAACTGATGACTCACACTCTTCTAAATCCCCTACTACAGAGCAGTTAACTTCTTTTAAATTAGTAATTGCTCTTTCAATAATAACCTCTTTTGCAAAGGTAAATGCAAGATCTAAAGCATCAAGAGCTTCTTCATCTGTTTTAGCAATATTAATACCCACACTTGACCCTAAGTCAATCGGTTTAATAATAACTGGATAAGAGTATTGATCTTTTATTTTCTTTAATATATTTTTGTTATCATCAATATAGTCATAATTATTTATAACAAGTGATTCTAAGACTGGTAGTCCTGCTTCTTTTAACATTGTTTTAGCTGCATATTTATTCATGCAGATTGCCGATGATAAAACACTGCATCCAACAAATGGGATATTTAAAGTTTTTAAATATCCTTGCAGATTACCATCTTCAACATTAGTACCATGGACTATTGGAAAAGCTAAATCAATATAGTCATAATAATTAGTTTTTAGTTTTTTTAAAGGAAAAGAATATAGTTCTATTTTTTCATTATTATTGATCATAATAACTCTAGTGCTTTTATTTAGCAAGTCTTTAATATTTTTATAATGGGATAAACTTCCTATATTTTCTCCAACATACATCTCATTGTTTTTAGTTAAATAAATAGGGACAATATCATATTTATCTTGATCAAAAAAGTTTATGGCTTGAATAGCTGATATAATTGATACTTCATGTTCAACACTTTTGCCTCCAAATATAACTCCTATTTTTAATTTCATTTTATCCTCCCAACCTGGTAATTATCAGGTAAATCATTTTCTATTAATATATATTTATGAAGCTTTACTCCCTGCTTTTTTGCCTCTTCCATGGCTTCTGTAAATTTTTCATAAATTTTAACTTTGGTTAAATCAAATTTAGCATCTTTTAAAGCTTGATAAATATCTTTAGTTTGCACTTTATTAATTAAATAAATATAATCACAAATGCTGGCTGCAAATAAACCAAACTGATAGTTTTCTTGGGCTTGTCTTTTACCCAGTTCAACCATTCCAGGGGTAATTAAAATCTTTAGACCATTAAACTCATTTAATGCTTTTAATGCGCTTTT
The DNA here is from genome assembly GCA_028703035.1 of Bacilli bacterium. Lineage (GTDB taxonomy): Bacteria > Bacillota_I > Bacilli_A > RF39 > UBA660 > DUUS01. The sequence goes on along the minus strand of JAQVNR010000001.1, from coordinate 42,656 downwards.
TGCACCTACTGGATTAGAATTATAAGAGTCATCAATTATACTAAAGTCAGTTCCCGAAATTAAGTTTAAACGATGATCTGCATTTTTTATTTTCTTTATTTCATTTATAATATTTTTGATTGGAACATCAAAGTGATCAGCTATTGTTATAGCCCCATATAAATTTATTAAATTATGTTCACCTAATAAATTTGCTTTTACTTCATAATTTATTTTATCTTTAGTTAAAATAAATTCTGGATAATGAACATTATTTATTTTAAGTTTATTATTTAGACTGTTTTTTAGTCCATAACCAATTACTTTTTGTTTATTAAATGCATAATTATTTATATATTCATTATCTAAATTTAAAAAGGAAGTCCCTTCTGTTTTTAAAAGATTGACTAGTTGCATTTTAGAATTAGTAATATTTTCAATTGATTTAAATGTTTCCAGGTGTTGGGGACCTATAGCTGTTACTACAGCGTAATCTGGATTTATTAGTTTAATAATCTTTTCTATTTGACCTACTCTATCTATTCCTATTTCACAAATAAATACTTCATGAGTGGGTTTTAAATACTCTCTGATTGTTCTAGTAATCCCAAGTCTTGTATTAAAATTGCTGGGAGTAATTAAAGTATTATATTTACTAGATAGCATAGCATCTAAATGATTTTTAGTACTAGTTTTACCATATGAGCCAGTAATTGCTATAATCTTTAAGTTTGGCATCTTTTTTAAAATCTTTTTCGCATCATTTATATAATATAAATTAATTAAATTATTAATAGGAATATTTAAATAGTTAAGAATAATCATATAAATAGTTGAAAGTGAATTAATAATAAATAAAATTACTAAATATTTATTTAGATCTTTAACTAATAAATAAACAATAATTAATAATAAATAGTTAGTTAAATATAACCTTTTAATTCTCCTAGTAAATACTATTTGTTTAATAATATTCTTTTCGATACTTAAATAAATATTAATTATTAAAAAAATTAAAATAATAATTAAGCTAAATTTATTATTTATTATAATTAAATAAATTTGCATAATATTAATTAAGAATATTAATAAGAATTTATATCTATTTTTAATAAGCCATTTAAGCTGAGTATCAGGCATATAATAATTTTGCTGAAATATATGTAAGTTGTATTTTAATAATAGAAAGTTATTGATAAGCCATAAAATTAAATATAACATAATACCTCTCAATCTTTTTTTAGAAATGATTCTAAAACTTTATTTATTAAATATGGATTATCTAAAAATGGAAAATGCCCACTATTTTCTAAATTAACAATCCCTGAATCTTTAATATGCTGCGCCATATATAATGCATCACTATAAGGAACAGCTTCATCTTTTTCTCCCCAAATAATAAGGGTCGGTTTATTAATGCTCGGAAGTAAATCTTTAAGATCTTCATGGATGTGTTTAACTAAGATATCTCTCATCATAGGTGTTGCGCAGCGGTAATCAGTTGAACCAACTTTAGTTTTTATTTTATTTAATAATTTGAGGGATATTTTTTTTACAATCGGAAAAACTATTTTATATATTTTTTGTCTAAATGTTGGTTTTCTATCATGTTTAATTCCTGCCGAACTAATTAAAACTATTTTGTCTATTTTAAAATTTAAATCTTTTCTATTTACTAGTTTAATAATTACTTTACCTCCAAATGAATGACCAATAAGGGATATTTTTTTAATGTCTAAAGTATTAATAAACTGAATTACTAAATCAACATAATCATCAATACTCCAAACATAAGTTGGTTCATCACTTTTTCCAAAACCGGGAAAGTCTAAAGCATAGACTGTCATAAACTGAGATATATAATTAATGTTTTGCTGATATATTTCTTTAGTACATCCCCATCCATGCAAAAATAAGACGTTATCTTTTCCCCGTCCTATTTTTAAATAACTAATATTTAAATCATTAAGTTTTATAAAACTTCGCCTCCATTTAATTTATGCATTAAAATACTAGCTGCTACTGCTGCATTTAAACTTTCACATTTGGGGTTCATTTTTATTTTAATATTTTTGTGGCAAAGTTTTAATATTTCCGGTTTGATTCCATTTGCTTCACTTCCAATAATTAAAGCGTGTTTAGTCTTAAGTATTTCATTACTTTCTTTTTTTAAATCAGTGCTGTAAATTAAATAATTATCTTTTTTTAAAATAGGAATTACTTCTAAGATGTCTTTAATTATTACATTTATATTAAAAAGCATTCCTTCAGTTGCTCTTATTACTTTAGGGTTATAAACATCAACTGTATTAGGGCTTAATATAAGTGTTTCATAGTTAAAGCAGATAGCGGATCTAATAATTGTTCCTAAATTACCGGGGTCACTGATATTATCTAAAATAAGAATATTACCTTTGATTTCGGCGGGGGTTATTTTTTTACAGATTGCTAAAACTTTAGGAGCGCTTGTTAGGTGCGATAATTTTTTTAAAACTTCACTATTAGTAAAAGTTACTTCTCCATAAATATTTGCCTCACCAAAAAGTAAAAATACTTCCACAACTATACCCCTTTTCAAAGCTTCATTAACTAAATGCTTGCCTGGGGCAATAAACATATTCGTCTCATCACGATATTTTTTATCATTTAATTTCGTATACTTTTTTATTTTATCGTTTTGGAGTGATTCAATCATAAATAAATAAGTTCCTTTCTAGCTTTTTTATAATAGGGATAAAATTTTGAAACATAATCCCAGTATTCCTTTGAGTGATTCATATGTTTAAAATGACATAATTCATGAATTATAACATAATCAATTAAATGAATATCTTTAGTAATAAGCACAGTATTTAAGGTAATACTCATACTATTTTTATTACATACTCCCCATTTACTTTTCATCTTCCGCACTTTTAAAGTAAATTCTGGTAAATCAGTAAACTGCTGTCTTATTTGATTTAATCTACTAGTAAATATATTAGGCGCTAGGGTGTAAATATATTCTTGACACTCTTCTTTGGACCTTCCAAATATATTATTATTATCTAGATATGGGCTACTATTTTGATATATATAATTTAAAGAATTGCCTAAAAATTTAATATCATCATCAATTTTATTTATTTGATTTAAGTAAAATTTTTCAATAGTTTTAGTATTTTCTTGTAATAATTTTTCTATTTTACTAGTACTTATTAATTGATTAGCACTTACATGAATTTTCAAATCTTCTTTAACCCGAAAATAAATATTTTTTATTTTCTTCCTAGTTATTATATAAATATATTCTTGGTTATTTAAATATATTTTATTTTCCACTAAAGATTTCATACCAATTTTGAAGTTCCTTTACACTTTTTTCACCAATACTAGTAATAAATGACCAAGTAAGGTTTAAGTTTTTCTTTAAAACTAAAAAATTAGCTTTAGCTTCACTACAAACTAAATCATTATTTTGACATAATTCATATGTTTTGTCTAAATATAAAGAAACAAGTTTACCTTTCATGTTTATGTATTTTGCCTCTAGTTCACTTTTATAATTTGGAAATTTATTATTAATAACATTATCTAATTCAAGAGCAAGTTTTATTACTTTAAGTTTACCTTTATTTGTCAAATCCATAAATTTATAACCGGATATCTCAGTATCATAAAAAATAAAATCTACCACTTTAATAAAATGATTCTTAGCCCTAGTTTTAGAATCAGGATTTGTTTCATAATTGTTAACCGCATTTATATAATTAGAAAAATCACTGATTATTGCTTCTTCTATTTGAACAATATCATTTTCTATAATATTTTCCTCTTCTCCAAAAGATTCAGGTGGCTTGATAATTTCAGTAGTAGTTGCATCAGTTTCTATAGCATTTTTTTTAATTAATTTATGAGATATAGCTTTCATCGTAACTGGGTAAGTTTCTAGCATCATATTAGATGCTTTAATTTCAATAAGATCACCAACATTATATTCTTTATCTAGCTCAATACTAATTAAGTTTGGTAAATCTTCTGATTCAGGAGTAATAATATAGTTAGATTGGTTTACTTCTTTAACAGTTGCTGTAAATATAATCTCTGATTCTAGTTTATAAACATAACATAAAATCAAACCTAATATAAATACTGATAAAAGTGCTAGAATTATTGTAATGATAGTCTTTTTCTCCATTATTTCTCACCTCGATTTGAAAATTTAATAATTATTGGGGTTCCAGTAAAATCAAATGATTCTCTTATTTTGTTTTCTAAATATCTTGCATAACTAAAATGAACTAGTTTTTTATTATTGACTGAAAACTCAAACTTTGGTGGTTTAGTTCCAGCTTGATGGACAAAATATATTTTAAGCCTTTGTGATTTATAACTCGGAGCTGGATGAAGAAGCGCCGCTTCTCTAATGCAGTCATTTAAAACTGAAGTTTTAACTTCTTTAGTAGCTGATGCGTATGCTTTTATAACCTCAGGCATTAAAGTATGAATTCGCTTTTTTTCTAAGGCAGATAAAAATACAATATTTGCATAAGGCATGAACTGAAAGTTATCCCGAATATTTTTAGTCCACTGTTTCATCGCTTTATCTTTATTATCAATTTTATCCCACTTATTAACAACTAGAACAACTGCTTTACCTGCGTCCAGTGCGTAGCCAGCAATATGTTTATCATGTTCAATTATACCTTCTTCAGCATTAATTATGATCGCGCAGACATCTGATCTATCAATTGCTTTTAAGCTTCTTATTAAACTATATTTTTCGATGTTGTAATATATTCTGCCTTTTTTTCGCATCCCAGCCGTATCTATTACTATATAATCATTTTTTTCATAAGAAAAACGAGTATCAACAGCATCTCTAGTTGTTCCTGGTATATCAGAAACAATTACTCTATCTTCATTAAGAAGAGCATTTATTAAAGAACTTTTCCCAACATTTGGTCTACCAATAATACTAAATTTTAAAATAGATTCATCTTCTTTTATTAAATAATCATTAAAATCTTTAGTTATCTCTGTAAGTAATTCTTTTATTCCCCTATTATGTTCGGCCGATACAGGAATATATGCATCAAAACCTAATTCAAAATAATTATATATTTCTTTATCATGAGCCTTATCATCTAGTTTGTTAACAGCAACTATAATTTTTTTATTACTTTTTCTTAAGAGGCTAGCAATCTCTAAATCATTACTAGTAAGTGATGATCTTCCTTCAATTACAAAAACTATTACATCAGATTCATCAATTGCTAGTTCAGCTTGCATTTTAATATTATGACTAAAGTCCGCGTCTGCTAAATCAATCCCTCCGGTATCGATTAAATGAAAACTTTTATCTTCATAATTAACTATTCCATATATTCGATCTCTTGTAATGCCTGCCTCATCATCAATTATTGATCTTTTTTCTTTAATTAAGCGGTTAAATAAACTGGATTTGCCAGTATTAGGCCTACCTATTAAACAGACAGTTTTTCTCATCTATTTCCCTCCATTTTCTATTTAAATTTTAACATAATTTATTATATTCTTTACATTTCTTTTCAAGCAACATAAAATTACAACATCTGTCTTCTACATTTTTAGGTAATTTTTTGTTTTTATAAAGTTTATATAATATCTTTGATTTTGTTAATACATCAGTTCTATTTGCAGTTAAAAATCGTAATTGATTTCTTAATAATTCTATTCTAAACATTTCTTCTTTATTGCTTGTGTTTTTATTTAAATCAAACTCTTGATAATTACCTTTAGCAACTGGAAGCATATTATTAAAATTGATAACCCCATAAATACCATCTTCTATTTTTAATAAATCTATAGTGTTTTTTAATTTTTTGTGTTTTGGCTTTGGGCTAGCAAGTGGAGCAAAATATTCAAACTTTTCAATCATGAACAACACACCAATAAATGGTCGCAATTCTTTTTTACCAGCATTAAAAGGTACTTTATTATCAAAATTTCTTAGATAATCACAATAATCAGAATTAATTTTTACTATTTTAAAGGTTTTATACATTATTAAATCACCACTTATAATTATACAATATTTTTAATAAAAAGAAAAGATTAGAGGTTGCTCTCTAATCTTACTTTTTTAGCTGCCATTTATAGAGCTGGCTTCACTCACTTTTTTAGTTGCCATTTATAGAGCTGGCTTCACTCACTTTTTTAGCTGCCATTTATAGAGCTGGCTTCACTCGCTTTTTTAGAACTACATAGTGTAGCATTAATATTATATGTAATATTAAACAATTAATTATAAAACAATAACTAACTGCATAAATAATATACCACATTTAGAATCCAAATACTATACTTTTAACATGATGAATCTTGATTATCTAAATCCATAGTTGTTTTAAATGATTTATTTTTTTTATTATAAGTTAAATTTATAATATAATTATTTAAGCATTTTTCTGAATCTTTAGGATTTTCAATCTTGCTTTCATTATCATAATCATAGTACTCATCTTCAGCAAGCATTTCTAAAGTTATATAACAAGTTTTTAAATCACCGCTAAGTGAGCAAACACTATCCATTGTCTCAGGGTATTCTAAGCACCCACTACCAGAAAAACAGCTTCGGTTATCTTGCCCCCATAAGACAGCCGATTTTTCAGCAAGAGCAAGTTTATCACTTAGTAATTTATCTTTAATTTTATTACCAATTGTTATTGATGAGGGAACTGATACCGCCATAACTAATCCCAAAACAATAATTACCGCAAGTATTTCTACTAAAGTAAAACCATTTTTATTTTCCATTAGCATCTCCATCATTTAAAGTGCTAGAAATAATTCCATAAATTTCTTCACGGCCTTTTTTAGTAACACTTGAAAAGTATACTAAATTATCTTCATCAACTAAATTTAAACTGTTTTTAACACTTTTAAATGTTTTATTACGATCTTTTGGTTTGATTTTATCATATTTAGTAGCAACTACTGTTACTTTTATATCATAATGTTTTAAATAATTATACATAATTAAATCGTTTTCGGTTGCTTTCATCCGGCCATCAATTATCATAAATACTCTTTTTAAATTAACTCTATTTTTTAAATATTCTTCAATCATTAAGCCAAACTTTTTTTGAGTCGCCTTATCAACTGATGCATAACCATAACCTGGTACATCTACTAAATAAAAATTATCATTACATAAATAAAAGTTTAAAGTTTGAGTTTTACCTGGTTTACTACTGGTTCTAGCATAGTTTTTTCGACCTAATAATGAATTAATAAAACTACTTTTACCAACATTACTTCTACCAACTAATAAAAATTCAGGTTTGTTGTCTTCAGGATACTGGCTAATTCTTACAGCAATTACACTTAAAATCGAATTATCTATTTTCATAAAATCTTCCTTACCTCTGTATTATATATAAATGTGTCAAAAAATGCAAATAAATTGAGTAGCAACTAGAATTTTTGGTTTGTTTATTATATAATTGATAAAGGTGATGGCATGCTCTATCCAGGTAATCTAAAAAAAGAATTTAATAAAAATATTAATTATGCCAATCGAGGTATGAATTTAGAAGCACTTGTAAACGAAGCAAATAAATATTATGAAATAAACGAAATTGCCATTATTTATAAGAAACCTACTCCAGTAACAATAACTAAAGTAACATATGAAAAAAATAAAGTTTTAACTAAAGGTCAACTACAAAGTAAGTCTAGTTTAGATTATGTTGGAGTATATAAAGGTAAATATTTAGATTTTGATGCTAAAAGTACTCGTTCTAAAACAGCATTTCCTCTAAGTAATATTAGTAATCATCAAATTAGACATATTAAAAATATTTTAAAACATAATGGACTTACTTTTTTGATAATAGAAATTAATAATGAAATTTATTTATTTAAAGGAGAATCTTTAATGGAGTTTATAGAAGCAAATGAAAGAAAAAGCATTCCCTATGAATATCTAAAAAATAAAGGAGAAAAAATAGATCTTAAGTATAACCCTACTTTAGACTATTTAAAGATTGTAAATAAACTATATTTTAAAGGAGAAAGATATGAAAAATAAAATAAAAAGCAAAATGGAAAAAGCTAAATCTAAATTCAAGAAAAGTAGTTTAGGAGAAAAGGTTTTAATTATATGTATGCTAGGTCTAATTGCGATAGTGTTTTTAGCCATAGTTTTCTTTATGTACATTGTAATAAGCGCCCCTAATTTTACTGAGGAAGGCTTATATGCATCGGATGCCTCAATTATTTATTATGCAGATGGCGAGGAAATGGCTAGAGTTGGTGATAAAAACCGGGAAAAAGTTTCTTATGATGAACTTCCAGAAGTTTTTATTGACGCACTTTTAGCAACAGAAGATTCTAGATTTATGGAACATAGTGGAATAGACTTAGCTAGATTTTTAAAAGCATCTGTTAGTCAAGTTTTAGGAAACAGCGAGGCAGGTGGTGCATCAACTTTAACAATGCAAGTTGTGAAGCAAACATTTACTGATGATATCGCAAGTGGTATTAAAGGAATAATTCGTAAATTTACTGATATTTATATGGCAGTCTTTAAAATTGAAAAAAAATATACTAAAGAACAAATAATTGAATTTTATGTTAATATTCCCTATTTAGGAGCAGGTACTTATGGAATTGAACAAGCTGCTCAAGCATATTTCGGGAAAAATATTGGCGAAGTTTCTTTAACGGAAGCAGCTGTTATTGCTGGACTATTTCAAGCACCAGATGCTTTTGATCCATTTAGTCATCCGGAAAAAGCCGAAAACAGACGTAACCAAGTATTAAATTTAATGAGTAAACATGGTTATATTACTGATGAAGAATATGAAATAGCTAAAAATATTTCCGTTGAATCACTTTTAATTAAAGCTGAATCATCAGCAATGCGTAACCAAGGAATGATTGATACAATAATTGCTGAGGTTAGAGAAAGAACTAAGCAAGATCCTTATTTAGTAGCTATGAAAATCAATTCAACCTTTATTAAAGAAAAGCAAGAAGTTATTAATAATATTAATGATGGCACCAGCTATAATTGGCCAAATGAAATGATTCAAACAGGAATTGCCGTCATTGATGTTGAAACCGGTAGTATTGTGGCTGTTGGGGCAGGACGTAATAAACAATCTAAACTAAGTTGGAACTTTGCGACCCAGACTGAAAGACATCCTGGTTCTACTGCCAAACCTTTATTTGACTATGGTCCTGCAATCGAGTATTTAAACTGGGGAACTGGGCAAATGGCAATTGATGATGTTCATGGCTATAGTGGCGGTGGCAACGTTAAAAACTGGGATGGTGGTTATAAAGGTATAATGACGATTAAAACTGCTTTAGCGGCCTCAAGAAATACAACAGCCCTGCAAACATTCCAAGCAATTCCTAATAAACAAATAAATGAATTTGTTACTGGTCTTAACTTACATCCTGAATATGATTCTAATGATTTTATTAATGAGTCACATAGTATCGGAGGTTATACTGGTGAAAGTCCCCTTGATATAGCCGCTGCTTATGCTACTTTTGCTAGAGGAGGAATTTATATTGAACCTCATTCATTTACTAAAGTAGAATTTGTTGATACTGGAGAAGTTTATACGGTTACTCCTGAAAAAAGAACGGTAATGAAAGATTCAACCGCTTACATGATAAATATGATATTAAGATTTGCTGTTACTAATGGTGATATCGGAGCTGGTTCAAAAAGTGGCACAGACGTTGCTAGTAAAACTGGAACATCTAGTGTTGATAGAGCCCATATTAAATCTCTTGGTTTAAAAGGTGATGTTATTGGAGACTCATGGCAAATAGTATATTCACCTGATTATGTTTGTACAACTTGGATTGGCTACAAAGATATTGCCACCAAAGAGTATTATTTGACTAACTCGGTTGGATCTGGGGCAAGAAGAGTCGTTTCAAGACTTCTAACTGCTGGTATTTTAGAGACTAATTCAAGATTTAAACAACCATCAAGTGTTGTAACTGCAACTATTGAACTGGAAACAAATCCTTTAAAGCTTGCTAGTGAATATACACCTGCTAAGTTAAAGAGTGTTGAATATTTTAGAAAAGGCACTGCTCCATCTGAAGTCTCATTTCGCTTTTCTAAACTAGAAAATCCAACAAATCTAAAAATTGAAAACAGTGGAGGCACTACAACTTTAAACTGGTCAGGAATCCCTACTCCAGATGCAATAAGTTCTTTATATTTAACTGATTATTTTAATGAAGGATATGGAAAAAGGGCTACTAAATATTTGAATAGACGTTACGAATACAACATTGCAAACATTGGCTCAATCGGCTATCAAGTCTATTTAAATACCGGCACTGCCACAACTGACTTGGGTTGGACATCAAATACAACTTTTAAATATACTGGCACGATACCTGTGGGATCGAAGTTTATTGTTAAATCAAGCTACTCAATATTTAAAGCAAATATGAGCAATGGTGTTGAAGTTCAAGCTACAGCTAATGTCCCCGAAGCTGAAACTACAGGATGGCAAGCAAGTTTGCAAGGAGGAAGTTGCTTAACAGTTAAAGAATTTACTGATCGTCTTAATAATAGTAATTTAGTTAAAGTTACAGAAAACGGCATTGATATTACAAATAGTGATTATATTACTATTACAAACTCTTGTGAAGACAGCCTAAATATGCAGATTAATTGTCGCTCTTTAGGTGATGAAGAATATAATATAACCCATATTATAACTAACAAGCAAGTAGGTTCATCTAAAACTTTAACTCGTCAAGTTAAAGAAAATTGTTAATTTAATTGATTATCCACTTTAAACTATGTTATACTTAATCAGTACTTCAAATCTAAAGGAGTATAAATGCAAAGGAGGAAAACTAATGAACGGTACAGTAAAATTTTTCAATACTGAAAAAGGTTTTGGTTTTATCGAAAATGATGAAACAGGAAATGATGTTTTTGTGCATATATCTGCTTTAAATGACGGTCTAAAAGAACTTCAAAAAGGACAAAAAGTATCTTTTGAAATCGAAACTAATCCCGAAAGTAATGCAAAAAATAATAAAGATAGAGCAAAAAACGTTTCTGTATTATAAGTTAAAATAAATTATAATTTAACTTTAAAAGACTATTAACAGTTTAATAGTCTTTTTATTTTAAATCATCTTTTTTACAATCTTTCTTTAAAGGACAGTTTTCACATTCTGGTTTTATACTCTTACAATAATATCTACCAAATAATAAAATTTGTTCACCTACTTTATTCCACTTGACTTTGGGAATCAAATTCATCAAACTTCTTTCAACTTCAATAGGTGTAGCGCCTATTTTAGCAAGACCTAGCCGTTTAGATACTCTTTCAACATGAGTATCAACTGGAATACATGGAACATTATATAAATTTTTTAAAACCACATTAGCCGTTTTTCTACCTACTCCAGGTAAACTTTCTAAATATTTGCGATTATTTGGAACAATCCCACCATAATTATTTACTAAAGATTTAGCTATACTTTTTAAATAGAATGCTTTTTTATTAAAACTTCCTACACTTTTAATAATTGACTTAAGTTCATCAAAATCAATATCAGCTAATTCTTGTAGTGTATACTTAGAAAATAAAACTTTCGTTACCATATTTACTCTTTTATCAGTAGACTGAGCACTTAACATAGTTGCTATTAAAAGTTCATAATTTTTTGTATAATCTAGTTCACATTTAGGATTTGGAATTAAAGTATCTAATACTTCATATATCTTATTCATCATCTAACCAGTTATAATCAAATAAAGGTTCTACATCTTTTTTGATTGATTTTTTTAAATGATTATCCACATCATCACCAGTTTTTAAACCTTTTTTTCCCCACTCATAAATAATTTTGTCGATATATCGCAAATTACTTACGCCATTAAATGTTGCTTCTTTTAAAGCTTTAATAATAAGTTCTTCAGAAGTGCCAGATTTAAGCCAAGCATTAATTATTTCAAATTCAATTGGGCTTAAAGTTCTGCCAAACTCTTTTTCAAATATTGTAAAAATATTTTCAACATTTTTTGCTTGAATATTAGTATTTATTTCACTAACCATTGCTCTATAAACTCTGCTTAAATCAATTACTTCTTTAATTTTACCAGTTTCTTCTTTTACAACGTTAACCGAAATTAATTTTTTAGATGTTAGTAATGAGAAAGCTTCCATAATTTTTACATCAGATAAATATGTAACTTCTTTAATTTGATTTATGTTAAAATCAGGTTTACCTAAATTAATAAAATGAATTAAAACAAGTAATTCTGCTAAAGAAAAATCATAATCTACTGCAACTTTAAATAATTGTTTTTTAAAACAATAATCTTTTTCTTTTACTAATTTCTCTAATACAGCATTACTCATGTTATCACTTCCATTTATTTAATATATATTTTTTTAAAATTGCATTATTATTTTTTAATTCTCCATTAATTACTTTGTTTGTTAAATCTTCATAAATTATTTTTAATTGTTTTGAAGGCTCAATATTTAATATATTTAAAATTTCCTTAGCGCTTATTTTTAAATCTCTTAAATTTTTTATTGGTAAGTTAGCATATTGTATTGTAAGCTTTTTTCGCTCATATCCCATTATTTCACCAGCAACTGTTAAAACATATAAATCATTTTCATATAAGGTTCGTTTATCAATCTTATCTTTTTTAATAATCTTTCTTACTTTATTTATAACATCTAAGCTACTTTTTGTAAAAGGATACCTTTCATCAAAATCAATCTGAGCCCAAATACCAAGTATATCTGGTACTACTTTAACATAATCATAATTTATTCCTAAAGATTCAAGTAAATCTAATTCTTTTAATAATTTTAATCCCACCCCACTTTTCTTAGAAGAAAATATCCGGTTTAATTCTTCTTTTCTTCTAGTAAAACTAAGAGTCTCCAAAAGAGGTTTATTATTTTTAATAAAATTAAGGATTGGAGGATCAATACTAAAATCTAATACAACTGAAAATCTAATTGCTCTTAAAATACGCAATGGGTCTTCAGTTAACTTTTGTTCTAAAGACCCGATTACTTTAATTGTTTTATTATTAATATCTTCTCTACCACCAAGAATATCTATAATTTGCCCTTTGGAATTCATACATAAAGAATTAATTGTAAAATCCCGACGATTAATATCAGTAATTAAATTATTAACATATTCTACTTGCTGTGGTTTACGGTTTTTATATTTAGATTCACTACGATATGTGGTAATATCAAAATGATATTTACCATCTTTTAAAGAAAATGAACCATATTCATGTTTAGCTTTCACTTTGAAAATTTTAACAATATCTTTAGGAAGAGCATTTGTACATATATCAATATCAGTTGATTCAGTACCAAGAATGTGGTCGCGTACATAGCCACCTACAATATATGCTTCAAATCCATTTTCTTCGATTTTTTTTAAAATTTTTCGTAGTTTATTATTCATATAGCACCCTTCATAATTATAGCACTAAATAATTAGTTTGTGAACTAACATCTAGTACCTCTTTTACTCATACTAATAGCCAATCCTATAGCTCTGCCGAACAATCATTATTTAAAATTACTTAAATATTTTTTGCATTACATATTGAACGTCATAATCAAAAATATCTGGTTGTATATCAATTCCATCTTTAAGAATTCCATCCTCATCATAAATATCTGGACTATTCTGACTCATAGTCAAACCAACATCATATCCTTCCATATATCCTTTCATGCATTCAAAAGTAAATTCTCTAGATTCCATTAATTTGTAACTATAAATTGCTATATTTTCTACATCACTAGCCAAATCAGCATACCCATCAGCAAAACCTAAATCTCTTAAATAATTTATATCATAAACAATATCAGAATAATTTCTTTTTGGAAATATCTTTTCCATGATTCCACCTCCATAAACATTCTACCATATATCAGATTTAATTACTTCCTTGAAATATAAGTAGAATTATACAAGGTACAATAAATTTATAACACATTTTAAGCCTGCTTAAAATGTGCCATAAATTTCTAGATATTATAGCTAAATAATTAGTTTGTGAACTAACATCTAGTACCTCTTTTACTCATACTAATAGCTGAGCCTATAGCTTTACCAATATTAAAAACGGTTGTAATAAGCTTGGCAATAGCGTTAAGAAGCGTTCCTGATATTGAAGCACCACCATAAAGATTAGTTAATTCATTATTTGTTAAGATCATTTTAATTACACTTTAGTGGTCTTAAGTATCCATCAATTATTCCAGCTATAAAGGTAATTGCTCCGCCAATTAAGCCAATAAGTGACCACGATACTGCTCCGCCATCTATGCTAAGCATTTCTTCATTTGTTAACATATTTTTTCCTTTCTAGCACTTAAATTAATTACTTGGTCATACTTTATTTTATCATCATAATGACTAATACAAATTACTGTTTTATTATGATAATACTTAAATATATTAGTTAAAATAATAGCTCTAGTATTTTTATCTATTTCATTTAATGATTCATCTAGAAGAAGTAAATCAAAATTTTGATAAAGAGCTCTAGCTAAAATAATCTTTTGTCTTTCTCCCCCACTAATATTGGTTAAAGACTTTATTTCTAGATTATAGCCAGTTTCCTTACTTTTAATAAAATTGTCTAAAGTAGTAATCTTTATAATTTTATTAAACTTTTCTTCATTATACTTTTCATCTAATATAATATTATTTAAAATAGTGGCTGAAAACAATTGACTATTTTGATGAATATAACTTATTCTTGTTGGCTTTATAACCTTGCCCTCATAATCAATTATGCTTCCATAAATAATATCTAGAATTGTACTTTTACCGGAACCATTATCACCTTGAATTAAAATTTTATTCCCCGACTTTATTTGTAAATTAAAGTCTTTAAGAATAACATTAATATTATTGAAACTATAACTAATATCTTTTAAAGTTAAATTATTATTACTTGCTAAATAATAATTTTGTTTATTTAACTCAATATCATAAATACTTTTAATCCTTTTAATAACATCTTTAAAATACATTAAACTTGGCATTAAGTTTATATAATATTTAAGTGTCTCTAAATAATAACTATATATAGTTAAATATAATAATAAATATGAGATATCTAAATTTATTTGATAATAGTAAATTATAATAATTATAATTGATATCTCTTCTAAAATGTTACTAACTAAATTAAATAAATTAATTTTTTTATTAACAGTAAGCTCACTATCTGCTGCAAGGCTTATCTTAGATTTTAATTCTTTTTTAAAAAAAGATATATCATTAGTTTTAACAGTTTTAATATTATTTAAATATTCAATAATTGTATCTACTTTATTATTCTCACCTTCAATATTTAACATAATATCTTGATATAGTTTTTTATTAATTTTTATTAAAACAAAGGAAATAATAAAAGTAATTGTGATTAAAATTAGCGTAAGTTTAAATTCAAATATAATTAAAATTATCATTCCTATAATAAAGATTAAAGTATTAATAAAAACATCTAAAATTGTTTTAGAAAATAAATTTTTTACTGCATCTAAATCATTAATACGATTTATAAAGTCACCTGTTTTTTTAAGTTGCAAATATTTTAAAGGAAGATTAAAAATCTGTTTTAAATAATTATTTAATAAACTTATATTAATTTTTTTATTAAGATGAGACATCATATTATTTTTAATATAAGTTATTATTATTTTACTTAAAGCTAAAATTATTACTAAATAAATGAGTTTCTGCGTTTTTAATAAAACTGGATTAAAACCTGTTGCAAGTGATAATATTACAACTATTAAACCTAAGATAAATAAAAACATGATAGCTTTTAAATTATCTTGGTATGTTTTAATTATATGTTCTTTAAATAAATTGTTCTTTTCATACTTCATTAGCTTCCCAGCTGGAATTAGCTCTAAAACATGACCAGTGAATATTTTTTTAAAGTCATCTTTTCTCATTTTAACAAGTCCACTTGCTGGATCCATTAAAGTAACTATTTCTAATATTTTATATATAGTTACAAAATGATAGCGATCATTTATCTTAACCCTAGCAATGCATGGTAATCTTAAATCATTTAATTCAAATGTTTTAATACCTCTAGCAGTAAAACCGTATTTTTCGCTAGCTAACTTCAAATAATAAAGATTAGTTCCAGCATCAGTTGTTAAAGAGTCGGTTTTAATTACTTCAAGTGGGACATATCCATCATAATATTTAAGGACCGATAAAAGCGCGCAAGGTCCGCAATCGGATGGATCTTCTTGTTTAATAATAATTCTTTTCATTAATACTCCCTTCACTACTATTCGTTGTAAGAAGAAAGTATATTTCCTTTTTTATTTTAACTTATTATTTGTATGTGCTAACATTATATTTATACTAGGTGATAAAATATAGATAATTATTAAGAATCCGAACTTCAAATAAAATACTGTTTTTTAAAACAACTCTTCCATTAATATTATTTTTTCAGTTCAGAATAATCCCACCAACACCTTTTAAATAAAAGTTCCATTATATGACTTGTAATATACATAAACTTTAATATTAAATCTATATCAATTATTTCACCTCATTAATTATATATTAAATTAATTAAAAAGGAAATATACTTTCTTCTTACAACAAATACTTATGAGAGATAAAACTCTCAAGATGAGACATAAAGGAGGTTACTATGTTTGCAATATTCATGAAAATTGTTATTTATGCGATAAGTTTATTTCTATAATTTGTAATAATTAAATAAAACATCAATATAATATACAAAGAAAGAGGATTTAAGATGATTAATAAGCAAAATTTATGGTTTTTAACCTTGTTTAGTATTATTTTAGTACTATCAGTATATTATATAGCCCTACCAGGCGATAAACTTTCTAATCTAATTAATGAAGGCGAAACTATCAGTGATACTGTTAACACTGATATTACCGATAGTGATATTTTAGTTAGTTTAAGAGTTGAAAATGACGAGGCAGTTTTAAAAGAAATGACTGATCTCCAGCAAACACTGCTTGATGCTGCCGCATCAGCTGAAGTAAAAAATAATGCCTATGAAAAACTTTTAAGTATTAATTTAAATAAAGGTAAAGAAAGTACTTTAGAATCTTTAGTTTTAAAAAATCATAATTTAAAAAGTTTTATTAAAATCAAGGATGATAAAATAAATGTCATTATTTCATCAAAAGATAGTTCATATGAGAGCGCTAATGAGATTATTAGGACTATTCAAGCTGAGTTTGATGAGAAGATGTACATAACTGTTAAATATCAATAATAGGCTTTAAAACTCACTTAATCTAGGTTTTTTCATAAACTATTTATGAAGGGACTATGAAAGTGAGGGAAACATTTGTGAAAAGTATACTAACTCTTAGAGAAAAAGAAGTTTTTGAACTTTTAGTTTTAAATAAAACAACTAAAGAAATCAGTGAGTTTTTAGGCATCAGTGAAAAAACAGTCAGAAACCATATTTCCAATGTCATGCAAAAATTAAACGTCAAAGGAAGAGCTGGAGCAATAGTCGAATTATTAAAATTAGGTGAATTAACATTATAAAAGTTGCTAAATGCGACTTTTTTTTATTTTAAAATCATATATTTAATTGAGGTGCTTATATGCTAACAAGAGGTTTACTTAAAAAAGGATTTCTGATTTTTTCTTCCCTTTTTATTCTTTTTATACTTTATTTATTTCCTACTAAAGAAAATACCCAGATTAATGAAAATGAAAATATAATTCCCGAAACTTCTATTTATTTAATAGATAATCATAATTATGTATCTAGAGTAAGTGTTGCAATTAATAATAAAGACCAAGAAACAAAGATAAAAGAAATAATAAATTATTTAACAATTGACAGTCCAAGTTCAAGTTATATAAAAGAAGGATTTAATCCTATTATTCCTAAAAATACTAAACTTTTATCTGTCCAAATAGACGAAAATTTAGTAAAAGTTAATTTTAGTAAAGAATTTTTAAATATAAGTGCTGAACTAGAAGATAAAATGATTAGTTCAATAATTTATTCACTAACTAGTTTAGATAATATTAATAAGGTAAGTATTTATATAGAAGATAGTCTATTAATTGCAATGCCTCATTCAAAAATTAGTCTTTCGCCTACTTTAGATAGGAGCTATGGCATCAATAAAGTATATGATTTAACTGAAGTAAAAGGTACAACAAAAACAACTGTTTATTATTTAAGTAGATATAAAGATTACTATTATTATGTTCCTGTTACCATGGTAAATAACTCAAATAAAGACAAAATTGAAATAATAATTGAAGAATTAACTAGTAAAGCAATATATCAAACTAATTTAATAAGTTATTTAAATGATGCAAAAAAAATCAGTTATGAAATAACTGATGAATATGTACTAATAAAATTAAATAGCGAGCTTTATCATGAT
This sequence comes from Bacilli bacterium, assembly GCA_028703035.1. GTDB lineage: Bacteria > Bacillota_I > Bacilli_A > RF39 > UBA660 > DUUS01. The sequence continues at coordinate 24,225 of JAQVNR010000001.1, read as the reverse complement.
TTAAATGAAAGTAATTTAATTGAATCGGTTATTTATTCAATTAACTACTCTATAAAAGAAAATTATAATATTAAAAGTGTTATGTATATGATTGATGAGATAATAATTAAAAATTATTTCATTTAAAGTTTTTCGAGTAAGTAATATTTATTTTAAATAATCTTTATCTAGAAGGAATTTTATTATATTAATATGGATTATACCATTTTGACTATAATCTATTTCATCCATAGTAATAACATATTTGGGATAATTATCTGGAACTGTTTTAAATGCCCCAAATTCTCTTTCAATTACTGCATCACTAGATAAATAATCTGATACTTGAAAATATGATATCTCCCCAAAATTATTGACAATAAAATCTATCTCTCCTTTTTCTGTTTTCCCTATGTAAACATCATAACCTCTTGAAATAAGTTCATTATAAATTATATTTTCTAATCTACCACCTTCTCTTTTTTCAATTTGTGATTTTTTTAATTGTAAAAATCCTAGGTCAATCATATAATATTTTTCTAATGTCGACATTACTTTTTTACCTCTAATGTCATAACGATTAACTTTATTAAAAATTAATGATCCCGATATATAATCAACATAATTTAGAACTGTATCTACAGTAGTATTTATTTTTTCTCCTTTTAAATAATTAGCAATTGAATTTGATGATACAATACTGCCTATGTTTTCCATCATAGATTGGGTTATTCTATCTAATAAATTCATATCTTTAATATTATTACGTTCTACAATATCTTTTAAAACAATTGTATTATATAAATCTTTTAGATATAATTTTCTTTCTAAAACGCTATCAGTATTGTAAATTTGTGGCATTCCTCCCCAAATGAGATATACTTCAAATAATTCTTTAATGCTTTTTTTATTTTTATCATCTGCATTTTTATTATGTAATTCTATAAATTCAGAAAATGTAAAAGGCGTCATTTTTATACTAATATATCTACCAGCTAAATGAGTAGCAAGTTCACTAGAAAGAAGTTTACTATTAGAACCAGTAATAAATATGCTAACATTTAGTGTTGCTCGAAAAGAATTTATTACTCTTTCAAAATCATTTACATTTTGAATCTCGTCAAAAAACAAATAATGTTTCTCTTGGTCAATTATTTTACTTTTAACATATTCATTAAATTTTTTAGGATCAGTATAATCAATATAATCATAATTTTCAAAATTCATGTAAATTATATGATTATCTTTAATTCCTTTTTTTGTCAGCTCCTCTATTATTTGGATAAGTAATACTGATTTCCCGCAACGTCTTACTCCGATAATGACTTTTATTAAGTCGCTTTCATAAGACTCTCTTAACTTTTTTAAATATAATTCTCTTTTTATCATATTTATCACACTCCAATATTATTATAGCAATCATTATTAACTTTGTAAAGTTTATCAGTTTACACTCGAAAAAAAACGATAATTCATTTTTTTTTCGAGTGTAATACAAATCATTATTTATAAGTCTTTTTTATTTTAGTTTGAGTAACAGTCATTTACGTTTCCTTTTACCATATATTGCTACAATTCTAGTCATACATCTTTGCGTTTAAAATTCCCTTTGTTTGATTGGCAAATTTAAATATTTAGTCACATCGTTCTTTTTTTACTCTAAGACACTTTGTTTATTAAATCTTAGAAAATTTCATTTTAATTAAATTATCATTGCATCCATAGATTAAGAATATCAGTTTTCTATTCATAATTTAGTTATAATAGGAATTTATCACGGATTAACAACATACGTATTATATTTGATTTACAAATCGATTTTCAAATTATTCTTTACCTAATAACCAATCTAATACATTTATTTGTTTTATTCCGTTATGGGAAACTTTTGGAACAATATCCATAGTTAATAAATATTTTGGATTGTGATCTTTTATAGAATCAACATGTTCAATCAAATATGGGGGCTTTTAGCATATCTAAAACTCTTTCGTTATGTGGCGATTCAACAGTTTCTAAATAATTACTAACTTTTTTAGTATTGCCAGTTAGTCTTTCAATAAGTTTAGTTGCAATTTGATGATCTAAAACAATACTTGATCAGTTATTTTCAATTGCTTTTTTAGTATACCAGAGTCTTTCTTCTTTGGTTTTTAATTTATCTAAAAGCATTCTATTTGAATGCCACGATAATTCTCCCACACCCTGTGGGAATATTTCATTTTCGTTATATTCAGTTAGTGTTTTTTAATGATTAATAGATATTTAGGTCTTTATCTTCATTTCCCCGATTTCAAAACCACCAAATTTTTGAGTTTTCATAGATACCTCCCACATATACACAAAAAATACTGTTTATTGAATACTTGAAGAAACAAAACCTTAGTAATCCATTAAATTTAATACCCGTTATAAATCTTTTCATTTTTTCATTTTTTGTTTTCTTTTATATTTACAATATCCTACGAAGTTCTAGGTGGGATTATCCAATCGACAAAAGTAGTTTTTATTCACAAGGATTGTCGAATTATTCTCTTTATCGTATATCGCACAAAAAAGACTAAGGTTTACGACTTTTTAGTCATCTTAGTCTTCAATTTATAATATTTTTGTATCATTAATTATTTTTCTTGGACGCTTTTATGGCCGATTGGGCTGCTGCAAGTTTTGCAATCGGCACTCTATAAGGAGAACAAGATACGTAATTCATTCCTTGGTTATAGCAAAACTCTATGCTTGATGCCTCGCCTGCATGCTCGCCACAAATACCGATTTCTAAGTTTGGATTAGCTTCTTTTCCTTTAGCTATAGCTATTTCAACTAATGCTCCCACTCCGCTAACATCTAATCTAGCAAATGGGTCAAATTCAAATATTTGTTTTTTATAGTAGTCACTTAAGAATTTACTTGCATCATCTCTTGAAAAGCCGTATGTCATTTGAGTTAAATCATTAGTTCCAAATGAGAAGAAGTCAGCATGCTTAGCTATTTCACCAGCTAAGATGCAAGCTCTTGGAAGCTCGATCATCGTTCCAACTAGATAATCAAGTTTAATTCCCGAATCTTTGATTAAATTATTTGCAACTTCTCTAACTACTTCGGTTATATATTTAAGTTCGTTCTTATCTCCAATTAGAGGAATCATAATTTCTGGTTTAACTATTTTGCCCTCTTTAGCAACATTAATTGCAGCTTTTATTACCGCTTTAGTTTGCATTTTAGCGATTTCTGGATATGTAATAGCTAGACGACAGCCTCGATGACCCATCATTGGATTAAATTCTTTTAAATCTTCTATTTTACTTTTTATAACATCTATTGATACATTTAAATCACTCGCTATTTTTTCTATTTCTTTTAATTCTTTTGGTAAAAATTCATGAAGAGGCGGATCAAGATAACGAATGATAACTGGGTATGGTGCCATTTCTCTAAATATACCTTCAAAATCATCTTGTTGGTAAGGAAGTATTTGTGCTAAAGCTTTTTCTCGATCTTCTTCTGTTTGAGATAAAATCATTTTTCTAAATGTTTCAATCCTTGTTTCTTCAAAGAACATATGCTCTGTGCGACATAAACCAATACCGGTTGCCCCAAATTCTTTAGCAATTTTTGCTTCATTTGGCGAGTCTGCATTAGTTCTAATCTCTAAGTCTCTTACCTCATCTACCCACGACATAAACGTTTTAAAATCACCACTTATTGTAGTTTCTACTGTTTCTAAACGTCCCTTATAAACATGTCCAGTGGTTCCATCTAAACTTATAAAATCACCTTCATTAAAAACTTCGCCTGTTTTTGTTTTTAATGTTTTTGATGGCTCATCAATAGCTAAATCATCACAGCCACATACAGCGCATGTTCCCATACCCCTAGCAACTACTGCTGCATGACTTGTCATTCCGCCTCTAATAGTTAAAATACCTTCCGCAATATTCATTCCTTCAATATCCTCAGGACTAGTTTCTAGTCTTGCTAATATAATCTCTTTTTCTCCTTTTTCAATGGCTTTAACTGCATCGCCGGCGGTAAAATATATTTTACCAGTTGCTGCACCAGGAGAAGCCGCAAGACCGGTACCAATGATTTTTCCAATTTTTAATGCATCTGGTGAAAAGCTAGGATGTAATAGGGCATCAAGTTGATTTGGATCAACTTTCATAATTGCTTCTTCTTTAGTAATTTTTCCTTCATTATATAAATCAATTGCAATTTTTATTGCAGCCATAGCGGTTCTTTTACCACTCCGTGTTTGAAGCATATATAGTTTGCCATTTTCAATTGTAAACTCCATATCTTGCATATCTCTATAGTGATCTTCTAATTTTTTTGCATGTTGCGAAAATTCTTTATAAACTTCTGGCATAAGACTTGCAAGTGAGCTAATTGGTTCTGGGGTTCTAATACCAGCTACTACATCTTCGCCTTGAGAATTCATTAAATATTCTCCATAAAGCTTATTTTCTCCAGTAGCTGGATTTCTTGTAAAGGCAACACCCGATCCTGAAGTATCGCCCATATTTCCATATACCATTTCTTGAATATTTACTGCCGTTCCCCAAAGGTAAGGAATATTATTTAAACGGCGATAAACATTTGCTCGCTCATTATTCCAGCTTCTAAAGACCGCTTTAATTGCTTCCATTAATTGAACACTTGGATCAGTTGGAAAGCTAGTCCCAGCTACTTTTAAATAGTTCTCTTTGTATTTATTTACTACTTTTTTCATATCTTGAGTGATTAAATCTTGATCAGTTAATGCTTTCTTTTCGCATTTAATATCCTCAAATACTTTTTCAAAAGAAGCCTTTGAATATCCCATTACAACATCAGCAAACATTTGAATAAATCTTCGGTATGAATCATAAGCAAACCAGGGATTATTAGTAAGATTAGCCAGTCCTATTGTAACTTCATCATTAATACCTAAGTTTAAAACTGTATCCATCATTCCTGGCATACTTGCTCTTGACCCACTTCTAACTGATACTAAAAGAGGATTATCAGGATTACCAAATTCTTTACCTGTTATTTTCTCTAACTTTTTAATATATTCTAAAATTTCCGATTGGATTTCCTCACTAATTTTCTCACCCGACTCGTAATAATCAGTACAACACTCGGTTGTAACAGTAAATCCTTGGGGCACTGGAAGCCCAATGCTTGTCATCTCAGCTAAATTAGCACCCTTTCCTCCTAATATATTTCTCATTTCTTTATTACCTTCACTAAAAAGGTAAACATGTTTCTTCATGAATCTTTCTCCTCCTATTTTATTATTATAAATGAATTATAAATATAATTATTATCTATAATTTTATATTTAACTGATATTTGATGTTTAACATCATTAGAGTTATAATCAATGCTTTTATCAGCGCAGCTAGAATCAGTTTCTATCATATCAAGAATTAATCGATCATCTTTAATAAATACTGCATATAAACAATATTTAATATCTTGATACTGAATTTCATATTCATAATAATTATCTTTTAAATATTTACTGAAATTATCTGCATATAAACTAGTTTCAAATATTTGCTGACTATAATTATTAACATCTTCATAAGTTAAAATTAATTCCGGATCTATTAATTTAAAATAAGTATAAATATATTTAAATTTACTTTCTTCAGACTCAAATAAATCTAGATTTTTAATATTATAATTATTATTAAAAGAATTATTAAATGCAATTATTAAATTATCACTTAAACTTTCATTAATAATACTTGGCTCTTCAATTGGCATAACATTATTACTTTCTTCTTGCTTTTTAGTTGTAGTTGTTATTTCCTCACTTTGATTTATTTTAAAAACATATGTCGTAAAATAAATACCAAAAATTATTAAAATAATTAAAACAATTCCCGCCAAAATTAAGCCTAATTTTTTATTATCATCCATATATCCTCACTACTCTATCATATCACAAGTCTTTTATAATTTAGTCAAATATAGATAAACTTGACAACTATTTTTTAGCTCTCGGATGAGCATTTAAATAAACTCTTCTAACTTCTTCATTAGTTAAGTGAGTATAGATGCTCGTCGTATTTAAACTCGAGTGACCTAAAAGATCACCAACACTTTTAATATTGCATCCTTCTTTTAACATTATCGTTGCAAAAGTATGTCTAAAAGTATGGGGTGAAACTTTAGATTTTACTCCAGAAGTCTTTATTATTTTATCAATTATTCCTCTTACTCCCCGATCAGTTAACTTTCCACCTAAATTATTAATAAATAAATAATCGGATATTTTATTTTTTAAAAGTTTACCTCTAGCAAAACTTAAATATTTATCTAAAACTTCGGCAGAATAATTACCAAAAAAAACAATTCTTTCTTTTTTACCTTTACCATAAATTTTAATCTCTTTTGTTTTTAATGAAATATCTGAGAGTTTAATATTTACTAATTCACTTACTCTAATACCCGTTGCAAGTAGAAGCTCTAAAATTAATCTATTGCGCATATTAAGCGGTGTATCTTCTTTTAAACTATCAAGCATTAAAATAAACTCATCATATTTAAAATAATTAGGTAACCTTTTTTCTTCTTTCATGCCTTTTATTAAATCAAAAGTATTATAAGAAATTATTTTAGTTAATACTAAATAGTTATAAAAACTTCTTAAAGTACTTAAATTTCGATTAATACTAGCTGGTTTATATCCACTTTTTTTAAGCATAATTATATACTGACTTATATCTTCATATTTAACTTTTTTATAATCCTTTTTTATATCATTTAAAAACTTTTCATACTTATTTAAATCTATTTCATAGTTGGTTTCTGTATGATTTGAATATTTTTTTTCTAAAGAAATATAATCTAAGAATTCATATATAATATCTTTCATACTTTAAGTATATCACAAAAAAAGAACATCGGTAAATGCTCTTTTTAAGGTAAGATTATAAATCTAAAACTTCAACCTCAGGAGTAGGAGGGGTTTTAGGCATAGCTGGTTTTGATGGTGCTATTTTTTTAGGAGTTGCACCTGGAGTTTTAGTAGGTTCTTTTTTAGCTGGAGTTTTGCTTGATTTAGCTTTGTTCTTTTTCTTTTTATTGTTTGACTTAATTATAATAACAATAATAAGTAAAACTAAAATTAAAGCTCCAGCAATTATAATATATAATCTATATTCTTCAAATATATTTTGTTTTACCGAAATATGAAAATCATAATTTATAATCGTGCCATCTTCGGCAGTAACTTCAATTTTAATAATACTACCATCACTTAAGTCAGTATTACCAATAACCTCATAACTAGCATATTCACTTTTTGGAACTGCAGTAACAGATATTTCTGTAGTCTTAGAATCAATTTCTATTTTATAATTAAAAGTATTTGGTGAAAAATCAACTTTATATGGCGCAAAAGAAACACTTTTTAAAGTTGCATCTGTTGATAACTCACGAATTACTTCACCTTCATTTAACCTTTTAACTTTAATTGTATAAACTGATGATTCTCCTTCATTGTTTGTTAATGTAATAATTATTTCATTTTCTCCAACTTCAAGTGTAGTTTCTTCAGGAATAGCAACAGAAATATCTTCTGAAGCAGCCTCGGCTGTAATTAGTAAATTTTCAACTTCATAAAGAACCGTTAAATCATAAGTAAATTTAAATTTACTAAAACTTATATCTTGACCTTCAATATTTAATGTTTTAAGATGAAGACTTTCTCCACTAGTCTTAGTTCCATCATTCGTATTTGGTTTAGTAGTAGTTATTGGTTTAGTAGTGGCATCACCAATACTTACCTCTACATTTAATGTATTTTGTGTTTTTTCCGCACCTTTTAATATATATTTAATGTTTGATAAATTCAGTTTAAAAATAGTATTGGTTTTTATCGTATTTGGAACATGAATAAAAGAAGTTGCTACATCTTTGCCACCTGTGGATTTAAATTTTAAATCAGTTTTAATTGAATCACTCGTAAAACCAGTTCCTGGATTAGAACCAAAATATACTCCTCTAGAATCAACATTAAGCGTCCCCTCAAAATATGTAATATTATCATCTGACTTAATATTACAAATAATATCATTTCCTGGTTTAACTAATTCACTACAATCAAAGCTTATTAAAGCTTTAACTTTAATTGGAAAAAATAAAATGGATATTAACAATAAATATTTTAAATATTTCATCTAGTACCTCTCTATTCTATATTAATTCTAACATAGAGAATAGAAAAAAACAATTCTAAATAAAGAATTGTTCACCAGGATTAATAACTTTAACATTTTTTAATTTAATAAGTTCTGCTTCTATTTCATCAGGAAAATGAACTGGGATATAATTTATTTGATAAGTTTTAGCTAGTTCTTTAAATCTACTTAAATCTAAATGTTCCCCTTTTTTATCATTAACATTAATTAATATATAATTTACTTTTTTTAACATATATGTAAGCCCTGGGCACATTTCAGTATCCCCCGTGATACCTAAAGCTTTATCTTTTGTTTTAAAAATATAACCATAATTAAATTTAACTTCTCCATGAACTAGCTTTATTGAACTTAAATATAAATCATCCTCTACCATATTATTTTGAACTGTTTGGGCATCAAGAAATGTTATATCAAGATTTGCTATATATTTATTAAGTCGATTATAAAAAGCTAGTTTAGTTAATTTTTCTAAACTTTTCTTTAAATCTTTTGGACCAATTATTATTAATTTTTCCTCTCGTTTTCTAGCATATTCATTAAGAATTATAAAAGGTAAATCAAAATAATGATCACCATGTAGATGAGTTATAACAATAACTTTAATCTCATCTAAGTTTTTATTTAGCTTTTTTAATTCTTTAAGCATCCCAGGTGGAGTATCAATTAAAATTTTATCATTAATCAAAAATGAAGCATTAAAATTATTACTTGTAATATTACCATTACCTATTACTTGAACTTTCATTTATATCACCAACAACATTATACTATTTATTGCTAAAAAGAAAAAGAGGCTTTTAGCACATTTTTAAAAGCTCAGCTTTCTGACTAGAATCTATTAGTCTAAATTTCTCCTTTGTATCTAAGACCTTTTTGGTTATAATATTGCCATCTATTGATTTTAATTGTCCGACATTTGAGGACAACTGACTACCTTCTTCTTTTAATCTGTTTTTTAAAACACTCCAATATGTTCTTGGTCTTGGGCTATCTGTCAAAGCCTCAATAACATCTACGATCGAAAAAAAATACTCCTCCTTATCTGCATCCCATATACTTCTAATTTATTTTCTTTTATTTTAATTCGCTTCCTTAATAACACTTTATTTCATTTACAAATATTAAAACGAACAATTTGTTTATTTTTGAAAATTTGGCTTTTAATTATTTGTCGATTTTTCACATAAACAAGGTTGTCAATAATGTGGCTTTTTGCTTAATTATTGTAGATGACTTGCCTGTGAGGATAAAAGCTGGGTTCTCAAATGAGAGTAGATATACATTTGTATATTTAGAATTCCTTTGCTCCAAGGTCAAGTTTTTTTTATTTATTTTCTTATAGTTCATTTTTAATTTATCCAACATTTGTAACTTTTCAATGTTTTCTAATTTATGATGATATTTTATAATTTTTTATTTAGTGTTTGACCCAAAATTGACCATTATATATATTTTCTTAACTAATACTACTAATTAAAGATTCTGAAATATTATCTGATGATAGTATTTCTAAAAAATCAGTATCAGAAACACAAATTACAGATAAATCGGCTCCTCTTAATACTGCTTTTATTGCGGAAGTGTTTCTATCATGAATAATTGGCGCTACAAAGATGCCTATTACATTTCTTGTAGTGTTTTTTTTATGTAATTTTATGTGGTCAGGCACTGAAGACCCTTCAGCACTAAACTGCGTTGATTTTGCTCTGATTGTAGTTAATTCCAATACAAAGTCGATATTACCAATAGTAAATATAATATCAGTAATTCCAATTTTACCACCCGGTGCTGGTACTGGTAATCCATATTTACCAATTTTTCCATTCCATACCACATTATCAATTTTTCCTTCATTCATCAGTATACATAAAAGTTTGAAGAAAAAATATTCATAGTATGCTCCTCTTAACGATTTATCCTCTAACTTATTAACTCCTGTCAATTTGTTAATCACAGTTAAGTAGTTTTTTATCTCAGGGGCAAAATGGGTTGCCGAAGAATGAGAAAGTATTTGATTTTTCATATCTTCAAAAGATTCTTCAGATTCATACATATTTACATCAATTTCAATTATATCAAATTTTCTTTTATCAAATTTAGGGATTATAATTTGTTCGCTCATTACGTTTCCTTCTTCAATTGTAATGATTTGAACTTTATACTCCTCATCAATAAACATTGGATATACTTTTTGCTCATCCTTTTCCATAATGTCACCATCATATAAAATTTCATTTTTAAATAAGTTTATAAAAATAGATTTAGGATTCTTATTAATTATTGTAACATTTACCGGAGGCGATGTTCTAGCCACATTACCAATATATTCTATCCATAAATTAAGATTATTCTCAAAATCAAAAGCCTCAGCATTTTTATATTTATTTATAACGATATTCTCCGCTAGAGCTTTATAGTCATTTTTCAGTTTTATAGAACTAATTGATATGTCACGGTTTGTTGGACTAACATTTGTTTTTTCAATAATTCCAGTCAATACACAAAGAGATTGATAATACTTTGTAGAACCAGCTTGAACCAATGTAATATTACCAATATGAGTTTTCTTAAAGTTTTCAATTAGTTCCTTACGAGATATATTATCTAACTTTCTAAAATTTTTAATTTCATTTACTGCAAGTGGAATTTCCGAATTATCTTTTATTCTAAATACGAATAAAGCAAGTTCTTCAATATCAAGATAATCTAACTCTAACAATAATGCTAAAGTTGCTCTAAACGGAAATACTAAAATATTTTCACAGTCCTTTAATATGATTGGATTTGTAATTTGCAATTTTTCCATTTGACTAAGTACCATATCGGACTCATTTATTAATTTTTCTTTACCATCTACTAAATTAGTTATCTTTTCTAACTGTCCTTTGTGCTTTTCCCACAATTTATATCCAGCTTCAGTTATTTTAATGGTATTTGGAGTTGTTTGTGTATTAATGTATAAAAAACCAAGATACTGAGGAATTGAAGCGGTTAACGTTCTAATTGCTTGAGACGAAATATTTTTCCCATCTCGAGTAGCACCCCAATTTTTCAAATTCACTCCCAAATTATTCTGTTTTCCGGGATTCCAAGAAGAACCATCGAAATTTCTTTCAATAATACCGTCTATCAAACATATAGTTTGATGTAAACTTACTCTTTTGGGAATCAACCAGACCTCTTTACTACGATTTTGTTGCGCCATTATTACTCCCCTTTTCTAAGACAATAACATTATCAAATTGAATTTTACCGCCCTTACCATTTCTAGGAATATTTATATAAGAATTTTTAATTATATACTTAAATTTAGTTAGTAACTTAAATCCATTTGCTAGTGCAATGTCTTCAATAATTTTAGCACTATTAACCTCAATATTTCTTATAGTACTATTTCCAATTACTATAACATATTTTCCTGATAGATTTAACTTTTTGTTTACTTGAACTATATTTTTTTTCATATCACTGAAAAACCTTTTAACAATAAGACCTCTCTTTTTGTCCATCTCTGTAATTAAGTGGTAAACTTCATTTAAATGTTTGCTCTCTTTGAGAATCGACATATCATTAGATTCAATATTTGAATTTAATTTCTCAGTCCCAACATAAAATGCCTTTTTTTTACGAAGAGAGTCTTCTGTAAGTGTGCCTAACCAAAGATTTTCCAATCTCATCGTTCTACCATAATCAAAAGCATTTATATATGGTGGCGATGTAATCGCTAAATCAAAATTATGTTGAGATTTGAATGATAATGCATCCCCCTCTAGCAGTTCAACTGTTCCTGTTTTTTTTACAGTTGATAATTCTTCAGTTGATTTATAATATTTCTCATATACTTTACTAAATTCAAGCAAAGGTTCTACTGGTATTTTAATAATTTTTCTTGAAACATACGGTTTAGGAGAACTATTATCAGCATTTGAGCAATTTTTAATTATTGATACAAATACCACTAAAAAGAAATCACGAATACTATCATTCAATATTTCTCTTATTAGATATAATAATTTAGCAAGAGTAACTGTATTTTCTTCAGAAAACCAATGATTGATATTATCAATAGCTGGTATTATATAATTTATGTCTGAATTTACATTAGTAATAATTCTCTTATATTCAACTCTAACTTGCTTTAAATCACATTTGCTAAATCGAGTTGTCTTTGCTTTGATTATTAATCTAGCAATATCATCAATTTCAGTTCCATAAGAGTCAAATCCCATTACCATTGCTTCTAACAATGTAGTACCACTGCCAGCAAATGGGTCAATAATTTTTGTGTCTTTATCAATTGTATATTTATTGATTGCCCATCTAGGAACCTCCGGAATAAATTTACACGGATATTTAAAATAATTATGTGTATATGAATTAACTGAACTCTGTTCAATGTAATATGTACCATCATAAATTATATCTTTTGGAAGATTTTTAACTTTTATTATATCTTTATCAAACATATCACACTCTCCCTTAAATATTTTTTATATTTAATAGTCAATTCATATTGCTGTGAACTAGGTATAATATATCTATATACATCAATACAATCTACTTTAAATCCAATTGATTTTGCATAATCTGCCAGCAATAAATCCGTAGGAAAAACTACACCACCATAAGCAGAATTTCCAACTACAATACAACAGAATCCACCTGATTCTAACATTTTAAAACTATTAGCAATTGTTTTAAACATATCTTCATAATAATTTTTTAGCATAACAGGAATTCGTTTATCCCAAAGTTTTTTTGAATCCAACTTATCAAGTAATTGCGATAACATTGGAGATTTTTTTAATGGTTCTTCATCTTCATTATCAAGCTCAGCACTCAAATGTGAGCGAACAGACAATTTCCTCAAATTCTTTAAATCACTGTATTCATTAACAAATCCACCAAACCATAACTCTAATTTATATATTTCTGTATAGTCAAAACAATTTGCATATGGAGGTGAATAAATAATTCCACTTATAGAACTCGGCTTAATTATTCCATCTACATATATTGATGAAGTACTATATATTTTGTTTTTAAATTTAATTTTATTATTTAATAAGTCATCTACTATATTGGCATATTCATCACATAAGAATTGATAAACATCATCAATTGTATAATCAATTATTTTTACCTTTTTTTTCAATCCATTACCTGATTTTTTATAATTTGAAAACTTTTCAATTACTGATAACCAGCCTAACATTAATAAATTCTTAATATTTTCATTTATTGATAATAAATTTATATTTTCTTTAATATTCATTAAGTATTTTTCGATTTTATTTTCAAAGACTTTGTTGCTTATTGATAAAGCTGGTAACTTATACTTTACATTTGTTTCTAATGATTTTTTTAATATTGCCGGATATAACTTTTTTAATTCATCAATATCTTTTTTGGAATAGTTAGCCATTTTAACTGAAGACAGAAAAAAGGAGAAAGGATTCACCTCAAATCCTATTGCATTTAATCCTAATTTATTTGCAGCACAAATTGTCGTTCCACTTCCTAAGAATGGATCAAGTATTGTACCTTTTGAGTTCTTATTATATTTATTAATAAGAATTGTTACTAATTCTTCTGAATAACCTTCTTTATATTTATACCATCTATGTATTGGAGCTTTAAGATTAGAGGTATAATTTAATAAACTAGTGTATGTCGCTCTTGTTTTTTTGGGATAGTTTACTTTAAATTTTTTTTCTACTTCGCTATACATCTTTTTTTCTCCTAACCAATTCTCCTAAATACATTATATATTAAATCATTCTTAGCAATTATCTAACTTATTTTTGTAAACTACTTAATTTATCACCAATCATGTCACTATAAAATTTGTAATGGCGGAGAGATTATTCTACCATATTTATGAATAATTTCGTGTTCATATATCTATACTAACATCACTTTTTACGATAAGCTTCTAAAATTCCTTACTTTTAAATAATGAGTATAATACTCAAATATTCTACTTATATTATAGATTAAAAACGAATTTAATTCAACTGGTGCGAATTGTTAATTATTTACAACATTGATAATTGGAAGATTTAAAATATCATCTTTGTCCATAACAAATTAATCAGCTACTTTTCTTGTTATTTCATCATCAATTGATAATGATAATATAAAAAAGAACCTAAAACTCAATTTTTAGTAAGAAGTTGCCCCTTAACATAAAAAAAATTGCTTTATACAAGTAATTTATAAATTGGTAGCGGCGGAGAGATTTGAACTCCCGACCCCCCGGGTATGAACCGGATGCTCTAGCCAACTGAGCTACACCGCCATAAAAGCAAGTAATGAAATTATAACACACTTCTTGCATTAATCAATAACTTTTAAGCTAATCTTGGACTGACTTGTCTTTTCCCCATAAAGGTGCAAATTCTAAACCAGTAAAATCTTCACGGTCATAATTATAAACTTTATAACCTAGACCATAGCATGATTTAACAGATCCATTATCATACTCTGCTGTTTTAGAAAATGTACAAAATAATGGATTATTTTCTGTCTTAACTAAAATAAAGTCTGTAAAACAAATTACTATCCAAGTAATTAATATTGTCCATAAAGTAATATTAATAATTCTTTTTCGACTTTCTGCTTTACTTGTTTCATCCTTTAAATCAAGAAATTCTTCTTCTGTTTCAACCTTTTCTTTACCTTTTACCATAAATACCTCTTTCTTTTATATTAATTAAAACTAATATCATTTTCTTGAATTTTTTTTATTTCAGAAACTGATACTTTTTGATTATTAATTATTTTAGAAATTATTGAATATATAAGTCTGACTCTTTTTTTATCAATATTAGTCATATTGATAAACTTAATACGCAGTGGATATCCACTATTTAAAAATAATGATAACTCTGCGCCACTTCTTGTAAAAATAATTGATATAGTAGATATTGTATTATAAGGTATTGTATATATTTGTTTAGATATCCCTAGAGTACTTGTGTTATCGAATAAAACTATTTTTTTTGTCGTAAATACCCCATAATCTCTAGCTGTTTTATATCCACATAATATATCTTCTTCTTCAAAAATATAATCAGTTACATAACTAGGTAATTCTTCTTTTAACAAAGCTTTAGAAAAATTAAAATACTTAGTTACCTCTTTATATTTTAAATATGCCATATACTTCACTTCCTACAATTTAATTCTACCATAAATATTTAAAATGTACATCAAAAAAGAAGAATTTCGTTTCTTCTTTAATATATTTATTAAATGTCATCTTCTGTTGTTTCAATAACTTCTGGTTCATCTGACTTTATATAAGCTTCTTCAATTATTTCATCATATATAAATAATTCTTCGCCAATTGTTTCAGAGTTTGCTTATTCTACTAAAAAGTCGTCTGTCCATCCTTGTGAAGAGTTATTTCCAAAATTATCTGTTACTGATACATGGGCAGCAAAATTTCCTAATGCAGAACATCCTTCAATATTTTTTAACTCATTTGATGAGTATTCTCTTGACCATTCTGCTTCTTTTGGATTTATAGATGTTAATAGATTAATTGTTGTTCCACCGCAACGAACTCCTGTTGTTCTATTTATTAATTGTATATATACTCTATTTAATTTATTGTTGTCTGTTGCCACTCCACTTACTGTGAATTTTCCATTGACTGGAGTACTTACATTAATAGTAGTTTCTGGATTAGTAAAGTCTAAATAAAAATTATCTGTCCAACCAGCTGAACCTCTATTCCCAAGATTATCGACAACTTCGACATGAGCTGCATAATTACCAGTAGAATAACAATTTGAATCCAATTTCATTTCTGGTAAGTAATATGTTCTTGACCATTTAGCATGCTGTTGAACAGGATCTAGTAAGTGAATTGTTGTTCCACCACAATTAACTCCTGTTGTTCTATTTTTTAATTGAACATAAACTCGATTTAGTTTTTCTTCATCTTCAGCTATTCCTCTTACTGTAAAATTATTTCCATTTGAAATTGGTGTTACTTCTATTGTTGTTTTCGGATTATTAATATCGACTACATTTAATGTTCTAATTACAGAACTTGTATTACTAGCTTTGTCAGTAGCAGTATATTTTATTGTATACATTCCTATCCCTTTTGAAGTATCTAAATCAAATGAATGATTAAATTTATTAGTAGTCATATCAGCAACAAAACTTTGTGTTCCATCTGGATTTGTTATTTCAAATTCGTGACTTATAAGATTAGTTTCAGATTCATCAACTTCACCAGTTATAATAACATTTTTACCAAATGATTTTCCATCTTCTGATGGTGATGAGATTCTTGCTATAGGTGCGGTATTATCTACTTCAAAATATACTGGTGAAGCATCAATATAATTTCCAGCAAGATCAAATACAGAAATTCTTAACTCGTATTCTCCATCTGATAAATTATTAATTTGATATGTTAATTTTTTACTAGTTACACCATTGTATATATGTCCATCAGATTGTTCAAGTTTTATTCGCCCTTTTGTCCAAATAGTATAAGACATTGTTTTCAATCAATATTCATCACTAGCGGTAAAACTAAATGTTTTTGGGTTAAAATAATCTATGATAATATCTGATTCTTCTAATATCGGATTTGTTCTATCAATTGTTACAGTGTGTCCAGAATTAACTGTTGTAGGTATTGTTCCTACATTCCCTGCTAAATCTGTGACTTCTATATTAAAAACTACTAAACCTTCTGGTGTATTTTTTGTTACAACTATTGTACCTTGATAAACATTTTCTCCTGGATTGCTTGAATCTTTTTTTAATACATTTTCAACTTCAATCCCAGCTATCATCATATTAGTTTCGCCTTCTTGAATTTCTTCAGTAGTTCTAAATCTAACTGATACATTGTTTCCTTTTGTTGCATATCTTTGATTTATATCGTTATTTGACCAAATATCTATTACTTCACCACTTGGCAGTTCTTTATCAATAACAAAGTTTATAGTTGTTGTATTACCAAATTTATCTTTAGCAATAACTTCATAATTTCCACTTTCAGTTAAGATTTCACTGTAAGAGAAGTTTTCTTTATTTTTTCCAACTTCAAAATCACTTCTAGTTAAGGATTTTTCAATAGGTCCATTGATTTTTACAGTTTGTAAAAACTTGTCTTGAATATTAAGAACTACATCTTCTTTATAGTATGAATCATTAATTATAGGTTCATCATTATTATAAATTTCGGGATTAGTTTTATCTATTGCTACCCAAATAGTTGTTTCATTATCTGCTTTATCTTTTGCTGTTAATCTATAAGTTGCTTCTTCAGTTAATGTAAATGCCAAATTTTTTTCAATAATAGTCTTGTTAGTATCTTGGTTGTATATTTTAACTTGTGAGAAATTCTTCTCAGTTATTATAATTTGAATATCATCATCATTGTGATATCCAGTCGTTAAATTAAATTCCGGTGTTATTTTATCAACTTCAAAATTAAAATTAGTAGCATGTGTAGTGTTTCCTTCGTTATCACTTACTGTTACTCTCAAAGTATATTCGCCAACTGATAAGTCTTCAAATAAATATTTTACTTTTTCTAAACTATAATATTCTGTAATATTTCTTTGTTCAAATTCATAAACACTACCTTCTATCCATTGACCATCGCCACCTAAATAGTCAGTATTATCATTAATAAATAATGAATAATCTATTCTTTTTAATCCAGATTCTAAATCTGTTGCATAAATATCAAATGATTTTGGATTATACTTACTTACATTTTGGATTTCTACTGTTGGTTTTTTAATATCTTTAAAATTAGCTGTATATGTAGTATCTCCTTCAACTTTAGTTTCATTAGTTAATTCTGCATCCCAACTGTTAAATTCATATCTATCATTTTTTGCAACTGTATAAGTATTTTTACTTAATGTGTTCGATGGACTTGCAATTGCTTCTGTTGTTCTATAACGTGCATTGACTGTAAAACTAGATGTTACATTAGTAAAACCTCTTGACCAGCCAGTAAATGTATGATTTTCATGTACTGGTGCTGTTGGTGCAGTTGCGTTCATTCCAGTTAAAACTTGAACATCACTAATATTAGCACCAGCAAGAGTATCAAAAAATGTTATGGTATAAGTATTTTCTGCTGAGTCGGCTATTCCATTATTATTAATATCATCTACATACTGAGATGTTACTATTAAGTCTTTCATGATATTTTCAAATTCTGTAACTTTTGTATCACCATTATACCAACCAATAAATAGTAAGTCTTCATGTTCAGGGTCTTTTGGTACTTCTGCCTTTCCTCCTACTTCAATATTTTGCGTGTTTATTTCAGCACTATTAAAGCCATCAATAAACTTCACAATACGCATTGGGGTTGTTCCTTGTTCACCAATGTTTCCAGCATACATTGTCATAAATAAAAGTGCAATTATAAATGCTCCGGCTACAAACAACCTTTTTTTGTTAAACATGTTAATTCCCTCCCTTAAATTTAATTAAACTGTTTAACTTGTTTAATTTATTTAATTATAATATACAAATTTTGAAAATTCAATCTATTTAAGCATTTATCGACTTTTTTTGCCCTTAATATTAATATGCATTTACTTAAAAAATGGGCTAAAAAAAGAATAAATTTTACTTTATTCTTCCAAACTCACTAAAGGGCCAAATTTTTAAAGCAACCTTTCCTTGAATATCACTTTTATCTCTTAATCCAAATTCAGGTGTCCTACTATCTACTGATTCTGATCTATTATCACCTAAAACCAAATATTTGTTTTTGGGAATGACTCCTCCAGGACACTTTTCTAATGAACAAATATCTTCAAAAAGAAAGTTTTTAGTATCAATTTCTGGGGTAATAAAATCCTCACTATAAGGTTTTTCATTAATATATAAAACATTTTCTAAGTATTCTATTCTCTCTCCAGGCAGACCAATTATTCTTTTAACATATGATTTACCTAAGTCATCTTTAACATTTACTATATCATTTCTTTTAGGACTACCTAAATTATAAAACAGTTTAGAAACAACTACAAGATTTCCTTCTTTTAAAGTCGGATGCATAGAATTCCCAGCCACTGGTTGTAATGAGATAATAAAGACAAATATAATTATTATCACTACTAAAATTATAATATATCCAAGGAAATCTCTAAAAAATTCTTTTATCTCTCTAAAGTCCACATTAATCCTCGTTTTTCTTTACATCTTCTGGGACATAGATAATATTCCCATCTTCAAACTCTAATTTAATACTAAATCCCAAAACAAAGTTATATTTATTATAAATAGTTATCATAGTTTGATTTTTAATTGTTTCTTCATAATATTCAGAAAAATCATGTTTAGCAAGTTCTAAAATCTTTGCTTCGAATTCTTCATCTTCTTCTGAAATTCCTCTTGAAAATTTTAAAGTATAAGTCTCATCCCAATCATCATCAACTGGATATATATTAGTAGCATCATTATTAGTTGCTTTTAAATCAGCTAATGAAAAACCTTCTTTAACTATTAATTTAGTAGTTTTAGTTGTTTCATTATTATATTTATCTTTAATTTTTAAAGTAATATCATAAGTGCCTTCGGCTTGATTATATTTTTTTTCTTTATCACTAGCATAAGTTACGAAACATTCTTCAGATAAATCCTCACATGATATTAAAAAATCATTAATATCAAATTCTTCATTAAGACCAACTGTTAATTCTGTTACTTCTACTCTTGGAGCTGTTGTATCTTTAACATATATTTTACCTTTTAATATATTGTTGTTTTTCTTAACTGTAAAACTATATTCACCAATACTGTCAGCCAATCCTTCATTATCTAAATGGACATTTGATACATCTAAAGTATAGCCTTCATACTTACCGCTTTTTATATAATCTTTGATATCTGTAGATACAGCACTACCTAATTCGACTTCAACATTATTTAATTTAATAAAGTCTCTTTTAGCAATATATTTATATATACCAAATAAAACCCCGATAATAAATAATATAAGTAAAATAGTTAAAAAAACTTTTTTAGGATTACTTTCTTCAAAGTAAAAATCATCATCGGCCATCCTAGATCCACCTCGCAAAATAAATATTTCTTGTATAGCCTGTTTCATATGAATCAAAACAGTTAATAATTCCTTCAACTATATCTCTTACAACATCAGTTGTTCTTTTAACTTTAATATTAAGCATACTTCTTTTCATTTCTTTTCGAAAATAATAATCTTCTATATATTTATTTATAACAAAATCTAATTGATTAATCATCTCTAAATCCGACTTTTTATCAATATTTATATTAAATATAAAATCTTTATATATATGAATTAATCTTGCTGATATATAATCATCTTCTATAAAATCAAAATTAATAATTTTATAAAAATTAGGGCAGTGTTTTAAAACAATTTTATTTTTTTTCATCTCACATCTATCCTCACATACCAAGTATAACATAAGGAGAAGAAAAAAAGAATAACATTTAGTTGTATTCTTTAATTATTTTATTTCCGCACCACAATTAGAACAAAATTTACCTGATGTAATTTTTTTACCACATTTTTTGCAAAATTTATCGGTTTTTCCTGTTTTTTTTGTCCCTTTTTGATAGTTTTCAACATAACTTTCTGCTACAGGACCATATGAACTAACAGAGATATCACTAAAGGTTACATTTTTAGAAAATGCTAAAATCGGATAAAAAATAACTGGTAATAGAGTTAAGCCTAGTCCATATAATACTGGATCTTTTTTAAATTTAAGAGCTAGATTGTAATGACAAAAGAATAGACCTACTAAGCTAACAATACTTCCAAGTCCAGATAATAACCCCAAACTAACAATAGGTAAAAATATAGCTCCTAAAACAATAAAGAAAAACCACCATTTTAAACTAGCTATTTCTACTAATACCCACACAGAATAAAATGGAATTAATGCTTCCCAACCTTTTTTACCTGCTTTTTTATAAACAAAACATAGTGATATAAGTAAAAATATAATTACTCCTAAAAATATAATTTTACTTATTATAATGGCTCCTTTAAAAAGACTAAATAAATTAAAATAATCAAAATACATTTAAATCAACTCCTCTTCTTAATTATATTGTTATTTTTATTAGGAAAATGAATTATATTTGAATTAGGTTTTTTCGGTTCATTTTTAAAATTAGTGATAAAGATTTCCGCATTTCTATATCGGAAAGATTCATTAAGTTTAGTACAAAATTTAATAGCATCAGCTATGTACTCTAATTTTACAACTTCTGAATCCTCAAAAGCCGCTATGGCAAAGGAGTTTTTCAATATTGATAATGCTAAATCTGGATTATTTAAATTATCATTATAAGTTCTATATTTTTTATTTGTACATTTAACAATATATTCTAATAATAATTCTTTCTCTTGATTATTAAAATCAAATTTAATTAAAGTAGCATTTTCAATTTTGGAAATTGTTTCAAGCAGAATTTGATAAGTAATTTTATCATTAGGTTCTAATACAACTATTTTTTCAAATCTATTTTTAAATGCTTCATCTCTCATAATATATTCTTCATATTCATCATTAGTTGTTGCCCCAATAACTTTTATTTGTCCGCGATCTAAATATGGCTTAAGCATATTTGCGAAATCAAGTGGTTTCTCAGAACTTCCACCAGCCCCTATAACATTATGAATTTCATCAATAAAAAGAATGATTGATGGATTATCAATTAACTCTTCAATAATCTGTTCTACTCTTTCTTCAAACATACCTTGACAAACACACCCACTTAAAATACTAGATGTGTTTATTTTAACTATTTGCATATCTTGCAAAGCATTTGGAACTTGGTTGTAATAAATCAAATAACTAAGCCCTTCAACTAGTGCTGTCTTACCAACCCTTGCCTCACCTACAATAATAGGTGACTTATCAAGAGTTAAAAGTTTTATCATTAATTCTTTAATTTCATTTTTTCTACCAATAGCTGGATTTGTTAAATGCTTTTTATCAGTTAAGAAATCACCATAAGTCTCTAACATTGATTTAGATACTTTTTCTTTGCTGTCTATTCCTTTAGCCAAAGGAGCATTTTTTTTCTCAGAAGCTGCTTTAATTAATTTTTTTCTCATCAATCGATTAACTATTATAAATGAATTATGTTCATATGCACATTGATATGGATATTTTAACAAATTTGCTTCTTTATAAATCCAGTTTATTACATCTGATTCTAATATATCTATATAAGCTAAGTAATTAACTAATACTTCTGGAAATAACTGATCATTAGAAATTATTATTCCATTATAATTAGGATATCTTTTTAGCTCTTCAATAAGAAACGAAAAAACATCATTATAGACATTTGCATATTGCGAAAGTTTTAAACATTCAATATTTTCTTGATTAAGATTTAAATATTTAAAAACAAAATCAGCAGAGACTTTAGTATTATCCATTATTATTTTAACGTTTGTTTCTATTAATAAGCTAGCTAAAAATAAAGATACACATCTTTTATCGCCTCTATTTAAAAATATTTGCTTAGCATTATTTTCATAATCATAACTATTACATATTATATTTTTATTATCAAGTAAATGAAAAATCTCTATAGCTTTTAATAATATATTTTTAGTTTCCGTAGGTACTTTATTTATAAAAAGATTGAATTTCATAAATCCCCCTTAATTAAGTAAGCTTTCTCTTATTAAAAATTTTAACATTATAATAAGTAACTGTCAATTTTTAAATATTCGAATTTTTTCGTTTGTCCCTTATTTTAGCTTAAACATTTTTTTATTAACTCCTTTTTTTTACTATATTTTATATTATATAAAAAAAACTATTTCGTTTGGCTAGTTTATCAGATAATTGTAGATCACCAGTTATACATGCTCCTTCAGGTACACCAAAATTTTTACGATAATTATAAATAGTATCAACACCAATGTTATTTTTATCAAAAAAATCATGCGTATTGTCTATTATAATATTTTTATACTTTTTTTTAATTTGCTCCAATGTTTCGGTTGAAAACAAACCATAATAATTAACTATATAAACAAACTCATTTTCTGATAGCTCATTTGCATTAATTATTGGATGTAGTTTTTCGTCTACATGGTAGAATTTTACTTCTATATCTTCTTTTAAACATACATCAAGTAATGTTTCACAGAGAAAATACGGTAAATATATTGTACGTATGTTTCTTTCCTTGATTATGTATCTTAAACAATTTCGTCCAGAACTTAAAAGCAAATTAGTTTCATGATACTGATTATAACTAAATCTTTCAAAAATGAAATGGCCCCCTATTTCTTTCATTATCCTATTTCTCTTTTTCTTTTAAATATTCAGCCAATTTATGATAAGCATCTGTATTCCACATTAAACAACGTTCTTCATCTGGATAACATCCTAATGTCTTATCCTTGCCTTCAGGGATGAAAATATAATCCCAACTCCAACCATACTTTCCTGATTTTTCTCTTGCGATTACACCTTTAGTTATTGAAGTAAATACAATTGGATCTTTTCCATACTCACAATATGCAAAAGCTTCAATAAAACAAGCATTTCTATTATCCTCATTTTCTAACAATTTAAGAATTCCATCTTCACCAAGTTTTTCATCTACATAATGAGTATATGGTCCAGGAAATCCCCCTAGTGCTTCTACAAAAAGACCAGTATCATTTTTTAATACACTTTTTTTTAATTTTTCGCTAGCTTCCTTTGCAGAAAATTTAGCAACTTCCTCAACTGTATCTGCTTGTATTTCAGTTGTCGGTATTTTTTCATTTTTAACTTCAAATCCTAGTGGTTCCAGAATTTCTTTCGCACTTAATATTTTTGCCCAATTTCCAGTAACATAAGTAATTTCTTTCATAAATAACTAACATTCCTTTCTCGTACCTCGAACGGCACAAATTGAGATGAAAAAATATCCCAATTTTTAGTTTTCTTTGATATAATAACAAATTGTTATTGGGCATACTACAGAGCATGCGGAGGTGAGTGGTGTTAGAGCATAGATTCTAAACCCGTAT
>JAQVNR010000036.1 GCA_028703035.1 Bacilli bacterium | reverse complement strand
TTTCAATCCACGCACCTATATAAGGTGCGACATCATATGTTAGGCTAGACCATTATATATACACATTTCAATCCACGCACCTATATAAGGTGCGACATCATCTCCTTTTAGTTTTGATAATCCTTCTTCATTTCAATCCACGCACCTATATAAGGTGCGACTCATTTCTTTTTGTTCTTCAATTTCGTTATAAGTATTTCAATCCACGCACCTATATAAGGTGCGACAGGGTTTTGTAGTAAATTATAATAATATTATTTCATTTCAATCCACGCACCTATATAAGGTGCGACAGGGTTTTGTAGTAAATTATAATAATATTATTTCATTTCAATCCACGCACCTATATAAGGTGCGACCATTCTTGTAAAGCCTTTTTCTACTGCTATTCTTATTTCAATCCACGCACCTATATAAGGTGCGACATACTGATTAATATATCCATATTTTCTCCCAACAATTTCAATCCACGCACCTATATAAGGTGCGACTAAATGGTTTTGTTTTGACTTAGTTTCATAAGAGTATTTCAATCCACGCACCTATATAAGGTGCGACTTCACTAGCTAATCTACTAATAGTAGATTTATTATTTCAATCCACGCACCTATATAAGGTGCGACTATTTGTGCAGGTACACTTGGACTATATTTAATCATTTCAATCCACGCACCTATATAAGGTGCGACTTCTATAACGATATACTACTA
This sequence comes from Bacilli bacterium, assembly GCA_028703035.1. Lineage (GTDB taxonomy): Bacteria > Bacillota_I > Bacilli_A > RF39 > UBA660 > DUUS01. Next base: position 13,435 of record JAQVNR010000036.1, on the reverse strand, counting down.
TATATGGTTGTAATATTTCAATCCACGCACCTATATAAGGTGCGACTTTTTATAGCTAACGGTTCATGATATCTAATATATTTCAATCCACGCACCTATATAAGGTGCGACCACGGAGCATTAACTAGTGTTTATTTCCACTTAAATTTCAATCCACGCACCTATATAAGGTGCGACGTGGTTCCATTAACCGAAAGCGGAGGATCTAATCATTTCAATCCACGCACCTATATAAGGTGCGACTAATGTTGAAAACCCATATAAAGAGTTAAGTATATTTCAATCCACGCACCTATATAAGGTGCGACCAACAGATGTCATCTCGGTTCCGCCATTATTTATATTTCAATCCACGCACCTATATAAGGTGCGACTAGCATACATTGTCTTTTCTACTCCTCCAGTTTCATTTCAATCCACGCACCTATATAAGGTGCGACGATTGTCAAAAGAGGAATGCGAAATACCTAACACATTTCAATCCACGCACCTATATAAGGTGCGACATTTCAAAAATATAATGACTATGCTAGATAAAGAATTTCAATCCACGCACCTATATAAGGTGCGACAGTTTTCTACCGTTCTGTGTCCTCCGTTGTGTGTATTTCAATCCACGCACCTATATAAGGTGCGACTTCTAGTGTATAACCTTGTTGATACATCTCTTTTATTTCAATCCACGCACCTATATAAGGTGCGACACAGAGTATGTTTCCAGAACTTGATGATATAAACATTTCAATCCACGCACCTATATAAGGTGCGACTTCCCCATAAACAGAGGCTTGCAGAGCTTTTAAATTTCAATCCACGCACCTATATAAGGTGCGACGTTAAAGAATAAACACTATTCAGACGCTACAATTATTTCAATCCACGCACCTATATAAGGTGCGACCGCAAAATTAGTGTAAACTTTATATATAAATCCTATGTATTAATAGTAATTACTAAAACTTTTTAAATAAAAAGAATGACTAAACAATATAGAAACAATTATTTCGCTTAAAAATGGTGCGAATAACACGGCAAAATAATGATTGCTTAATATTCGCACTATATAATTAACGGTGCTTCTAAATCAAGCACTTTTTTTGTACCTATATGTACAACTTTATTTCTATAATTTTTGCCAATGTAGTAAAGCCTTAAACTATCTTTTTCTGAATCAATAATTTTAGTCAAAATATTTTGAACTTCTAATGCTTTTGAATAATCCATTATACATTCAAAAACAGAGTTTTGAACACGTTGTCCATAATTTACACACTGCTTAGCAACTTTTCTTAGTCTAGTTCTTCCCTCTGGAGTTTCAGTATTAACATCATAAGTAATGACAACCAACACTTTAACACCTACTTCCACATAAATGGAGGATATTCATCTAAATCACCTCTTAAATATCTAGCAAGTAACAAAGCTTGCGCATATGGCAAAAGTCCCCATTCGATTTTTTCTTTTAAAAATGGATGGGTAATAGTTTCTTGCTTTTTATTTTGCCAGGCTGATAAAAATTTCTTTAAACCGTCCTCTGTAAATATTACTGCACCATTTTCTTTAATAATAAAATCATTCGGCTTAATTATTTTTTTGTTTATTAAAGTGATTACAAATCTATCAGCTAATGCACTTCTGAATTCTTCCATTAAATCTAGTGCTAGCGATATTCTGCCAGGTCTATCTCTATGCAAGAATCCTACATAAGGATCTAAACCAACTGTTTCAAGAGCTGATGCACACATATTAGCAAGCAAAGTATAAGTAAAAGATAACATAGCATTTACTCTATCTGTTGGCGGCCTTCTATTTCTTCCATTGAAATAAAAATCTTCTTTTTGTTGTAAAATCAAATCATCAAAAACAGAAAAATAAGTTGAAGAAGCTTGACCCTCTAACCCTCTTAATTCATCTAAGCTGTTTGACTTTCTTATTTCTTTTAAAGAATTCGATAGATACTCTGATTTTCTTTTTAATTTTTCACTATCTAAAATATAAATATAATCTCTGATAGCTCTTTCAATAACCCATTTAGAATTATAAACTTTGCCAATGATAAAATTTCTAGCGATATTATTAGACTCATCTAAATCAAGAGATACTTGATATTGTTTTTTTCTAAGTAAAACATTTCCGTAAACTTTTCCAGTTACTCTTGCTAAAAATTTGCCACTAGAACTTAAGAAACAAAGTGAAATATTTTTTGATGCACAAGTACCCATTAAAATGGGACTTGCTCCAGTATATCCAAAAGTAATTATTTCTTCTAAATTATGAAGAGGAACTCTTGCGACTACATCATTTTCCTCTAAAATAACAACATTTTCACCATTAAGTGATAAATATCTATTCGGACTAGTGACATAAAGAGTATTTGATAACTTTCTCATACTTCTTCCTCTTTTAAATTTTTTTCTATATAACTTTTAGCTGATATATTTAGATTTAATCTCGGCAAACATAAATCTTTCAATGAACATTGGTCACATTTTTTTGTTATTTTAACTTTAGGCATATTCCCTCTTTCTATTAAATTATGCATATCAGTATATATTTCAAATACTTTATTTTTTAGTTCTTCAGTAATCTCAATTTTTTCTCGCCTTTTAGTTATACCATAGAATAAATACCCGATTTTCACGTCTGTACAAAACATTTCTTCAAGACACATAGCTTGAGCAGTAAGCTGTAATATATCAATATCATCAACTTTAGGTTTCCCTTTTTTGTATTCAATAGGACAAGGGATATATTTTTCTTCTCTCCCTTTTAATTTAACCCCATTCTCATTTAAATGAAACTCAACTACATCACACTCTCCACTTATTCCTAAAGTTCTAGATTGAATTGGAAGTGATCTCGAGATTATAATATTATTTCTCTTCTCAGAGTTACCACTATGAGCTTTTTCATGAAATATATTCCCCATTATAGTATGAACATTTTCTTTCCAAGCTAATTCTACATCAATTAAAGCCCATTGCCTAGGACAAAATGCATAATGCTGAATACTAGAAAGCATTAAATAATCTTCTTCTTTATAATCCTTCATAAATATCTAATTTTAGATTATCTAGTTTATTTTCTGTAATTTCATAATCATTAATAGATTTAGGTACAATAATTCCTTTCTTCTTATTAATCTTGATTGATTCATGAACCTTTTTCGTAGAATATTGCCCAATTTTATTATTGTGTGTCCACCAATATAATTTATGAATATTCATACTTCCTTCTGGTCTTGCAGCTGAGGCATCATTAACAAATAAAGTTATTATCGATTCTTTAATTTTTTCGGAATCATCAACAGTAAAGCCATTTTTTTCAGCTAATTGTACATTAATGCTTCCTTTTAGTTCATAAACACCAAAATCTACACGGTGTTTCATCCCCATTGTATCAGACGCTTTTCCACTTACTGAAGGTTCACTATTAACACTTTTGGTTATTTGTAAATTAGTAACTTCAATAGTATCTATACTAAATGCCGGATGTAACGATACTGGCCCTCTAATTCCTAAAGATAACTGCGACCCTTTAAATGCGAATACTTGTCCAAAGCTACGAACGTCAATCCAAGTTTCGTTGGCGATTTTGGAAAATAAATCTTCATTAGCTTCTTTTCTTTTTGATAATTCCTCTTTTAACTCTTCAATCGAATCCGCTCTATCTTTTAAGCTTTTTAAGCCATCATGGTTTTTTTCGTCTGATTGAACAAAAATATTTTCCCCCATATCTAACAAACGATTACGAACTTTCCTTTTTAAACACACATCTGATATCTCACCATATCCATCTAGTGTAATACGAGGTTCATTTCCGCTAAGCGGATCCCCATTTGGATTAGCATTTTCTACAACAATAAATGCTTTAAAATCTATTTTATTTTTTAATATATTCATTTTTATTCCTCCTCTATATTTTCTTTATTTTTATTTTTCGTTTTTAACGAGTAAATTAATTGTCTTTGATTATCAAAACCTAAAACCATTAACCCACCTAAATTTGTAGCATTTTTGAATTCTTCAGGATTTATTATAGATGTTATTTCTGCTAACATTTTATCCAAATGTACTCCTCTATTTCCAAGTTTAATTCTATGATAGGAAATTTTCTTCATAATTACACCCCAAATTCTCTCAGGATGAACTGAAAACATAGAAAAATATCTCATCGCATTTGTTGGTCTAATCTCAATATTATTTTCTTTATCCGAACCTTTTGCTTTATTTTTAGCATCCAAGTATAACGAATAACGTTCAATTTCATCAGCCACTGCTAATAACCTACCACAATTATAATCCAAATTATTCATTTCATTCATATTCATTTTATTATCCTCCTTTTCATAGTCCAATAAATATTTTTTATATAATGCACAAGCTGTAGTTAATACTCTTTCCCAATTATAACTGTTTTCATAATTCTGAGGTCGCTTGGCATTACATATAAGTTTTTGTACAATATCTCTAGGAATTTTCCTTCTATCTAATATAGATGGAAGTAACCTTTCTGCAATATTACCTGCTATTTTATCATCAATTTTAATCATACCATTTTGTTCCGTACCAAAAGAATTTCTAACTATTTCTTGCGTAGATGGAACTCCATAAAAGTTTATCTTATTTTTATCAAGGAATTTGAAACGATGGAACCAAGAAGCTTCTTTATGCCACTTCTCAATATTATTTATAAGTTCGTTACTTTGTAAACCATTAAATTCACGATAAAATATTATCGCCATTCTTCCAGTTGTAGGTGCTTCTAGTCCTATTAATGCTAGTTTTGAATCAACCTTAGTTAATCCTCTAAAACCGCTAATAGCTTTGTTAAATTCTTTAGTAATGTCTTTTGAATCAAAACAATCTTCTTCTTTTTTTCCCAAAAAATTGATAGCAAAATCTACTGTATCCTCCATAAAAGCAGGAACTTTATCATCTTTCAAACTCCATAAAACAAAAGTTTTTGTTCCTATTCTTTTACCTTGATTACTAATAAGCCATTTTAATGCGTTATGAGCTTTTTGAGAGATTTCATAACTAACGTTAGCTGCTTCTTCTGCAGTATAAAATCTTCCTTTAAAAGTAAAATTTGTCTTATCGTTTGATGAAATAATTTTAGCACTATCTCCTGAATTTAATATCTTAGTCGGATGTTTATCTGTATATGGTATATTTTTACCAGAAACATAACAAAATTTAGTTTCATCTTTTTTAATAAAATAATAGTAATTTATATATTGCTGAATCAAATCTTTGTCTTGCCATACCGCATCAATATAAGAAGCCTGAGTGATTACTCTAAACCTTATAAAAGCATCTTTTTGATCCCCTACAGCTAATTTAATTTCGGTTTGAAATTTATTAGATAGTTTATTATCTTCACCTGCGAATAATATTTTATGATTAATCAAATCTAATATTATTTTAGATTTAATTAAATAATTGTATATTATACTAACCTTGTCAGTAGAATATTCTGATTCTTTCCAAAGTCTCAATTGTGTCATATAGTCTGCATGATGTTTATTTTCCTTACCATCTACATAATGGCTATAGTCACCTGCAACATATTGAAGTTTATCACATAAAGCATGGGGATTAATCCCATTTCCTCTACTTGCGGAATCTTCAGTTACTGGAATTAAAGTTGGAGCATTATCTCTTCCAACAAACTCTGCATTAATCATTTCACTATTTTCATTAAGTGTCACCTCGATGTGAGCATTTTGAGTAGAATGCGATATTGGTAATAGGTCATCATGCGATTGTTCTAATAGATTATCATAAGTATCAGCTAGCGTTTTTATAAAGCTCATTATTTATTACCTCACTATCATACCCATCTAGTATTTCTTCTTCAAAACCACAATAGTTATAATTATCAAAATCTTTTTGCTTCATGTCTCTAATACTAATTTCTTTTGAACATGCATCGGGTCTACAAAATTTAATAATACCATTGTTCATTTTAGGATACCAAAATTTTGTTTTAAGTTCTTCTGTCCCGTTTTCATCTGGATAACTTATAGAATGATACTGCATACCGAATTCCATTTCTCCCATATCATGATAATAACTTTTTTCGTCATCAAATTCTATTGGTTCAACGTATGCTTGACATTCTCTAGCTCCTAAAAATATATCTCTTCTTCCACCTTTTTTTAAAGATCTCTTAGTAATAAAATAATGTTTATTTTCATTATGATCTTCTTTTAATTCTGGTCTATTATGATTGAATTCAAAGTGAGCTGTGATTATGTAGGCAACATCTTTTAAATACAGATATCTTGATAAGTCATTTCCCCCATTATACTTAATCGGTCGTATCCCTTTTGATTCTGTTTGAATTTGGTTTATTACTTTTACTTTATCAATGAACCAAATAATCGATGGTTTCCAATATATTGATTCACAAATACCTTTAAGTGCTTGATATGTAGGCAACATCATTGTTGATTTTTCTCCACCTATTTTAGTAACAGGATCAGTAAATAATGCATATTTACCACTTACTTTAAATGTAATAGAATTTCTCATTTTACCTCCTTTTAATGATTTAAAAAATCCATATTTTTTTCTGTGACAATTCCTAAATCTTTATCATAAAATCCATCTTTTAATAAATACACTCCTTCCACTTCACTAGGCAAAAATGCCTCTAATTTATTTAAATGAAAATACTTATTATCAAATACATTAACTGAATACAATTGTGCCGTCTTTAATATTTCATATTTTTCATTTATATCGATACTTGAAGATAAGTTAGCAATTAAATTTACCCCTTCATTATAAGGAACAATAATAGACTTAGTATTATCTTCGATTACTTTAAAATTGCATCTTGCAGTTTTAAACTGATAACATAAAGATAAGGGATAAAAATTGCTTACAAATTGCATATATGACTTTTTTTTACTATCAGATGATAATAATTTATAAATAGTAGTATCTTCCTTTTCTAAGATATAATCTAACTCTTTACTAATATTATTATCCCTGATAAATCTATTAAAATATTCTTTTATAATTTCGTTAGACAGTAAGCTATTATTGTATTTACTGGGATTATTTTTATATAATTCAAGCATATTAATAGTTTGTTTTTTACCTATATCAATATTTAATATTCTTCCCGTATTTTCATATTCGCTATTAAAATTTATAATATAGCTATTAGAAATGTTTGTTTCACCATGGCGGTTACACCTTCCTGATGCCTGAGCTATTGAATCAAGTCCAGCTAAGCTTCTAATAACAGTACTAAAACTGATATCAACACCACACTCTATAACTTGAGTACTAATACAAATAACATGTTCCTTTTTATCAAGAGACACTTTCATATCATTAATAACCTTTAACCGATGAGACGGACATATATTTGAACTTAAATAATAAAGCTTACTCTTTTTATCATTATTTCTAATAATCCTGAATATCTCTTCAGCTGTTTTCACTGTGTTAACAACCACAAGAATACTTAAATGGTCTTTTTTTAATTCTTTAACCAAATTAAAAGCATCGTTGTAACTATAACCACCTTTTATGGTTTTATCTATAACATTCACTCTTTTAAGTTTATCGAAAATGTTTTGAACATCACTAACTATTTCACAATTTTCACTTAATTTTAATGGCCTTTCAACTTCGTTTAAAGCCGGTTGGGTAGCAGTACATAAAACAACAGTACAATTAAGAAATTCATTAAGGAAATTCACAGCTTCATTAAACAATGATGTACAATGAAGCGGTACAGATTGAGCTTCATCAAAAATTATTACCGAATTTATATAAGCGTGTAATTTTCGAATATCCTGAGAAGGTTTTGCAAAAATTACATTTAAGAACTGAACCATTGTTGTAAAAATTATTGGATAATCCCATCTAGCACTCAATACTTTAATATGATTTTCATCATCAAATTCATTTATTTTATTTTCAGAAATGACATTAGAATGATATTCAAGTAATTTATCATTACACTTTAAAGCTTTTCTTATTTCTTTGGCATTTTGTTCAATAATGCTTGTATAAGGAGCGACATATATTATTCTCTCTTTATTATATAATTTTGAATGATGCAAAGCATAATTTAAACTAGCAAAAGTTTTTCCCCCACCAGTAGGAACAGTAAGTGTATAAATTCCAGGCTTTTTACTAGCAAATGTAAAACAATCATCAGTAACTTTATCTCGCATTTGAAACACGGTTTGCTGTAATAAAGAAGAAGGTTTGTTCTTTTTAAATTTAGTAAGTTTTCTATCTAGTTCATAAATAAAACTATCTACGTAATGGTTTAAAATATCTTGTTCTTTATAAGTTTTTTTAGCTTCAAACAAATAACAATCATACCAATCAGAATCCACTAAAATACTATATAAAGTTTTAATTAACATATGAATAGCAAATATTTTGCTATTAAAATCTTCTATAGTTTCGTTTATATTATTTAAGAATAGTTTAATTTCTTTTGAACTTTCAGAAATAAGTTCTTCTAAATTATATTTAGAAAATATTAATTCAAATTCTTTAAATATATCTTGATATCTATTAGCTTTAATCTTATCAATTCTCTTAAATAATATAATTTGATAATCTTTATCAAGATAATCAGGAAGTCCACCATGATGATAACAAACAACAAAAGCAATTATTTCAGCCGCAACATTATCTAGCATATCACCATTTAATTTTTCCATAATATACTTGGCACCATAAACGCCATGATCTATACCAGAACCTTTTTTATCATTAGGATCAGCATTTTTTATATAGTCTTGAAATTCAGTTGTAAATTTCCCTATATCATGAAGCAAACCAATTAATAATGATATCTGTCCTAAACCTATCTTAGAAGCGATTGATTTACTATGTTCTGCAACACTTTCTAGGTGTTCGGTTAATAGTTGCACACTACCATCTTTCAACTTTCTTGCTATCTTCATAACATTTACCTCTTTAACCTTAGTTTAACATATAATTTATATTAAATGTTTTACAATTACTTCTTATTTACATTTTATGTGTTACAGTTTAGGTAATAAATAACAATATTTAGAATGTTTACAGTAAAGTTCAGGATAATTTCAAGACTACCCAAAGACTATTTTTGAAATAAAACCTCAATATGGAGGTTTTATTATGGTTACAAACGATATTAATTACTTTACATTATATAAATTTTCAAACCCTGTTATTACTAGCAAAAATCGTTTTTAAAGAGGGTTTACATATCCCGAAATTAAATTGCTAAAAAATAGGCAAATTTTTAGACTAATTTCCGTTTTTGTATTATAGGTATATGTAAACAAATATTTGAGCGAATTTCAACAGAATTAATGTTATTTAATTATATGCTATTACATTTTTTTTATTAGATACATTGCCTATATCTAACTCTATATTTTTTTAATTTTTTCCCTTAAAAAACTAATTAGTTGTTATTTTATAACATTAATTTTATGAGTAAAATCGGACTTATTATATATTTTAAATAACTTTAAAGTTTTTTCGATATGATTAGTATTTGTAGAATCATATTTTTTAATATATGATTTTATAATTGGATTATCAAATGTAAAACTTAAATTAATCCCTGAGAGAAAAGATATATCGTTATAAGTAATAACCCGATTATATAAATAAACATTTTCTTTTGTCAAAGTAGCAAGAGCGATATCAATTATTTTAAATTTCTTTTTAGTGAAAATATCTTCTATTTCTACATAGCTATTTTCATAATCTTTACTAATTATTTTAAAAAACCCAACATAAGATTCTTTCATTGCATTAAGCATAATTATTTTTTCTTCTTTTCTAAATTTTTTTTGATTTAAATACATTTCAGTGATTGAAGTGATTTCTAAATCATTAGGGTATATTAGTAAATCATAATATACTCTTGTATCATCTTCTTTATATAAATCTAGTTTAACATCAATTTCATTTTCAAATATATGAATTTGCTTTTCAATAGTGCCCCTAAATGGATATTTATTATCAATATAATCAATCATACTATCTAAAACTTCACTATGAATATTTCTAATCTTTTTATATTCTTTAATATGAGGTACATTTCTTAAAACTAAGTTTCTTATGCCAAACACAAGATTATATAAATCATTGTTAAATTCTTTTTTATCAATGTCATCTTTTATATTTAAACAGCAATGTTTATACTTTTTACCACTTCCGCAAGGGCAAGTTTCATTTCTTCCTATTTTCATCTTAATAAAAAAACCTCCTATAATATTCTCTATTAACAAGTTCATACATACACTTATAAAACATTTCTAAGCTAACTGTATATTCTTTAATCGTCTTAGTGTTAAACCACACACATCTTCTAATGAAGAAATCGGTAAAAAAATCATATAAATTAGTTCGATCCTTCTTCCATATTATTAGTATTACGAAGGCTTAAATATGTAAGAAAATAAAAATTTGCATCTTTAAGATATTGATAACTTTTTATATTATCAATATTACTAGACCAATCTCTAAATTCAATAAGATATTTTTCGTTTTTCTTATGGTTTTTTTCCCTTTCTTTTTCATTTATTGGTTCTATGTAATCATCCATTTTATAAATCCCTCCAATTATTTAATATAACTATTAATTGTTGTGTTTTCAAAACCCAAAATAGTCTTCTTCACCATAATTGTCATAAGCATCTAGTTCATCTAAAAAGAAATCCATATTATCATTTATTATTTTAACCATTTGTTCATATATTTCTTTTTCGATATATTTTTTTTCGCTCATGCACTTATAAAATTTCTTTAAGGTAGCTGCATTGCTTTTTATTGAAGTTTTACTTGACCACAAACATTTCCTAATAAAGAAATCTCCTAAAAAGCTATATACACGACCTATTCCATCTTCCATTAAAATAATATCATAATAATTTAAATAATTATTGAGAAATAAATCGATATTATTAAGATGATTTCTAATTGTTTTTTTACTTAAACCTTTTTCTTTAAGTTTGTTTTCAAATTCCTTAATATATTTTTTATTTCTTTTAATATTTTTAGCTACCGCTTTTTCAAAATCTTCCATTTTCATAATTACTCCTTTTCTTTAAACACTAATAATTTACTAATTATATAATTAAGAACTACTACAATTATCTGCCCAATTACCTTAGACCATACTTCATCAAACATAATTAAGTCAATTAGAACCATCAGCAATCCAGTTTCTACAACTAAAGTTGTAACTCTTGAACCACTAAATTTAATAAACTCATTTAACTTATTTTTATTAGTACTCTTAAATACAAACCAACGATTAGTAAAATAGGCAAAGACTACTGCAAGTATCCAAGATAATATATTAGATATAATATAATTAAAACCACATAATTTTAATAATATACTATAAGACCCAATACTTACTATAGTAGTAAGACCCCCAACTATTAAATAATCCCATATCTCTTCATTCTTATGATATATACTCCATCCCCATTTCCAAAATATTTTTAATATATTGGGCTTATATGTTTCATAATCATATATTTTATTACCTCTTACCATATAACTTTTCTTAGCAAGATCAAGTAGTGGTTTATCATGCATTGAATCACTGTACATCTCAAGTATTTCAGCCTTAGGATACTTCTCTCTAAATCTGACTATCTTCTCTTCACCACGACAATTAGGCCTCTTAAATTTACCAGTCTTTTTATCAACACTTGATGCAATCATATCTTTAACTTTTAACTTCTGACAAATACATTCTAATAAAAATTCAGGAGAAGCAGATATAATAATATCTTTACTATGATCTTTTTCATCTAAATAAAACTCTTTTATTTTATACTCATTTATATCCCAAAATTCTTTAACACAAGCATCAACATTATCAATAGTCTTTAAAAATGAAAACACTTCTTCTTTAAATTCAGTTATATTTATATATTTAGCTTTATATTTAATAAAAGGATTTATTAATTTAAATAAATAAAAAATTAACTTCTTATCTTTCTTTAAACAAAATATAAAAAAATCAATAGAAGAATCTCCATCATATATAGTTCCATCCCAATCATATAAATATAATTTCATATAAATCAATTCCTTGTTTATATTTTATCAAATAAAAAGACTTATTTATAGTCTTATATAGATTATTTCTATTAGTATTGTGATTCAATGATTTCTAAAGTTGATTTAACAGCAATTTCAATTTTTTGTTTTTGTTCATCATTCAATTCTATATTTGATAAATTTTGTTCAATAATCTTTGATATAGGGGTTGTCTCCTATATCAATACTTTTATGAAATCTTCCAAACATTTTATTGTTTCATCAAAATCTAGGTCTTTAGCATAACTATTTTTTTTGGCATAGCTTATCCATTTTTCTCTTAAAACATTACTATCTTTAACTATGTTAAGATTAGTAATTATATCTACATTGAACTTTCTTTTTTCAAAAGTCTTTTCTACTGCACCTCTTAAATTAGTTTTATTTATTTTATTAAATTTAAATTTATGTATTAAATAAATATCATAATAATCTTTCATTCTACTGCTTGTTTCTAATTTACTAAGTATTGTTTCAATTTTTTCAGCTAATACAGTTTCTAAATTATATGACCATACTTTATATACTTCATTGCCTAATAATGATTCATAATTAAAATCATCAGGTCCTGGATGTATCGGATCTCCTGTTGCTATATCAATATAAAATTTATCTTTTATATTTTCTAAACTAAAATTGATTGTTACTCTTAATCCACCATATTCATCTTCATCTTTTATGGCAGATATTTTTTCTATTTTAAATTTCACATTATCATTTACATCTATATCGATTATTTCTGTTACCATTTTAACAATATTTTCTTCAGTAAAATTTGCTTTTCTTACTGCAGTATCTATATCCATAGTACTTCTATTTTCAAACCCAAATAATCTACATAAATAGAAGCCACCTTTTAATATAAAATTATCTTTATATTTACTCTTTGATAAGCGTTCAACAAATCTGTCATACATGTAAAATCTCATTACAGAATTAAAATCAACATTTTTATCTTTGGATATATTTTTTAGCTTATCTTTTACAGCTTGAGCTGAATTACTCATAATATGCTCCCCCTACTATTTCCATTACTTTATCGCTTAATCCCATCTTTTTTGAATATTTAGAAAGTTTAACTATGTCTTTATCTCGACTTTGCGTATATTGCTTGATTGCTTTTTTTACTTGCTCAGAATCCATTCTTCCTTTTGATCTTATAATATCACAAATGCATCTTTCTTTATCATAAGCTCTAACTTTATTACCATTTGGAGTTTCTACTTCTACTACTCCCATTTCATATATTTCATCCGACACATAAAATACATTACACTTTTCATTTACTATATCAACATGATAGTTTTGCGGAACAGTTACTGTATAGTTATACG
>JAQVNR010000035.1 GCA_028703035.1 Bacilli bacterium | reverse complement strand
TGAGAGATTAATGCATGGCAACCCTTATACTCTAACAGAAGTATTAAACTACAAAAAAGAAGAACAATAATTGTTCCGCTTTCTTATGCAATAAATTATTTTGTCATTTGGCTGTGAATTGTAACGAGAAATCAACTATTTTTTAGCAATAAATTTCGGGATATGTAAACCCTCTTTAAAAACGATTTTTGCTAGTAATAACAGGTTGTGAAAATTTATATAATGTAAAGTAATTAATATCGTTTGTAACCATAATAAAACCTCCATATTGAGGTTTTATTTCAAAAATAGTCTTTGGGTAGTCTTGAAATTATCCTGAACTTTACTGTAAACATTCTAAATATTGTTATTTATTACCTAAACTGTAACAATATTTCCGTGAATAGTTACTTTTCACTATTGAAAAAGCATTATTATAATGTTATTATTAATATAGGAGTTGAGATGTAAATGGACTTAAGAAATCAAGTGCTTCTTTCATTATCAGGTTTATTATTAATGTTACTAATAACAATAGGAATCTCTTATGCTTACTTTACAGCAACTATGGCAGGTGGAGAAGAATCAACAACCATTACTGTTAAAGGTGGTAAAATGACTATTACCTATGATAGTACTGGAAGTAATATAAATCTAGCTAATATTATCCCAGATGATAATCCAGCAGCTATAAAAAATTTTACTATAAAAGGAAATAATAATACCGACATAGAAATGTGTTATAAAATAAGTTTAGTAGTAACTACTAATACATTCTCAGAAGAAGCTATTCAATATAAACTAAGCAGTACTAATACTGATAATAATGGAAGCGTGGCTGCTTCAATAACAGACTTAACAATTATTGGAACCGGAGCTAAAACTGTAGAATTAGGAGTTGGTTATTTTGATGCACCAGCAGTAGGTGATAAAATCCATACATATAACTTAGAAATATATTTTCCTAATCAAAATTATAATCAAAATGGAGATCAAGAAAAACAAATACAAGCTCATGTAACAGTTGAAAACTTTGATTGTAGTACACTTTTGCCTTATGATAAAACTAAAGGCGTAAATCGACCTGTCTTATTTACGGGAATGACCCCAGTAAAATGGGATGATGTATTTAAAGAAACAGAAACAACTAAAGATGATTCTACGTGGTATGATTATGGAAATCAAAAATGGGCTAATGCAAAAACAATTGATGGCTCATACTGGGTATGGATTCCAAGATATGCATATAAAATAACAAGTGGATACCACTCAAGTACAGGAGCAGGAGAAGAAACAGCAGGGACAATTGATATCGAATTTTTAAAAGGAGAAACAAACGCTAATAAAAATGATACACCAATAGAAACTACAGGCTATAACCCAGAAGTAAAAGATACATCAATGCATCACTTTCTTCATCCAGCTTTTGATGTATAAGGCTCAGAACATGGCTTTTGGATAGCGAAATATGAACCAACTTACGTTGGAGTAGCAACAATAACAGGTGATTGTAATCCAGCTGATAATATCATTACAAATAAAACAGTGCAAATTTTACCAGACAAAACAAGCTGGCGCTGTATAAGTATATCAAATGCTTATAATGCTACATTAAATATGAAAAGTAATCCAGCTTATGGTTGGGAAGCTGATGAAGTAGACCCTCATATGCTTACCAATATAGAATGGGGTGCAGTAACATACCTTTCTAAATCTACTTATGGAGCAGATACAGAAGAAGTATATAATAATGCATTTAATGAGTATCAAACCGGTTGTTCTGGACAAAGTGTAGATGCAAAAGATGAATCTATATGCGTAAAATACAATACTTCCAAAGGTGTAAAAGCTAGCACTACTCATAATATATATGGAGTATATGATATGAGTGGAGGAGCATGGGATAGAGTCATGGGGAATTACAATAATCTTCCTGCATCAAGTGGTTTTAATACCACTGAAATAACGAATATCCCAGCTAAATATATTAGTAGATATACAACAGAAGAATTATATAAAGGTTATGGTATGGAATATGATACTACTATATATGGAGATGCAGTATATGAAACAAGCTATGGTGCTGCTAGACATAATGGAACAGCCTGGGAAGGAAATGTAGCAGGTAGCTGGTACGGGGACTATTCTTACCTACCGCACACGTCCGCTCCCTGGTTCCCTCGGGGTGGCTCTTGGGACTATGGTACCTACGCTGGCCTCTTCAGCTTCCACTATACGTATGGCCATGCCAGTGTCTACTACTCGTTTCGGCCTGCCGTTGGGGGCGGGTAGTAAAAATAATTTCGGAGAAATTATTTTCCTGAGCCGAATGGCTCCCTGTCAGCTATGCTGACCCTTGGAGCGAAGCGACTTTTAAACCCAAAGTTCTTCCACTTGCTTTAAATAAAACATAAGAACAAAGTATATCGCTTTTTGGAAGTGGAACACTTCCAAAAAGAACTTTTCTTTCAAAAAAGTTATCCACAATAAAATAGGTAAAAATGATAAAATTATAATCGCAGTGGCAGTAATCATGAGCTTTTCTAGTTAACTGTGTCTGGAGAGAAAATTCTAATAATAAAAATTTAAATGTGCTTAATTAAAAAAGTTAAGTGCATTTTTAATTGCATTTGAAGGAGAGGATTATATGAGCTTAACACAATTAAAGAAAAGAAAGTTAGATGACTTTCTTGTAATGATTAATATTATAAAGATGGAGGTGAATGTAGAATATGAAGAACGAGTATGTAAGAAAGATTTTTATCTTTTTATAGGAATTAATATACTAGGGAAAAAGAGATGTTTAACTTATGGTATTAATTATAGGGAAGATACAGAGTTTTGGTTACAAAAATTTAAAGAAATAAAAAGACGTGGTGTGGAAGATGTTTTATATATTTCAACACCAGAGCTAATGCAAATGAGAAGATCAGCACAGTTAGCCTTTAAAGATGTAATTAATCGAGCGAGTTATTAACTATTTTCCAGTTGTTTATCGTAATAAAATTCCAAGTGATATAAGGAATTTATATATAAGTAAAGATAAAGAAATGCATAAAGAAGGACTAGAAATATTTTATGATAAGTACAAAGATGCGAAAATAGTTGAGCTTCTTTTAAAAGAAAAGTTAAATATTATTATATTAGAGATTTAAAAATGAGATTAAAAGTAGTAATGAATAAAATAAAAGTTATAAAGGATGTAGATGTTTATATGGATAATTTCTTAGAAGTAATAAATAGCATAGAAAAACAGATGATGTTTAATAAGAAACGTTGGCTAGATATAATAGATGAAATATGTGAAAAACAAGTAGTTAGGAAGTATTTATAATAAATGTAAAGACTTTATTACTTATATTGATTTATATGTTTTAAGTTCATTTCCTAAAGAAAAAAAGGATTAAAACTTAAACTTGAAGATGCTACTTATAGTTTAATGGAAAATATTAGCTAATTTTAATAAAAGAAATATAAGACAAAAAATATAATTGATTGTCTAGTATGTATTTCTTTGATAGATACTTATGTTGGTTTTGTTTATAAATATAATATAATTAAAAAAAATAGATTTTTATCAATTATTAATAAGCTTGATGAGTTAAGAAAATTAATTTATGGTTGGTCAGTAAGTGAAAAAGCAACTAAAGTATAATGAAATTTTAAAATATGAGTATGTTTTAAAAGAGTTTAAAACTATTAAAAGTAATTGTTGTAATAAAAAAATGGTTTATTTATTTCAAATGAATTTGAATCAAAATTTGCTTGTTATTTTAAAGTTATTATATCAAAAAAAATATATTTTTAGTAAATACCGAATATATATTATAGATAAACCGAAATATCGAATAATTATGAGTCAAAACATGCCTGATAAAAAGTTAATCATTTAGTTAGTGTTATATTTTATTGCCTGCTTTAGAGCCTCTTTTTATTGATACCAATGTAGCAACTAGAAAAGGAAGAGGTAGTGGATATGCTATAAATATGCTTAAGAAATATCTTAATACATTATCTTTATCGAAAAAAGAAATATATATTTTAAAGATTGATATAAAAAAATATATTATTGATCTAGATTCTCTTAATATTGTTAAAAAAGTAATTGATACTTCTAATAGTGAATATTTAAATAAAGCAATTGAACACTTAAAGAAACTTAAAATAAATCAAGTATATAAATTAAATATAAGTAAACAAGAAAAGCAGATGAAATTTAAAAATATTAAAGATTTACCTATTTCTAAATATAAAAAAGGTTTATCAATAGGTAATATGACAAGTCAGATACTAGCAATATTTTATTAAAGAAGAGTTAAAGTGTGACTATTATATAAGGTATATGGATGATTTACTAATTTTGGATTATGATTTAGAAAAGCTTAAAAGATATTTTAAGCTTATTATTGAAAAAATTAATAATGAAGATTTAGAAGTTAATAAGAAATCTAATATTTATAAATTAAGTAATGGTTTTACTTTTTTGGGATATACTTTTTATAGAATAAAAAGGTATTTAAAGAAGTTATATAAAGAAGATAAAGATAAATATAAAAGAAGTGTGGCTAGTTATAAAGGTTATTTTATGATTAGTAATTATAATCGAAACAAGTAGATTTTTTTTCATATAATATTATATGAAAACGATATATAAAAAAGATTATTGTCATAATGGGATATTTATAGATTTAGATAAAAGTTATGAGCCATATGACAATTTATTATGTAATCATAATAAATATTTAGATAAGAATAATAAATATTATATTTATTGTAAAAAGGGTTATAAAAGTAAAAAGGTAGCAAGAGTATTAGAAGCTTATGGTTATGACGTAACTCTTGTCATAAACTAGCTTCTTTTTTTTTATAAGATAATTCTTTTTCATAGACATTAAATAGTTCGTTTGGTACAATTGATTTGTGATGAGATATGGAAATATTAAAAGAAATAGATGTTGTTATTACTAATATGCTTGATAATATTGGTTTTTTAGCTCCGCTATTTGCTAGTATATTAATTTTAGTAGAGTCTATAATACCGGTTTTACCATTAAGTGTTTTTATAACCCTTAACTTTTATTACTTTGGAGTAATATTTGGTTTTTTAATAAGCTGGATATTAACTTGTATTGGGTGTTATATTTCTTTTATATTATTTAGAAGTAAGATAAAGTTTAGTTTTGATAATAAATTTATTAGGAAAAATGAAGGTAAGATTGCTAAATGGATGGGGATAGTTAATCGTTTAAAATTTGAACAGTTAGTAATAATTTTAAGTATTCCTTTTACACCAGCTTTTATAGTTAATATAGTTGCTGGTTTATCTTCAATGAGCATCCGGAAGTTTATTTATGCGATTGTAATTAGTAAAATATTCTTAGTATTTTTTTGGGGATTTGTAGGGACAACCTTTTTAGAAAGTTTTCAGAATCCCCTTAATTTTATAAAGATTATTATTGCTTGTAGTTTGGCATTTTTAATTAGTAAGATTGTTAATAAAAAGTTTAATATAGAATAGGAGAATATATGGAGTATGTAGTTATAGGGCTACTTGGAGTAGTTATTGTATTGCTTATTATTATTTTAGTTAAGAGAAATAATAATGAAGAAATTACTTTGAAGTTAGGTAAGTTTGAAACTGATTTAACTAAAGAGTTAGGAGAGTTTAAGTTTTCATTTAGTAAGTCTTTAAATGAAGATTTTAAAGGTTTAAATGAAACAATTGAGAAAAGACTTAATTATATTAATGATAAAGTAAATGAAAGATTAGATGCTAATTTTGAGAAGACTAATAAAACATTTGCAACAGTATTAGAAAGAATTAGTAAGATAGATGAGGCTCAAAAGAAAATAGATGGACTATCTACTGATATTATTAATCTTCAGTCTGTTTTAACAGATAAAAAGACTAGGGGGATTTTTGGAGAAACTAATCTTCATTATATTCTTGATAGTGTATTTGGTAAAAATGATAAAATTTATCAAATGCAGTATACTTTAACAAATGGTAGTATTGTTGATGCGATTTTATTTGCTCCAGAACCACTTGGAACTATAGCAATAGATTCTAAATTCCCTTTAGAAAACTATCAAATAATGACTAATACTAAGCTTGATAAAACCGTTAGGGATAATGCTAGTAAAATGTTTAAAGCTGATGTTAAAAAGCATATTGATGCTATTAAAGGTAAATATATAATTCCTGGACAGACTGCAGGTGAGGCAATTATGTTTCTTCCAGCTGAGGCAATCTTTGCAGAAATTAATGCTTATCATCCAGATTTAATTGAGTATTCTTATAAAGCTAAGGTTTGGATAACTAGTCCGACGACTTTAATGAGTACTTTAACTATTATTGGCATGATTCTTAAAAATATGGAAAGAGATAAATATGCTAAGATTATTCATGAAGAACTTAATAAACTTGGAGTAGAATTTAATCGATATAAAGAAAGATGGGATAAGCTTTCAAGAAGTATTACAACTGTTAGTAAAGATGCCCTTGATATTCATACAACAACTGAAAAAATATCTAAAAGATTTTTATCAATTAGTGATGTTAATTTAGAACTAACAGATGATGATAATAATTAAGATAATCTTTAATTTATAAAATTAGTGTCAAATACATTTTTTTCCAGTAAATTAAAGGTTTTTTTATGGTATAATTTTAATTGATAGGGTGGCATGAAAAATGGAATTTATTGAATTTAAAGATTGTACTAAAATATATAAAAATGGAGTAACGGGGATTGTTAATGCTAATTTAAATATTAGTAAAGGTGAGTTTGTTTTTATTATTGGGCATACTGCTAGTGGTAAGAGTACTCTAATTAAACTTCTTTATCGTGAAGAAAAACCTAGTTCTGGGTCAGTTTATGTCGGTGGGGTAGATGTTGCTAAGCTTAGAAATAATAAAATATATAAATTAAGAAGAAAAATTGGGATTGTTTTTCAAGATTTTAAATTATTACCAAAGTTAACCGCATATGAAAATGTTGCTTATTCTTTAGAAAGTTATGGAATGAAGAAATCGGAAATTAGGCCACTTGTAATAGCCGCACTTGATCATGTAGGTTTAAAAGATAAAACTAGAAGTTTTCCCTATCAATTGTCAGGTGGAGAGCAACAAAGAGTTTGTATTGCTAGAGCAATTGTTAATAAACCAAAACTACTAATTTGTGATGAGCCGACTGGTAATTTAGATCCTGATACTAGTAAAGAAATAATGGATGTTATTAGTAAAATTAATAAAGAACTTGGAACAACAGTTGTTATGGCAACCCATGATAAAGATATAGTCAATCGAATGAAAAAGAGAGTAGTAGTTATTAAAGAGGGACTTATTAATAAAGATACTCTGAAAGGAAGTTATAAAGAATGAGAATCTTTAGAATAATTGGTCGAAGTATTGAAGCCAGTGTTAAAAGTATTTTTAGAAATTTTAGTTTGAGTATGGCTTCAATTACTTGTACCATTATAACTTTAATTTTAGTTGGAGTTGGTATTTTATTTTCTTATAATATTAATAATATTACTAAAGATATTGAAAATGAATTAACTATAGTTATCTTAATGGATAAAGAAATAACAGAAGAAGAACTTGTTAATACTGAAAAAAACTTAAAAGAAGTTCATAATGTTGATGAAGTTAAATTTATTTCTAAAGAAGAAATAAAAAATGATTTGGTAGAGCAAAATGAAACCTATGCTAAAATAGTTGAAACATGGGAAGAAGATGAAAATCCTCTTCAAGATTCTTTTGTTATAACTGTTAAAGAAGTTAAAGATATTAATGAAACTGCAACAACAATTAAAAATTTAGATAAAGTTGGACTTGTTAAATATGGTGAGTCAATGGTAAATGATTTAATTAATATATTTGATATTGTTAAGAATGCGACAATTGGATTAGTAATAGCTTTAGTGCTTGTGACAACATTTTTAATCGCTAATACGATAAAAATAACGATTTTTAGTAGAAGAAACGAGATAGATATTATGAGATTAGTTGGTACTAGTAACTCAGTAATTAAGCTTCCATTTATATTTGAAGGATTTTTATTAGGGACAATTGGGTCAATTCTACCAATCTTAATTATAATCTTGGGATATACTTGGGTATATAACTCATTATCAGCTGCTAACTTATCGAGTATATTAAATGTAGTTAGATTAACTGCGCCTAATAGTATAATTTATTCTACATCGCTAATTTTATTTGGAATAGGCTCTATTGTGGGAATGCTGGGAAGCTTAAGAGCGGTAAGGAGGTATTTAACGATTTAATGAAAAATTTTAAATTAATAATAATTCTTTTGGTTAGTCTATTTATATTTACACCAACATTTAATGCAGCAAATAATAATACTTTAGCCACGTTTAGAGAAAAACTTGCTACTTACAGAAAAGAACATAATCAAGCAACAGCAAATGCTAATAAAACAAAATCAGAACTTAATACAGCTAAAAACAATGTATATAATAATCAAGAAGAAATTAAAACTAATGAAAAAAAGGTTGAAGAAGCTAAAATTGAAATTGAAACTTTAAATATTGAAATAGCTAAAAAAAATGAAGATATTAAAAAATATATGAATGTCTTGCAAGAGACAATGGGAAATAATATTTATTTAGAATATATATTAGATGTCAATAATTATGCTGACTTAGTTTATCGTTATGCGATTATTGAGCAGGTTTCGGCTTTTGATAAAGAGAAGATTACTCAGTATGAAGAAAAAATTGATAAAAATAAAGTACTTCAAGTAGAGCTAGCTCAAAGAGAACTTGCACTTGAATCACAAATTGCGAAGCTTGAAAAAGATATTGTCTCTTTAGGGACAGAATACAATAAGTTAGTAGAGATTACTTTAGATGTTAAAGAGCAACTTGATTCAACTCAAGCTTACATTGATTACTTAGTTAGTATTGGTTGTAAAGAAAATCAAGATATTACTGATTGTATTGGGAAGCATGGAGATATTGGCTTTATAAGACCGGTACCATATGGAACTGTAACAAGTAATTATGGACCTCGAACTAATCCAATTACTGGTGCTAAAGGAACTTGGCATGGTGCTCTTGATATTGGTGGAATGAAAGAAGGATCTAATGCTTATTCAGCTGCTAATGGGGTTGTTGGAAAAATAATTAGAAAATCAAGATGTGGAGGCAACATGGTCTATGTTCATCATAATATTAAGGGAGTAAAATATACTACTGCTTATTATCATCTTTATCAAATAAAAGTGTCACTTGGTGATGTTGTTACTAGAAACACGGTTGTTGGTACTGTTGGTGGAGGGTGGCTGACACCTTGGGATGGTTGCTCAACAGGTACTCATCTTCACTTTGTTATAGCCAAAGGATGGTATGGCACTAACTGTGATTATAATTGTTATATAAGTCCAACTTTATTTTCCCAAACAAAAGCAGTTGATCCTCGCAATTATATATATTTTCCCCAAAAATATGTCTGGTTTAATGGAAGATAATTAAGAATGTCTAAAATGACGTTCTTTTTTTCTAAAATAAAAAGGAAATCATATATTACTTTATAACATATATAGATAGAGAGGAATTAAGATTAGTAAATTTTGTAGATTTTTTAAGATAAAAATGGTATATTATACTTGTCATAAAATTAATTGATGACATGTAATTTAAGCTACTTAATGAAGGATTAAAAAAGCGGTGAAACCAGCCATAAATGGTAATTAAAAAATGATTAGAGAGCAAACTCTAATCTTTTTCCTTGAATAAATATAGGGTATATCTTATAATATATGGTAGAAAAGAAGTGATATATTTGAAAAATGTAGTTATCTTCGGTGGTGATACTGGGATGAGTCAAATTTTGAAGGTTTTACTGACAATGAGAAATAATAATGATAATATTAAAGAATTACTTAATTATAGGGTTAAAGATATTAATAATGGTTCTAGTGATTTAATAATCTTTTCATCAAGAAGTTTATTTACCAGTATTCTTCCTCGTTTAATGACACCTGAGGTAACAGAAAATATAAAAAAGAGTAAAGCAAAAAAACTATATATGTGTAACTTAATTACTCAAGATGGACTTGATGCAGTAATTGCTAATAAAGCTAAAATTGAGAAGTTAAATGAACTTGATATTAAAGTTATAGCTGATGAGGAGTATAAAATAGAAGAATCTATGATAAGACATGCCTCTTTAAAAACAGCTTATTTAGTTTATTCATATTTAATGGGAGATAAATAGTGACTTTCGGGGCAACAATTAAAGATGAAATAACTAAAGATTATAATAATGTTCTTGAAGATTTAATATCTTTAAATGCTTATTTGAAGTTTGGTAGTGAAGTATCTAATGATAAAATAATAATTATGTTAGAAAATGCTTCAGCAACAAGATGGATTTTTAAACTTCTTAAGAATAATTATAATGCTCCAGTTATTTTGACTATGCGAACAATTAAAAGATTCAAAGAGCGTAATTTATATATTTTAGAAGTTAAAGAGAAAATAGATATTATTTTATCTGATATTAATAATTTAACTAATAATATATTAGAAGGAAGTTCCGAAGAAAAGATTGCTTTCTTAAAAGGTTTATTTATAGCTTGTGGAAGTATTAATGACCCTAAAAAGAATTTATATCATTTAGAATTTTTGATTAAAGATAAACAAGATGCTGAACTTGTTAATAAAATTTTATTAAGCTTAAATTTAAATAGTAAAGTATTAAAAAGAGATAAAGAATATATGGTTTATGTTAAACAAGCTGAGCATATTAGTGATTTTATCAAATGTTTAGGAGCAATTAATGCTTTATTTTACTTTGAAGATATTAGAATTTATAAAGATCATAAAAATATGGTTAATCGTCTTAATAATTGTGAGCAAGCTAATGTGGAAAAATCACTTAAGTCAAGTCAAATAGTTTTAGAGAATATAAAATACTTAGAAGATAATAATTTACTTATTTTATTTGATAAAAGAAGAAGGGAAATTATTGAATACAAAAAGAAGTATCCAGATACTTCTTTAGCTCAGCTGGCAGAAATAATAACCCTTGAAACTGATAAACCTATTACTAAGTCTGGTATTAATCATCATTTTCGTAAAATAAATGAACTAGTTAATAAAAAGAAAAACTAGTTTTTTTATAAATATATTTAAATTTAGATAATCTTATCGATTAAACCATATTTTAAAGCATCACTAGCACTTAAATAATAATCTCTTTCTGTATCTTTATTTATTTTACTTTCAGTTTTGTTACATAAAGAAGCTAAAATTTTATTTAGTTTCTTTTTTATTAGTAAGATTCGCTCAGCATGAATTTTAATATCACTGGCTTGACCTTGAGTTCCACCTAGTATTTGATGAATCATTATTTCACTATTTTTTAAAGATAGTCTTTTACCTTTAGTGCCAGCTGCTAAAAGAATTGCTGCCATTGATGCACACAGACCAGTAGCGACTGTTGAAACATCACTTTTAATATAATTCATTGTATCATAAATAGCCAGTCCAGAGGTAACACTTCCTCCAGGACTATTGATATAAATAAAAATATCATTGTTGTTTACTGAATCTAAATAAAGGATCTCACTAATAACTAAATTAGCTAAGTTATCATTTATTTCTCCATTAATAAAAATAATTCTATTTTCTAATAATTTAGAATAAATATCATAAATCTTTTCTCCATTGGGATTTTTTTCAAAGATAGTTGGAATTAACAATTTTTATCACCTAATACTATCATAAAGTAAAGTTATAAAAATATACATTTAAATGTATGACAAAATAAGATTTTTTTGATATTATATAACTAGAACAATTAAAAAGGGTGATTACAAAATGTTATTAGATAGGTATAATTTGAAAGTTTATCAAGCAGGTATAAAATTTATTTTATATGTCGCTGTTAAAAAAGTACTTAATTCAGAAGTATCTTTTTCTCATTCTCTTGATAAAGGACTATATACAGAAATTCTTATTAATCGTAAAATAACAGAGTCTGATATTAATAATATCAAGTTAGAGATGGATAAAATAATTAGTGATGATTTAAAAATAACTAAAAAAGTTATTGCTAAAAATGATGCCTATAACTTTTATATGAAGAATAAAGAGTTTGAAAAAGCAGGAAATATTTGTAATTTAAATAATAAAGTAGTAACTCTTTATGAACTTGCAGGATATCACAATTATTTTATGAGTAATATGCCATCATCAACAGGTAAGTTAAAACAGTATAAAATCACCTTTTTAGGTAATAATGCTTTAATATTAAGTGTTCCTATTGAAGATGATGGAAATATTCCTGATTATGAACCACAAGAAAAAATTTGTGAAAGTTTTAGATTGTATAATAGATGGATTAGAACATTAGGAATTAAATATGTAAATGATTTAAATAAAATAATCTCAGAAAACAAAATCAAAGATTTTATTATGAAAAATGATATTATGATGGATAATCAAGTTTATAATGTTGCAGTAAAAATTAAAGAATCAAAAAAGAAAATTATTCTTTTAGGTGGTCCTTCTTCAAGTGGTAAAACAACAAGTACTAAAAAAATTGCTCTATATTTAGAGACTTTTGGGCTTAACCCAATCTATTTAGGACTTGATGATTATTTTAAAAATAGAAATGAGACTCCAAAAGATGAAAATAATAAATATGATTTTGAAAGTTTAAACGCTATTGATTTAAAGTTATTTAATAAGCATTTAACAATGTTGTTAAATGGCGAAAATGTAAGCATACCAAGTTTTAATTTTTTTACAGGTGAAAAAGAATATAAAAATAGAATTATAAAATTAAAAGATAATGATATAATACTAATAGAAGGACTTCACTGTTTAAATGAAGAATTAACCAAAGAGATTTCAAGAGACATAAAATTAAAAATTTATATCAGTCCTTTTACTCCAATAGGAATAGATCGTCATAATCATCTTTCAACTATTGATATTAGACTTCTAAGAAGAATTATTAGAGATAGTTGGTCAAGAGGATATACTTCTGAACATACACTTGAGGCATGGGATAAGGTTCGGGAAGGTGAGGTTAAATATGTTTTTCCCTATACAAATGAAGCAGACATGATTCTAAATACAGCATTTATTTATGAAGTTGGAGTATTAAGAGTTTATGGTGAACCACTTTTATATAGTATACCTCCGGAATCTAAATATTATAATGAGGCAAGAAGAATGATAGACTTTATGCAAATGTTCTTTCCTATACCAAGTGAATATATTGAAAATGATAATGTATTAAGAGAATTTATTGGTGGATCATATTTTGAAGGAAGGTATTAGTAATGAAAAAAATAGCAATTAATGGTTTTGGCAGAATTGGAAGAATTGCTTTTAGAGAAATATTTGGATCAAGTGAGTACCAAATTGTAGCGATTAATTCAAGAAGTGAACCAGAAGAACTAGCATATTTACTTAAGTATGATACAGTTTATCGAATCTTTAATGATGTAGATATAAAAACTTGTCCAGAAGGAATTATAGTTGATGGTGAGTTAATTAAAACTTATATTAAAAATGAAGCCAAAGATTTACCTTGGGAAGATTTAGAAGTAGACTGCGTCCTAGAATGTACTGGAGCATACACTACTGAAGAAAAAGCTATGCAACATATTTTTGCTGGAGCTGCGCATGTTGTGATATCTGCTCCTGGTAAAGGTAATATTAAGACAATTGTTTATGGAGTAAACCATGAGATATTAGATGGAACTGAAAAAATAATTAGTGCATCATCTTGTACAACAAATGCTCTAGCGCCGGTTATTAAAATAATTAATGATCACTTTGGAATAGAATCTGGTTTTATGACGACAATCCATGCTTACACTAATGATCAAGCAACAATGGACGGCACTCACAATAAAGGCATAAATTCAAGAAGAGGTAGAGCTTGCGCGCAAAATATAGTTCCAGCATCAACTGGAGCTGCAACGAGCGTTGGCCAAGTTGTTCCAGAATTAGATGGAAAACTTGATGGATCATCATTTAGAGTTCCGGTCATAGATGGATCATGCATAGATTTAACTCTTAATTTAAATAAAGAAGTAACAGCTGAAGAAATAAACAAGATTTTTAGTAAAAATCAAAACTCAGTTTTAAAATTTACAATGGATCCTATAGTATCAAGTGATATTATTGGTGCTTCTTGTGGGGCATTAGTTGATGGACTTTCTACTAAAGTATTAAATACAAATAAAAAATTAGTTAAGATAGTAGCTTGGTATGACAATGAATATGGATATACAGCTCAAATGCTTAGAACAATGGAAACATTACTTAAAAAGTGATGTTTTTTAAACTTGACTTTTAAAAATATGTATTTTATATATGAGACCAACTATAATGTGTCAAGATAAAATTGAAAAAAAATTCAAACACAAATTAGGCACACAAAAAGCTGAGAAGTGGTCTTTAAAAATTTTTCTCAGTAAAATAAAGTTCTTCGCCTTGCAGGC
>JAQVNR010000034.1 GCA_028703035.1 Bacilli bacterium | reverse complement strand
TATGACGAGTACTTTAACTCTAAAAGAAGAACGTTAACCAATCACCTCAATCATAATAAAAAGAAGTGTAATTTTCAATTACTTTCAGTAATTTACTTATTACACTTTTATAGTACCAAAAAGAAAACCACAATTTATTTAAAGAAACTATTGGATCAAGAATTGAAAATAAAATAAAAGTAGAATATGCTTTTCAAGATATTAATGATTTACCAAATGGTTTTAAACCTAATTTAGAAAGATTAAAACCCTTTGGAACGGGTCAGGCTATACTTACAGCTGAAAATTTAATAAAAGAGCCATTTGGAGTAATAAATGCTGATGATTTTTATGGGAGAGATTCATTTGAAAAATTAGCTAATTTTTTAAGAAATAATAATAACGATAATAATTATGCTACAATTTGTTTTCCAGTAATTGAAACAATATCCGAAATAGGATCAGTTAAAAGAGGAGTTTGTAATCATGAGAATGGTTATTTAAAAGCAGTTATTGAAAGCTTAGTTATTAAAGAGAATAATAAGATAATTGCAACTCCTTTAAATAAAGAAAATTCTTTTGAAATATCACCTAATACATTAGTTTCAGTTAATATGTTTGGTTTTTATCCTAGTATATTTCCATTTTTAGAAACTAGCTTTGTTAAATTTTTAGAAAAATACTCAAAAGATCTAACAGAAGAGTTTTTACTTCCAGAAATTTTACAAACTGGTATTAAAGATAAAAAATGCCAAATATCCGTACTTTCTTCTTCATCAAGTTGGATGGGGGTTACATATAAAGAAGATGTGCCTAATATTAAAAATAAATTAAATGAATTGATTAAAAATAAAGAGTATCCAGAAGATTTATGGAATTTGCATTCCTAAAAATATCATGATAAACTATTTTTAAATATAGAAGAGGTAATATGAAAATAAAATTTAATAAAATAAAAGATAGTATTAAACAAAGCGCTAGCGCTATTCATTATGAGTATTCATCTGCTGCTCCTTGGCATAAACAATATGAAGAGGCAAATATTCCTAAAAACATTAATTATCCTAGAAAAACATTATATGAAATGCTCGAAGAAACAAGTACTACATATCCTAGTTATCTTGCCTATGAATATTATGGAAAGAAATGCAATTATGCAGAATTAATTGAAAAAACAAATAGATGTAGTAAGTCATTTCAAAAAATAGGTGTTAAAGAAAATGATGTCGTAACTATTTGTATGCCTAACACACCAGAAGGAATTATAGCAGTATATGCTCTTAATTTAATTGGTGCAGTAGCAAATATGGTTCATCCTTTATCAAGCTCAGATGAACTTAGATTTTGCTTATCCAAAGCTAAAAGTGACTATTTATTAACAATGGATTTTGTTTATGAAAAATTAGAGATAATTGAAAAGAAACATAAATTAAAAAAAGTTATTTTAGCAAAAGCAAGTGATAGTATGAATACTGTAACAGGTGCTGCTTACTGGGTTACAAGTGGTAGAAAGATAAAAGTTAAAAATAAAAAAGATAATGTTATTTTCTGGAAAGATTTTATCTATGAAGGAAAATCTATTATGTCAATAAATAAATCAACTAAAAAAGATGATGAACTTGCTGTTATTCTTTACAGTGGTGGAACCACAGGTAAAGCTAAAGGTATAATGCTATCAAGTTATAATTTTAATATTATTGCTTATCAAAATAGAGCAGTCTGTCCGACAGTTAAAGCTGGAGATAGTATGCTTTCAATTATGCCAATTTTTCACGGATTTGGATTAGGAATTTGTTTTCATACAGTATTTTGTTTTGGAATGAGTGCTATTATGATTCCAAAATTTTCAGCACCTACTTTTGCTAAGCTTATTAAAACATATAAACCAAACTTTATAGCTGGAGTACCAACTTTATATGAAGCTTTTATCCAAAATAAATTTAGACCAGATGAATTATCATTTGTTACAACAGTTGTTTGTGGTGGAGACCTACTGACTCCCACTCTCCAAAAAAAAGTCAATAGCTTTATGAAAGAACACGGATCAAATGCTGAGATTCAAGTGGGCTGGGGAATGACAGAATGCGTAGCATCAACTATCATGACACCTAAAACTAACTTTATCCCAGGTTCAATTGGTGTCCCAGGACCAGATAATTTTGTAAAAATAGTAAAACCAGGAACAACCGAAAATTTATATTATGATGTAGATGGTGAAATTTGTTTAAACAGCCCGGCTGTTATGCTGGGATACTTAGATGAACCAGAAGAAACAGCTAACGCTTTACGAGTTCATGAAGATGGAAAAACTTGGCTTCATACCGGAGATGTAGGAAGCATGGATAAACATGGTACAATATTTTTTAAAGCTAGAATTAAAAGAATGATAATATCATCAGGTTATAATATTTACCCTAATCATGTCGAAAGCATAATAAATAGTCATCCCAAGGTTTTGATCTCAATTGTAGTAGCGGAGCCTCACTCATATAAGGGCGAGGTACCTAAAGCATATATTGTTTTGAAACCAGAATATAAATTAACTGATGAAATAGATGAAGATATAAAAAATTATTGCAAAGAAAAACTAGCTAAATATTCTTGGCCAGTATCATATGATTATAGGGAAACTCTGCCAATGACAAAAGTTGGAAAAGTTGATTATCGAAACGTAAAATAAAAGGTTTTTATTGTACCTAATCGATAAGCGATGCTAAACTATAGGGGAAAAGTGTTTTTTCGACTTATACAACTTAAAAAACAATGGAATTGGCATAGCATAAATTTAATACTATGCAATTATAAAATACTGAGTTAAAAAAAAGAAAGTCTATATTGTACCAAAATAGAATAAAAAAACTGACTTCGCGTAAGCGAATTGGTATAATATTCATATAAGTTTGGTTAGGGGGAATTAAAATATGGACCAAGAACTTTTATTAAATGTTTGTAGCACTATTATTAATTAAGGAAAAGAAGATGCTTTATTTTTTCTAAAAAAAACTATCATAGATAACAGTGAATCAATAACTGATAAGCCACAGTTTTATTCTGAAATAATAACTATGTTAGCAACTGATTTATCAACTACAATAGTACCTGATGGGGATTTAGGGTTAGAAGAAGTATTAAGTAATTTAAGCTGGGAAAAACTAGATTATATTGAAGAACTAACAGAAGATTTATCAGCGTTATATTATGATAATATTGATATAAGTCAAGCAATTAAAAAACCATTACAAGTTTTATGCCAATATGATTATTTTAGAATTAATAATTTAATAATACAATTAGCTGAAAAGCCTGAATTTAAAGATGATGTAATAGATACATTATCTAACATAGGATTATATTATCATAATGAAGAACTTGTAGATTTAGTTTTAGAAAAAGGTTTATTTAACAATACTGTTTTAAATGGATTAATTTCTGCAATTAAAGATGTTAATTTTGAAGCTCAAGTAGAATTTGAGAATGCAAAATATTCTGACCCATTAGAATTAATCCTCGCACAAAGAAAAATAGAACAAATAATAGCAACTATTACCAAAGTGGTTAATCATTCAGGTACAAAAGCTTTTTTCAATGATATTAATTGTCAAATTGAAGAATGTATCAAAGACGATGTTGGTTTAGACTTTGATGATGACAAAAATCAATTTTTAAAAGATATTTTAGAAAACTATGCTATATATAATTTAAGTGCAGCAAATTTAGTTGAAAATGTTGAATATTTATATGGCGATATAAGACATATTTCTAGTGAAAGAGTAAAAGAAGTTAGAACAGAATATACTCAAGACTATAATCCTGATGATGATGGGAATTTAGCTACAGACTTATTTAATGTTTATACGAGACTAGGCGAATATGATAAAGCATTAGAAGTATTAAATGATCCTTTTTATGAACTTGTTGATGAAGAAGAAAAAGCCTGTCTTGAAGAATACGGTCAACATGATATGGAAGACGCTAAATACTATGTTGATAAATTATCAACTATTATTCAAATATTATGTTTTAGAAAAGATGTTGCTAGTATTAATTTCTTAAAAGAAGTTATGCAACACCCTAAATTAACTATAATTAATATAGAGTCATTAGAAAGATTATATTTATTGTTTACAGAACTTTCTGAAAATGACCCGGAAGTTTGGCAAACATTTAATCAAATATCTTCATACATCAAAGAAAGAATACAATACAATAACCTTATGACTTATGTTGCAATAGAAAAATTTGATAACCGCAGTTTTGGTGGATTACGAATAGCTACTGATGAAGAAATTGAAAATGCTGTATCAGTATTAGGACCAGAAACACCGTTTGTTAAAAAACTAGAGCCACCAAAAAAAGACGTCTCTAAAGAAGACTAAATTATTTTGAGTTTAGGCAAAAATTTATAAAAATAAGTCGCCGTAATTGTTGATAACGAATTCACGGCGTTTTTTAATGAAGTAATATGCAATAATAATCTTTCTAATTTATCGCAGGAAGAATATACTTACCTCTTTCTTATCCTCAGCTGGATAGAGCACACACCTTCTAAGCATGCGACCGAAGGTTCGAATCCTTTTCGAGGACACTAAAATAAGTAATATAATCAAGGAAACTTAAATTTTTATTTGACATCTTAATTTTTATTATGTAGTATATATTTTTAAGAAGAAGGTCTTATTATGATAAAAGAAGTTAAAATAGAGATAACAAGTTTATGTTACCGAAATTGTATTCATTGTTCGAGTGAAGCTACTTTATATAAACCTAGGTTTTTAGATAAAGAACTAGTAAAAAAAGTAATCGATGAAGCAAAGGAACTTGGTGCTACTAGTATTACTTTTACAGGTGGAGAACCAACGCTTTATAAAGGCCTTGATGAGCTTATTAATTATGCGAAAGAAAAAGGGTTAACTACTACTTTATATTCTATGGCACTTCGTACTAAAAGTAATTTAAAATTGTATGAAAAGTTAATTAATGTCGGTTTAGATGAAATTATTTATTCTACTGCTAATGAGTTAAGTAGATATGAGGTAGTTGAAGAAGATTATGAATTATTTTTTAAAAAATTACTTACTTATAACGTGAAACTTGGTTTTCATCATGTGGTTACTAATAATACTATCAATAGTATAAATAAAGTTATTGATTTAAAAGCTATTTTATCTCATCCTAATTTTAATAAAATGAGTTTTTTAAGATATGTACCTCATGGTAGAGGAGATACATCTTTAGTGCTTACATCTAGTGAGTTAAAAATGTTTAAAGAGTTATTGCTTGAGTTATATAAAAAGTATCCCGATAAAATAAGAATAGGTTCACCACATAATGTATTAAATATTAGTCATTCTGAATGTACTGCTGGGAGTAAAACCCTTGTTATTGGTTCTGATGGTAGTGTTTATCCTTGTGATGCTCTTAAATATAATAATTATTTAGGAACAAGCGGTAATATTAAAGAGGATTCCTTACTTGAAATATATACATCACCTTATTTTAATAAAATAAGAGAATATTTTAATCATTATGGTGATAGTTGTATGGATTGTAATAATTTTGAAATATGTAAGGGTGGGTGTATTGCTCAAAAAATATTATATGCGATTAATTATCCAGGGATTAAAACTTTCCGTTGGTATGAAGTTAATGCAAAAAGAACCATGAATAGTTTTACTAAAGATGAGCTTAGAAATAATGCTAAAACAGGTATTGCTGGCGAAATGGGAGAGTTAATTGATTGTATTAAGAAATTACTAACTCATAGCTGTAGCCCTGATAAAATAGAATTAATTAAAAAAATAATGATTGATGAAATTGGTGATTTAATTTGGTATATAGCTGCTCCTTTAACTAGTTATTACGATTTTTCCCTTGAGGATATTGCCAGTGAGTTATTTAATGCTAGTAGCAATAATATTTTAAGAATAGATGATAATATTATGGAATATAGTGCTAAAAATAAAGATCCATTATGTCCATACCTAAAAAATAGTTATTTATATACTTTAACAAAGTTAGATAAAGCTATTAAAATAAGTTCACTTTATGAATTAAGTAAAGAGTGGGAAGAACTTGACGATCTTGCATATTTAATTAGAAAAAGTGAAGACAAAGATGAAATAATAACTTATAGTGGCCAGTTATTACTAGCTTTAACTAAATTATGTAATTCATTTTTAAATATAACAATAGAAGAAGTTATAAGTCTTAATGTCGACCGTTTACAAGATAGATATCCTTCTGGATTTGATAGTATTGTTGCTAATAATCGAATTGAAGTTGAGAAGAAATATATTTCTGATAAATATTTAAAACAGTTGAAATATAAGATATAATCATTTTGAGTTTAGGCAAAAAATAAAATATTATATTTATAGCATAAATTTATAACCTCTAATAATATTATTGGAGATGCTTAATTTTAGTACTTTACTTTTATTTTTAAAATAGGTATTATTGAAGCAGTTAGGGAGGTCTTTTATTATGAAAAGAATTGATGATTTAGTTAGAGGAAGTTTTAGTGGATATAAAGAAACTTTTAGAAAAAATATGGAAACTTACAATGAATTAACAAAACAAATTGAAGTATTACTTGAAAAGAAGAAAGTTTTTGATGAACTTGCTACTAAAGAAAATGATTATGATGATGAAAGTTTGAGTTTTAAAGATAAATTAAGTTTATATGAAATAATTGATAATCAAGTAAGAAAATTTGATGACGGATTAGATTATGAATATAAATTAACTTTAAGAGAAAAACTATTAAACATGTATGATGATTTGAAAGAATATATTAAATTACATCAACATTTAAGAAATTTACAAAAAATGAGTGAAAATATTGTATCAGAAGAAATTAATTTTCAAAAATTTGGTGATGTAAAAAATGATAATAGTATGTGCGATGATAGACACTTTCTTGTTAGATTTGATGATGAATTAGTTTGTTTGAATTGTGGAGCATCATCTAAAGACTATGAAATAGTCAAAGATGAACTAGACTTTTTAACTTATTGTGCTGAATGCCAAGGTATGCTAATAAAAGAATTTTCAAAAGATGAGTTATATTTATTTAAAGTTTTAATGGAAGAAAACATAAAACATAGAAAACAAAGCACACCACTAGGCTATCTTGCTGGCGAAGATTATTTAACAAAGGCAAAAAAGCATGGGCTTGATAAAGAGAGTGTTCTTCCTGAAATTAAAAGAAAAATTAGACAAGCCCAGTTATTAGATACAAAAAAATATCTTGATGGAACAGGTTTAAGTGAAGAAGAGGCCAAAAAACCATACTTACAATTAGTTAGAGAAGATAAAATTGATGATGTAGGGTTAGGGGAACCTAAATATTTATCAGATGAAAGATTAGAAGAATTACAAAGACAATTAGCAGAAAAAGTAGCAAATATAGAAAAAACAAAAGACCATACCGAGCAAGCAAATATTTTAGAACAATGTATGATAACTAAATATGAACTAGCGATATTATCAGGTGCTTGTATTCCTGAATTGTTGGCAGAAACTACAACCGAAGAAGAAAAAATCGCACTTACAAAGGCATACTATAATATGTATAGTCAAGAAGGAAAAATAAACAGCGGTTATTTTGCAAGTAGAAATGAAGCAATATTATATGATTGCATAACTGCAAGTCCTGAAATAAATCAAAGAATTTTACAAATGAAACTACATCTTAAGTAGTTATTACTAAAAACGATTAAAGAAAATTACTCTTTAATCGTTTTTCTTCATATATCACAGTATAGTTAACCCTAAATATTAACGTTATAGCTAAAAAGTATGATATAGTAAGTTAGAAATATTTATTAAGGAGTTTATTATGGATAATTATAAGAAATTACAAGAATTAATTAAGGTTTATGAGGAAACTGAAATTTGGAAGTATATTGATGGTGATGATATTTTTAAATTAAATGGTTTTGATGATAATGTTTATGTTTCTATTATGGGCAATGCTGGAATTGAGTATAGTATCGGAATTTATTATGGTGATGATGACTTATTTAGTCAATTAGATATTGTATATGGTGAGTATTCAACATCTCCAGATGCATCAATTCATTTAGGAACATTTAAGATAGCTTTGGGCAAACCTGAGAAGTTGTTATCGGATGCAAACAGAAAGATTTTAAAGAAGAATAAAATTAAACCGGTTAATGTAGTGTTTAGATTTAATCCCGGTCGAATCGTTAGATTAGTAACCGAAGAAGAGTGTTTATTATTAATAGAGATACTTAATAGAATTATTAAAGTAGCAGATTATATTATTAATAATGAAATGGATTTTGAAAAGGATTTTAGAAAAATGTATAATTTTTCTGAAAAAGATGGTAAAGTTTTAGTTAGGAAAATAAATTATCCAAAGTTAAAAGCCAAAGATATTAAACAAGAAAAACTTGATGTAGATTTAGTTTCAAAAGGAAACTGGATTACTCCAAAAGGTACTTATAATGTTTTTCTTGTTTATGCCCCAATGTATGATATAAATACTGGGGATTATCCAGTTATGTTATTAGTTCAAAACAATAAAAATTATTTGGTTGTTGGCATGGAATTAATAGAAAGTAAAAACACTGATAAGATAGCAAGTAAGGTTTTAGCGATATTTATAAATAATAAGATAATACCGAATAATATTATATTTAATTCTAGTTTGATAAGTAATATATGTAGCGAGTTTATTAAAGAATTTAAAATAAAAGTACATATTAATAATGAAAATGATGATTTGAATTTAATGTGGAATTCTATTGGGGATAGTTTAGGTAAATTATAATAAATTAAAAGTACTCTTAATTTAAAGTTATAGTCAAAAAAAACAAAATTATCAACTATAATATTAATATTTTAGTTAAAATTGGTTTAGCTAGTGAATCTAATAATCAACTGATTTTATCAGTGCTATATTAAAAAAAAAGAAAAAAGGTGGATATTATGAAGAAATCAATTATTATTAAATATGGAGAGTTAACCACTAAGAAAGATAATATTTCTTTTTTTATTAAAACTTTAAGGGATAATATTACGTTAAGTTTATCAGATATTAATCATAATCTTACTTTTGATAAAGGAAGAATGTTTATTGAAACAGAGAACTTTGAAGATGTAGTTAATGTTTTAACTACTACTTTTGGAATTCATGAAATAAATATTGCTTATGCCCTTGATACTTCTAGCATAGAAGAAATATGTAGTTATTTACTTGAACTTTTAAAAAATAAAACTTTTAAAAGCTTTAAGGTAATTACTAAAAGAAGTGATAAAAGTTATCCTTTAACTAGTATTGAAATAAGTAAGGAGTTAGGTGGATTAATACTTGGTAATAATAAAGAACTTAAAGTGGATATTCATAATCCTGAGCTTTATATTAATGTAGAAATTCGTAGTAAGAAAACATATATTTATTTTGAAAAGATTAAAGGTTTAGGGGGATATCCAGTAGGTACTTTAGGAAAAGGAATGTTGATGCTATCTGGGGGAATAGACTCACC
This sequence comes from Bacilli bacterium, assembly GCA_028703035.1. Classification (GTDB taxonomy): domain Bacteria; phylum Bacillota_I; class Bacilli_A; order RF39; family UBA660; genus DUUS01. Next base: position 5,076 of record JAQVNR010000034.1, on the reverse strand, counting down.
AGTAGCAGGATATTTAGCTATGAAAAGAGGTATAAGACTAGAGTGTATTTATTTTGAAAGCCCACCACATACAAGTGAGGCAGCTAAGAATAAAGTTTTAGCTTTAGCAAAAGAGTTAAGTGCTTATAGTGGATATTTAAAAGTTCATGTTGTTAATTTTACTGAAGTTCAAGAAACAATATATAAAAATATACCTCATGATTATATGATTACGATTATGAGAAGAATAATGTATAGAATTAGTGAAAAGTTAGCAACTAAAAATAACGCTAAAGCACTTATTAATGGTGAATCAGTTGGGCAAGTAGCAAGTCAAACTTTAACTAGTATGGCGGTTATAAATGAAGTAGTTAAAATACCGGTTTTAAGACCGCTTGCATGTTTTGATAAAAGTGAGATTATTACTTTAAGTAAAAAAATTCAGACATATGACATTTCAATTTTACCATATGAGGATTGCTGCACAATATTTGTGCCAGACCATCCGGTTATTAATCCTAAGAGTGATGTGGCAGGAGCTTATGAAAATTTAATTGATGTTGACTTGTTAATAAGAAATGCCTTAAAAAGTATAAAAACTATTAAGATAACTAATCAAAATCAAGATTTTGAAAATATTTTATAAATAAGTACCCATAATAATAATGGGTGACTAGAGTGATAGTAAAAGGTTATAGTATTGATTGTCAAAATAAGGAAAGATTATTACATGAGTTTGTTAGTGAATATGGAATTAATTTAAGCCACAAAGATAATATTGATGTTTTTAGTACTGCTGTGAAACCAAGAAATTGTAATAATAAGCTAAATATTAAAAAAAAATAGCCTTAAAGGCTTTTTTTTTGATATAATGACTTAGGAGATGTGAAAATGAAAATATTAAGTGTAAATGCTGGATCGTCATCTCTAAAGTTTACTTTATTTGAGATGCCAGAAGAAAAAGAATTAATTAATGGGGTTTTTGAAAGAATTGGTATGGATAATTCATTTTATTCAATTAAATTAAACGGTGAAAAAATCAAGAAAGAAGTGTCTTTGAAAAATCACAAAATTGCTTTTGAAATTTTAGTTCAAGAGCTTGTTGATAATAAAATTATTGATGCTTTAGAAGATATTAAAGGAGTAGGTCATAGAGTAGCTCAAGGAGGGGCCTACTTTGCTGCCTCTGTTTTAGCAACCCCTGAGAATTTAAAAATTGTTGAAGACTTAGCTCCTCTTGCGCCTCTTCATAATCCGCCAGCTTTAACAGGAGTTAAAGCGGCTATGGAAACTTTTAAAGATGTTGCTCAAACACTAGTGTTTGATACATCTTTTCATCAAAGTATTCCGAAAGAAAATTATATTTATCCAATACCGTATGAATGGTATACTAAGTATGGTGTTAGAAGATATGGTTTTCATGGTACAAGTCATAAATATGTTTACCTACGAGTAAATGAATTACTTGGTAAAAATGATACTAAAGTGATTACTTGTCATATCGGTAATGGAGCAAGTATTTCAGCTGTTAAAAATGGAATGTGTATTAATACTTCAATGGGACTTACTCCAAATGCTGGTTTAATGATGGGAACTAGATGTGGCGATATTGATGCAACTATTTTAACATATATGATGAAAACTACAGGAATGAGCGCTGATGAAGTTGAGAATTATCTTAATAAAGAAAGTGGCTATTTAGGAGTATCTGGTGTAAGTTCTGATTCAAGAGATATTGAAGTTGGAATTAAAAATGGTGATGAAAGATGTATTTTAGCTCAAGATATGTATATTAATAGAATCGTTGATTATATTGCTAGATATTATGTTGAGTTAGGTGGCTGTGATGCAATTGTTTTTACAGCTGGTATTGGTGAAAATGCACTTAATACAAGAGCCCAAGTTATAAATAAGTTAAGCATATTAGGTATTAAACTAGATGAAGTTGCTAATAATAGTCGCGGAAAAGAAGTTAAAATAACAACTGATAGCTCTAAAATACCAGTCTATGTAATTCCAACTAATGAAGAGTTAATGATAGCATCAGATACTTATACAATTATAAAATAGAAAGAGGTAAAGTCCTTGAAGAAAGATATATTTAAAAAGATTTACAAAGAAATCAAGGATCACGATACGATTGTTATCGCTAGGCATATTGGCCCAGATCCTGATGCTATTGCTAGTCAAATCGCGTTAAGAGATTCAATAAGACTGACATTTCCTAGTAAAAAAGTTTATGCAGTTGGAATTGGAGTATCTAAATTTAAATATTTAGGTAACTTAGATAAAATTGATGATAGTCTACTTGAAAATCCTCTTTTGTTTATTTTAGATTTACCTAATAAATCAAGAGTAGATGGAATTAATTTTGAAAATTATCCAAATGTTATTAAAATAGATCACCATCCATATGAAGATAAAATGGGTATAATAGAATATGTTAATGAAAGAGCAAGTTCTACATGTGAAATGATCGCGCTTTTAATTAATAATACATCACTTAAGATGAATGCAGATATTGCTGCTAAATTATATGTGGGAATTATTGCTGATAGTGATCGATTTTTAGTTCCAACTACAAGTGCGATAACATTTGACGTAGTAAGTAATTTAATATCTAAATATAAATTAAATCTTCCTGAATTATATAACCATTTATATGAAAGACCTCTTAATGAAGTTAGATTTCAAGCTTATATTACTTTAAATATGACAATAACTGAAAATGGTTTTGCTTATATAAAACTTAATAACGATATTATTAAAGAATACGGAGTTGATGCATCAACGGCATCAAATATGATTAATAATTTTAATTATATTAAAGGTATTTATGTTTGGGCATTTGTTTCATATGATGAAAGACAAGAAATTTATAAAGTGAATATTAGGTCAAGAGGACCAATCATTAATGAAGTAGCAATGAAATATAATGGTGGTGGACATAAACTGGCATCAGGTGCTAGATTAAAATCACCAAATGATGTTGATTTATTATTTAATGAACTAGACATGACTTGCAAAGAATATAAAGATAATATCGAAATAGACAAGGTGTAATTGCCTTGTTTTTAAGTTTTCTAAAACTCAAAATACAAATTATGTCTGAAAAGCGGAATGGAGTACGTCCGAAATACGGAAAACAAATGCGTCCAAAACACAAACCCATAGTTAAGCTTTCTATAAATACAATATATAATTGGGATAGAAAAATTATCTAATATTATTGTTAATTTAATTAAAAGAAAAAGTAGATACTAGTATTCCTTTCTAATGGTATTATATGGTAGTAAATATGCATATAAAAGAGAAGACGGTGTATTAGTAGTGCCACTAACTTGTCTTAAACATCAAAATTCAAACGCAACAGTAAATATAATACTTATATCTTATTTACTTCAAGGACTTAATTGGATATAATTAAGTTGGTGATCAAATGAAAAATCTTAAAGTTATATTTATGGGGACTCCTTTTTTTAGTGTTCCTATTTTAGAAAAGTTAATTGAACAAACAAATGTAGTCTTGGTAGTAAGTATGCCAGATGCAGTAGTTGGTCGGAAGAAAATACTTACCGCATCGCCAGTAAAAAAACTTGCTATAGAAAATGATATTCCAGTTTTTAGTCCTAAAAAGATAAGGGATGATTATAAAATAATAGAGGGCTTAAAACCTGATATAATTATTACTTGTGCTTATGGACAAATACTACCTAAAGTCTTGCTTGATTTTCCTAGGTTAGGATGTATAAATATTCATGCATCACTTCTGCCAAAATATCGAGGTGGCGCGCCAATTCATCATGCAATCATGAATGGGGATGCAGAAACTGGTATAACAATTATGGATATGGATGAAAAAATGGATGCTGGAGATATAATCAAACAAAAATCTTTAAAAATAAATATAGGCGATAATTTAGAAACACTATCAAATAAATTATCTTTACTAGGAAGGGATATAATTATAGAAGTTTTGCCGAGTATTATTAATGGCACTAATAAAAGAGTTAAGCAAAAATTAGCCAAAGTAACTTACGCACCAATTATTAAAAGAGAAAATGAACTTCTTGATTTTCATAAATCAGCTGATGAAGTTTATAATTTAGTTAGAGCTTTATCACCTTCACCTTATGCTTATTTTAATCTTTTTAACAGTCAATATAAAATTGTATCATGTGAAGTTACTTTAGGAAAAGGTTTACCAGGAGTAATTATTTCAGTTGCTAAGGATAGTTTTACGATAATGTGCAAGGATAAGGGAATTAAGATAACTAAAATAAAACCAACAGGTAAAAATGAAATGACTGTTAAAGATTTCTTTAATGGTTTTGATAAAGAAAAATTATTAGGAAAAGAGGTAAATAATGAAGAGTAAATATTCAAGATTTAGAGAATTATGGGCAGTGCCTAAATATCGAACTTTATTTAAATTAGGAGGTTATTTTCTATTCTTTTTAATATTTTTTTCATTAGCCTCAATTGGTAATAATAGTAACAATTCTAATTATCAGGAAGAAGAAAATATAACTTATAATATGATGAAAAAAGATCTTATTAGTAGCAATATAAGTATCAAATACGAAATAACTTCAGAACGTGATTATTTTTTGGAAGGAACAATAATTAATAATGTTTTAAATTCTACTTTAGAAGATGAAATAGACTTAAAAAAAATTAAAATAATTGAAGATAAAATTTATTTAATTCAAAAAGATATTGAAATAGAAGAAAAATCTTTATTAAATGATATTAATCTAATTTATTTATTTCCCAGTAATGTTATGGATATTTTAGATAATAATTCTTCGGTTATGAAACAAAAAGATAATAATAAAGAATATAATTATAATATTGATGGAATTAATTATTTGGTTTATGTAAATGAAGAAGCAATAGAACAAATAATAATATCTACTGGAGATGTGCTATATTCTTTAAAATATATGATTATTAAATAAATTTAGGTTACAATTCACAGCCAAACTATATAAAAAGCATAAATAGTAAATTTAAAAACTTAAAATAATAAGAAAAAAAAGCTTACATTACAGTAAAATTTAGCAAAAAAACCAAGCAGGTCAAAGACTATTTAAT
>JAQVNR010000033.1 GCA_028703035.1 Bacilli bacterium | reverse complement strand
AGATATGGTAATTTAAAAGATTTTTTGTTTTAAAAAAACTCATTAATAAGTCTGTTTTGTCATGCAATAATATTATTCTAAAAAAACATTTAAAAACTCTTGATTTTTTTTAGCAAGTTTTTATGGTAGCATTTATTATTCTACCATTTATACCTTTTAGATTACGATAACCTCTGATATTAATTTTTTTAAGTTTAGGTAATTTTATTGTTTTTTCGTCTAAATCTAACTCAATAGAATTATATTCTTTATCTTTATAAACTGATACCATATTAGAAGTTCGGTATGATTCTTTATATCCCTTACATTTATAGTTAGGATACTCAGCTCTTTTATCAAAAAAGGGTTTATAAGCATCTTCTAAATCAAAGACAGCACTTCTTAGAGCAACACTGTCTACTTCTTTTAACATTCAAATTCACTTGAAAGTATTTTTATTTCTGTACTTCATACTTATGGCAGAGACCTTAAATTCAACCCGCATATTCATATGATACTTCTTGATGGGGGTATTTCTGAAAATAACTTTGTTAAAAATAGTTTAGAAGAAAAGATAAACTGGAAAAAGAAATGTCTTAACTGGAGAGACATGATTATATGGCATTTTTCAAAAGATCCACAACAATGCCCAAATTGTAAAATAATAATGGTATACTATAATACTGAGTTTACATAACTTTGGAGGTACCCTATGAAAAAAAATGATCCCTTCCATGGGAAGATATTGAAATTGATACCACGCCAGATATTAAAACAACTTGCTTATCTTGCGGATTTACAGAAAACGTTCCAGCATTTATTTATGACGAAATGTCTAGAAAGAAATACCATTTGAAAATTAGAGAAAAAGTTTCTACACTAGCTTGCCAAAAATGTGGGAAAGAAACTGCTGTATTTGCTTATTGGACCGAAAATCAGATAAGCTAATTTATTATATTTAAATAAAACCCACAATTCAAAAATTGTGGGTTTTTACTGATAATTTGACCGATCGTACTTTCCTTATAGATAAAAAATTCGCATTTGCGAATTATTCAGCTTTTTTAAATTCTTCAATTATTGCATCTTCAAATTGTTTTCGAACATCGGGATTAATTGGATGAGCGATATCTCTATAGCCACCTGTTGCAGTTTTTCTGCTAGGCATTGCAATAAATAATCCATTATCGCCTTCGATAATTCGAATATCGTGCACAGCAAATGCATCATCTAATAATACTGAAGCGATGCCTTTCATACGTGAACCTTCTTTTTCAACTTTGCGGACACTTACTGATGTAATTTCCATAACATACACTCCTTCTAAGTTTTCACTTAACTTAAGTTTAAAACATTATTAACAAAAAAGCAACTTTTTTTATAAAAATGTCACTTGAATGTCTCTTGCCAAAATATCTGAGTATGTATAACTTTTTTTATCTATTCCATTACTCACTATAAAAACATGAGAATATATTTCGACTATATTTCCATAAAAAATATCATTTCGGTTACGATTTTCTTTAGAAACCACTTTAACTTCTTTATTTAAATGGTTATAAATTTCGATTTTAATTGTTTCTATCATCTTGGATACCCCACATACATTAAACCAGTCCCTTTAATTCCGCCCATACCATTTGAACCATACTTGGTCTTGGTTAAGGTTTCAATTAAATCTACTGGAGTATTTTTTTCGGTTAATGCTACCGTTGAAGCTATTATCGCAGGATCAAGAGCATGAATATTTACTCTTTTAGGACTTGATGCATAATTAGCGCCACATTTAATTAACTCCTCATAATCACTTTGACAAGCTCCAGCAATAATAACTAACTTATCATGACTTTTTTCATATCTTCTTGCTATCTTAATTGATTCACAAAAATGTTTTGAATTTTTATAATTATTGATGTCTTCTATATCACCATTTTTACGATAGTATGCATCATGTCCAGTAATTATTACAATATCAGGGAAATATTCATTTAAATATTTGAATATTTTTTGTGGTAACAACTCCTCTTTAATAACTTTACCAACAGCTTTTATATGTAATTTTTTATAAAAGTTTAAACATCTTTGCAAATAATCTGAATCTCCATCAAAATGAAGAATTTTTGCTGGCATAAAAAAATACTCATCGCGATCAAGGTTTTCAATATCTTCACTAATTTTATCAAAATCATCAAGACTATTTTTCTCTTCGTATAGTTTTAAGTCAGATATTGGACTATCAGCATAAAGTCTAACATTAACTCCCTTTAAATAGCATATCTCATCATGAATATTCAATATTTTAAAAACAGTATCATGATTATAACTTTCTCTTGTTACTAAATCTCCTTTTTTAAATTCCATGAGCTCACCTGTTAAATCGTATGAAATATAATAAAAAAAATGCTACAAAGCATTTGTTAATTCTATAAAAATCTCAATAGGGAGTTCCTCTGCTCTTACTAAATTAGTATAATTATTTTTTTGTAAAATATCAATAATTACTTTTTTATCATAATTATTTAAATTATTTAACAATGTTTTTCTTTTATATTTAAAGGCATCGCTAATTATACTAAAAAACTTTTTTTGGTCTTTTACTTGGTAATTATTATGTTTTGTTAGTTTAATAATTGAACTTTCGACTTTAGGAACTGGAAAAAAAGAATTTCTGCTAACATCAAATAATTTTTTAATATCATAAAAATATTTTAAATAGACAGTGATATATCCATAGTCTCTACTTTTAGGATTAGATGTTAATCTTTCAGCAACTTCTTTTTGAACCATAAAATATATTGCTTTAGTATTTAAATTTTCTTTAATAATTTTTTCAATTATTGGTGTAGTAATATAGTATGGTAAATTGCCAATAATATATAAATTTTTATATTGATAATTTTTTATGTCTTGTTTAATATTCCTATTTAATATATCATCATAAAATATCGATAAATTTGAGTAATCAATCTTTTCTAAATATTTTTTTGTTTCAAGATCTATTTCATAAGCAACAATCTTGGCATTATAGGTTACCAATTTTTTAGTTAAATTCCCACTACCTGCACCTATTTCAATAACTAAATCTGCTGATGTAATATCTAAATTATCTATTATTTTATTTAGAACATTATTATCAACTAAAAAGTTTTGACCGTATTTTTTTTTATAATTAAATTTATTCATTTTCATCACTACTAGCATTTTATCAAAAAAAAAGATAAATTACATTATCTTTCTCCACCAAATCTTAATACTTCATAAGAAATTTGTTTTTTTCCAACATTATTATAAGCAATTTCTTCACTTTCAACTAACAAATCTAAAGCTGTACCAATTACTCCACGATCAAGAACTATTGCTGTTATCTTTTCGTCTGAAATAGATGGTAAATCAAATTGCACTATAGATTTACATGGTAGGTTTTGGGAAGCTGCAACGATTCTTACTGTACCATAAATATCATCATAATAAGTAGTGATTTTGTCTGTAAGTACATCTTGCCCAGTACAACCAAGAGTCCCTCCACATAATGGACAATCTGCAGCATAACCCGTTAAAATACCATTATACGTATCAAGTGGTGTATATAAATCATTTTTTATTATTTCATCTAATTTAACTGCCATTGCATGAAGATCTAAGGTTTTATTTAAATTACTATTAGCAGTTTTTGTTTCAAATTTCATTAAAGAAACTTGCCCACACATTAAAACTGTAATAATCAAGATAATTATTCGTAAATATTTACTAAACTTTAATCTAATATTTTTATTCATATTTTTATCTCCAATATGGACATATTTTATCATAAATATAGTTATATGTCAAAAATATCGGTGAAATTTTTTTCTAAATATTTAGCAAGATTATCTAAATTAATATCATATATTTCAGCTAATATACTAGCTATATAAACCAAATTTTTAGGTTCATTTTTTGTTCCTCTTAGAGGCTCTGGAGATAAATATGGCGAATCTGTCTCGATTAAGATATTGCTTATTTTAAGTTTTTTTAAAGTTCTCCTTAAGTTAGTGTTTTTAAAAGTAACTATACCATTTATTCCAAGTTTAAATCCTAGATTAATTAATTTGACTGCTGTTTCATAACTACCCGAAAAAGAATGGATTATGCCTTTTAACTTATATTTTTTTAAAGTTTTAATTAAATCTTCCGTTGCTTCGCGGTTATGAATAATTACTGGAAGACTGTTATTTTCTGCGATTGATAATAGCAAATTAAATATTTTTAATTGCTGTTTTTTATTCTCTTTATTGCGATAATAATCAAGGCCTATTTCGCCGATTGCAATAATTTTCTTATTGTTTAAATTATTTTTAATAAAATTTATGGCATCATCGTTATTATCTTCTATATAATTAGGATGAAGGCCTAAAGCTCCATAGACGTTAGGGTACTTATTAGCTAGTTTTATAACTTCTTTGTTGCTTGCTAAATTATATCCATTAATTATAATTCTTTTTATATTATTTTTCTTTAGATTATGAATTATATCTCGATAATTATTATATTCATTTGACAATACATGACAATGCGTATCTGTAAACATTTTTATCACCACTATAATTATATAGTAAAAATAAAAAAAGACAAATTAATTTTTTAAGGCTTTAATTTGTCTTCTATATTAAAACGAGCAAATAGCGCAGATAAGTTTTTTTGACCATGCTCATCAGTACCTGTTTGAAATAAAACATCATAACCATCTAGTCTTTTAGTCTATCGCCGTTGTAATATAAAACTTTTTCTTCATGTGCATCACTTTCTAAAAACAAAAAAACATAAACTAAGGACGCTTTATATTAGCGCGGTACCACCTTACTTCATGATTAACATGCTCTTTAATTCCTTAACGCGGAAACTCTCGTTTAAACTCCAGAGCCATCTTTCCTTCTTTGTTTATTACCCAAAATATTATCAATATTTATTATGCAAATCAAGTAATATCAATATGAAAGCTAATTATTTCTGCAATTAGTTTACATAATTTTTGAATATTTTCAGATTTTTTTTCACTAACTAAAATAACTACTCCAATTCCAATCGAATTAGATATGATAGATTCAATATAAATATTGTCAAAAATTTTTATTTCATCATTTATTATTAAATCACTTACTACTGCTCCCTCACGATTTTTAGAATATGTGCTTATTTCAGTACTTATTTTTTTATTAGAATAATTTTTACTACTATATATTATATTCTCTAAATCTGTTATTATTACTTCAATGTTCATTAAAAAGCTGACTTTGTCACCAACTTTTACTATAAAATTTTCATTGTTACCAATATAAGAATATTTGGATAAATTTATTTTTTTATCTGTATGATTAATTATTAAAATCTCACCATCTTGAATTTTTAATCTTTGTCTAAGTTCTTTTGGTATAACAATTCGTCCTAATTCATCTATTTTTCTTATATATCCGTTTTCATTCATTCTTTTAACACCACTATTTAATATTGTGTCTTTTAATATTTTTTTTATACAATATGTGAATTTATTATTTCTATTAATTCAACTAAATAATATATATAATGTTTTTCCAGATTTTTTAGTGGTAATGATAAACTTATTTTATTTTGTAAGTATTTTAGTTTAAATTTAGGATGAATATTATAAGTTTGCAAAAATAACTTCTCACCATTTATTTGATCGGATATATCTTTTGGTAAAGTTATAGTAATCTGTAAATCGTTTTGAACAACTTCAGTTATTTTAAGTGTATTACACAGATTTTCAAACCATTCTTCATACATATATATTATTATTTTATCTGGTAATATTCCAAATCGGTCTTCAAGTTCATATTTTACTTGATTCAATGATTTTAAATCTTTTACTTGGTTTATTAATTGGTGAATCTCTATCCGAATATTTTCATCACTAACATAATTTTCTGGAATATGAGTATCAACATCAATTAAAGAGAGGTTTTCATTAACTTCTTCTTGTTGCTTTCCTTTTATTTCATTCATTGTTTCTTCAACCATTTGAGTATATAAATTTATACCTACGGAATCAATAAAACCAGCTTGTTCGCTTCCTAATATATCACCAGCGCCTCTAATTGATAAGTCCCTAAGTGCTATTTTATATCCACTTCCGAGTTCAGTAAACTCTTTTATTGCTTTAAGTCTTTTAACAGCGGTTTCTGTTAAAGTTTTAGCTGGATTATACATTAGATATGCATAAGCAACTTTATTTCCTCTACCAACCCTTCCACGCAACTGATAAAGTTGGCTTAGCCCATAATTTTGAGCATCAATTACTATTAACGTATTTACATTTGAAATATCAATACCTGTTTCGATAATTGTCGAACAAACTAATATATCATATTTATATTCTATAAAATCTTCAATAATACTTTCTAATTTATTTTTAGGTAATTGTCCATGCGCATATCCAATTCTAGCATCAGGAACCAAGAGTTTTAATTTTGCCACTCTTGATTCAATATTAACAACATTATTATATAAAAAATATATTTGTCCTTTTCGTGATAACTCCTTATAAATTGCGTCTTTTATCAATAAATCCGCTTCTTCAATAACATATGTCTGTATTGGATATCTATTTTGAGGTGGGGTATCCAAAATTGATAGATCTTTTAAACCAGACATCGCCATTTTTAATGTGCGGGGAATTGGTGTTGCAGATAACGTTAAAATATTAATGTTTTTTTTCATTGATTTTATCTTTTCTTTATGCGTTACGCCAAATCGCTGTTCTTCATCTATTATAAGAAAACCTAGATTCTTATATTTTATCTTTTCATTAAGTAATTTATGAGTACCAAAAACAATATCAATTGCTCCGCTTTTTAAACCTTCAATAATTTTTTCTGTGTCTTTAGGTGTGACAAATCTATTTAATAAAGCTATATTTATTCCATAATCTTTAAATCTTTTTAAAGCACATAGATATTGCTGTTTTGATAAGATAGTAGTTGGGCATAAATATGCAACTTGAAATCCATTTAAAACAGCTCTAAAGATTCCTCTAAATGACACTTCTGTTTTTCCAAAACCAACATCGCCGCAAAGCAATCGATCAGTAGGTATGGTTGTTTCCAAATCAATTAAAAGCTCAGCAATACATTTTGATTGATCTACTGTTTCAGTAAATTCAAATTCTGATTTAAATTTTTCTTCTTCTACGAAAGGTAAATATGGTGTAGTTTTTGATTTTGCTCTTTCAGCATATAAATTTATTAAATCCTCAGAAATATCTTTTATTTTATTGCGAACTGCTAACTTTGTTTTACCCCAAGAAGAAGACCCTAGTTTGTGAATCTTTGGTTTTGTCCCTTCTTTGTCTGAATATTTATAAATTGTTTCTATTTTTTCCACAGGGATATAAACTTTATCATTATCTAAATAATTAATCTGAATATAATCTTTTTTAAATCCTTTGGTGGTTAAAGTAACAATTCCCTTGTAAATTCCTATTCCGTTGTAAATATGAACTACATAATCTCCTTTATTAATATCCGAAAAATTTTTAATTTTTTTACCTATTTTAAAGGCTGGCTTATATACAGCAGTATTTGTTACAAGTTCTATATCAAATTCACCAATATATATAGTGTTATTTAAAATGAAACCATTATTGATTTTTTGTTTTATAATATTTATTTTCCCCAAATTTGTTTGCCCAATATTAACATTATAAGAAAACAATTCACTAATTTCCTTAATCATTCTATCTTTCGATAACATAAAAACAATCGTATATTTAGGAATTCTATCTAAAACAAAAGTTTTAAGTTTATCTAAATTTCCTTGAAAGTTTTCTATATTTGAAGAATTTAAACATAAAGTTTTTTGGACGTTTAAACCAAATTCTCCAATATTTATTTCTTCTTTCAAAGAGATATCTTCTTTGTTAAACATATGTTTTTTATTTGGAGTTTCTTTTTTTAAATTATATTCTAAAATTTCTGTTTTTAATTGCTTATATGATTGATCTATTAATTTTTTTTCAATAGTAAACACTACCGGCTTTTTTAAAAAACTATATAAAGATTCATTTTCTGTACTGATTAATTCTTTATATGGCACTATTAAAACGTTTTCGATCGAGCCAATTGATAATTGTGAATCAGGCTCAAAAATTTTAATGTTCTCAATTAAATTACCAAAAAGTTCTATTCTCACTGGTTTTTCACTATCAAGTGGAAAAATATCAATCACATATCCTCTAATGGAATACTCACCTGTAGATGTTACTAATGATACTTTATTATATCCAAATTCATATAATATTTTTTCTAAACTGCTTCTAATAATACTTTCTTTCTTTTTTAGTTTTATAAATGACTTTTCTACAAGCTTCTTATTTGGTAAAAATCTTAAAAAACCCATCAAATTCGTAACAACAATGCTAGAGTTATTATTGGCAATTGCTTGTAGTGTTTCTAGCCTATTATTTTTAAATTCTGGAGATACTGCAATTGCCACAGAAGTTAAGAATTCATCCATTGGGAAAAAGTATACTTGGTCTGTATACGTTTGTAATTTTTCAAAATATTTTGTTGCTTCAAATAGTGAACTTGTTAAAACAATTATATTTTGTTTTTTTTTAATAAAATAATTGTAGATATATAATATATTTAATTCATCTGTTAGCCCAGATACATTTTTTATATCATCTATCTTAAATAATTGAAATATATTTTCCATATGCATCTTAATTATATTTATTCATCAGTTCCTCGGATGATAGTCCTAAAATAAAATCAGCAATTATATTATTATACGTTGGCTGTTTATCGACATTTTTACTTAACTCCTCTTTACTAAATTTTCCGAGAACAAAATTTACTGAATCATTTTTATTATCAACATAATTTATTCCTATTTTCAAACGTAAAAATTCTTTAGTTCCAAGATAATCAATAATCGATTTAATACCATTATGCCCTCCTGATGAACTATCTTTCTTTAATTTGTAAGAACCTAATAACAAATTTAGGTCATCATGAATAACCAATATATTTTCTATAGGAATTTTAAAATAATCGACAAAATATTTGAGTGATTTGCCTGATAAATTCATATAAGTATTAGGTTTTAAAAAAATCACATTGTTATTCTTGTAATATGAACCATACAAGTGTTTTGACCATTTTATATTACATAAATATTTGTCAATTGTTGAAAAGCCTATATTGTGACGTGTATTTAAATATTCTTTACCAATATTCCCTAAACCTACTACTAATTTCATATTTATCCTTTCTTATTATGTTTCTTTTTTTGCAAATTATTTCCCGGGAAATAATTTATTTTAATTACAACCACCACAATTTTTAAGTTTTATTTCTATTTTTTCCCCATCATTATCAAGTTTATAACTTTGATTTAATATATCAATCGAAATTACTTTAAGCATTTTATTTTCATACTTTATTTTTTCCCCTAAATGAGGCAAACTTTTTCGACAGTCAGTGTATTGAGAATCTTCATAAGATAAACAACATAATAAGCGTCCACATGTACCATTTATCTTTGAAGGATTTAAAGCTATATTTTGATTTTTTGCCATATTAATTGAAATTGTATCTATGCTGTTTAAAAATTTGGCACAACATAATTCTCTGCCACATTGCCCAATTCCGCTAACTTCCCTTGCTTTATCTCTAACACCAATTTGATGCAGTTCAATTCTAGTTCTAAATTTTCCTGCCAGCCTTTTTACTAATTCACGAAAATCAACTCGTTCATCAGCAACAAAATTAAATAATAATTGTTTTCGATCAAAAGTATAATTACAATCTATAAATTGCATTTCTAGTCCTAATTCTTTAGAAGTAACTTTAGCATCGAGTAAAGCTTTTTTACCATCCGCTAAATTTTTTAAATATTGATTATAGTCTGACTCCGTTGATTTTCTTATCACATATTTGAGTTGTTTAAATGATCTGTTTTTATCTAAAAAAACCACTTTCCCATATTGCTTTCCTTTTTCAGTTTCGACTACCACATAATCATTTATATCAATTTCCATATTCTCATAAAAAAAGTTATAGGTTTTTCCGTTTTCTTTAAACTTCACACCACATATATTCATATTTTTTTCACCTCTATGCATAATTTATCTAATGCTAAATCAATATTAACATTACTTTTTAGCAAGTGCAATATTTTTTCTAAGATAAAAATAGTTTTAAGTGTTTTCTCAGTCATTATATCATTATAATTATTAATAGTTGAATCAAATATATTTACTAATTCTTCTCTATCTATTTTGGAAAAAAATTTCCTTAATTCTATTTCTTGTTCAGCATTTAAATTACCCAATAATTTTTTTAATAATAAACTGTTTTCACTGACAAAAACATCGTTTTTATTTATAATCTTAAATATTTGACAACGACTTTTGATAGTTGGTAATATTTGTGAATTGGCTGTAAGTAAAATTCCAATTGTTTGGGAATTTGGTTCTTCTAAAAACTTTAATATTTTGTTTGATGATGAGTTATTCATTTTTTCCGCATATTTAATAATATAAATATTGTATTTATCATTGAATGGTATTGCACTAAATTTTTTACGAAGATTATTAACTTGTTCACTTTTAATTTCTTTACTCTCAGGCTCGATTACAATCAAATTTAAACACTGGTTATAATTTTTGTTTTTAATTAAATTATTATCAAAAAGTAAATTAATTATCTTTGTAAATTGGGTTTCTATATCAATTGTTTCAATTAAAAACGCATGAGGAAGCTTGTTCTCATGTAAAGCTATATTAAAATATGTGTAAAAATTTTCTTTCATAACTTCCCTTCTTAAATTAAAAAGAAAAATGACAATGCTAAAGTTATTAAACCTGGAAAACCTAATATTGAAACTAAAAGTATAGTAACTAAATTTAATGGTACAAAAACTCCTAAGTTTTGTATTAATAAATCTAGACCATAAATTATAACAATAGCAAGCATTAATTTCTTTATAATTTTTAAAATCATAAATATCACCTATAAAATAATATGTAACTTATTATTTTATAATACTTCTTTACGGTCAGCTAGTGCTCTTTCTAAAGTCAATGCATCTAGATAGTCTATTTCCGCCCCCATTGGGATACCATAAGATAATCTACTGATTTTTATTTTTTTATCTTTTAATATTTTGGTAATATACATTGTAGTAGCTTCTCCTTCTAATGTTGGCTTTAAAGCAATTATTAACTCAATATTTTCACTTTCAATATTATTACACCTATTTATTAATGAACTAATATTTATATCATCTGGGTTTATTCCATCTATTGGAGAAATCAAACCGTTTAGTACATGGTATACTCCGTTATATTTACCTATTTTTTCAAATCTAAATATGCTTTTATAATCTTCTACAATGCATATAACATTATGATTACGATATGAATTAGAACAAATATGACAAATATCAGTCGAAGTAAGATGCCCACATATAATACAATCTTTTAATGTTTTTTTTAATTTTTGAATTGATTTAGAAAAATTTTCTGCATCTTCTTTTGAAAATTTCATTACCGCCAAAGCTAATCTTTCAGCTGATTTTGCTCCAACACTGGGCAACTTCATAAAAAAATTAATTAGTTCTTCTAGTTCTTTGGGATATATCACTTATATTAAACCATTTAGACCAGATCCATACATTCCCATTTTAGAATTAGTCTCATCGTCTATTTGTTTCAAAACATCATTTAAAACAATAGAAAACATGTCTTCCAGCGCTTCTAAATCATCAAAGTCTGTTATCTTATCTTTATCAATTTTGAGTGATTTTATTTTTTTGTTTCCAAACATAGTAATAGATACAAGTTCTGTTTGAGCAAAAAATTCTTGATTATTTAGTTCTTCTTGTTTCTTTTCTATGTCCTTTTTCATTTTTTTAGCTTGCGCCATTAAATTTTGCATATTCATATTAATTTCCTCTTATAATAAGTATTAAAAAAACATTTTCCAAAAAACTTATTATTTTTCTTTCTATTTTTTATTCAGATTTTTTTATTAATTTATTTCTATTAACTCCTCACCAAAAATATTTTCTGCAGTATCAACTACTTCTTTAATAATTAAATTTTCGGGTTCTATAATTAAATTATATTTTTTACTTTTTTTATTTTTAATATATTCATTTTTTTCAGTTTGCCATCTTACGGAATCCAAACAAACAATCTTAGTAGAAATGTTATACTGAACTTTTAAATTATCACTTAATTTATCTGATATTGTATTAAGTAAAACACTGTTAGAATATGATTCCGTAGAAACAAGAATATTTGTAGGCGATACAACCTCAACTTTTGTTTCTTTTAATAAGGTGCCTATTTTAAACTCGTTATTATTAAATAAATCCTCTATATATTTATCCCATATTTTAATAAAATCTTTTTTTAAAGTAATCTTTGCTTCAACAAAAGAATTATTTATTCTAATATTAATAATATCTTCTATTTTATTTTTTTGAATTATTTCCCGGGAAATAATTTTTTCAGGTTTAAATTCTGCGGTTTTAGCTTCAGAAATTATTTCCCGGGAAATAATTTCACTATTTTTGTTTTCTAAATTCTGGACATTTTCTTTATTGTTTACTTCATTAATTTGTTTTAATAATGTAGCTTTTATTAATGTATACTTGTTTGTCTTATAATAGCAACTTTCTAAATCAACAATAAGTTCTTCTATCCACTTAGACTCAGTTTTTTCAACTTTTTTTAATGCTAACAAGTCTAATAAATAATCTAACGTTTTAGTAATTAAAATTGAACTATCTACTCCAGAAAATTTAAAATTATCTACCAAGTTTAAGATTTCTTTTATATTATTTTTAAAATAATGTTCAAATAAGTTTTCAATTTCTGCAGTTGTTATTATCCCATATGAATCTTTTATGGTTTTTACTGTGATTTTAGTTCCTAATTTAGCTAATTGGTCTAAAATGCTCAGCGCATCTCTTAATCCACCATCAGCTAGCAAAGCTACCTCTTTAATTGCTTCTTCTTGTATTTTGATTTTTTCAAATTTTATTATTTTTTTTAATAAATCAATTATGGTTTCATCAGATATTCTTTGAAAATCAAATCTTTGACATCTAGAAAGAACTGTTATTGGAACTTTTTGAATTTCTGTAGTTGCTAATATAAAAATAACGTGACTTGGTGGTTCTTCTAAAGTTTTTAAAAATGCATTCCATGCACTTGAAGATAACATATGTACTTCATCAATAATATAAATTTTATATTTAGCTGTAGTTGGTAAAATTTTTACATTTTCACGAATTTCTCGAATTTCATCTACACCATTATTTGATGCAGCATCTATTTCTATAATATCTGACGATTCATTATAAGATAAACAAAAATTACACTTTTCACAAGGCAGACCATTTATTAAGTTCTCACAGTTAACTGTTTTTGCAAATATTTTTGCCGTACTAGTTTTTCCAGTACCTCTTGGTCCAGTAAATATATATGCATGCGATAATCTTTTATTTGTAATAGATTTTAAAAGCAATTCCTTAATGTGATCTTGTCCAACTAGCTCCGAAAAATTAGCTGGTCTATATTGCCTATATAACACTTTATAATTCATAAATTTTTGCGGAAATAACTCGCTTCACCTCTCTTTCACATATAATTCAATAACTCTGTATGTACCTAATGATTATATCATAATTTTAATTTATTTTCGTCTTTTTTTCCAAAAATCTTCTATTATAGAAATATAATTTTGTATATCATTATCATAAGCACTATTATCTAATTTTTGAAAAACTGTTTTATTATACTGTTTCTTTTCTGGAACGCGTTCCAATAAATAATAAACACTTTTGAAACGAGCCTCTTTTATAACAGCTTCACACATTGCACAAGGCTTTATGGTAATATATATCGAACATTCGTTCAGTCTCCACGACTTTAATTTTTTATTAGCTTTTTGAATAGCTAATATTTCTGCGTGAGCTAATGTAGAATTAGATTTGTTTCTTTGATTAAAGGCTTTTGAGATAATTTTATTTTCACAAACTATTACTGCAGCAACTGGAGTCTCATTTCTATTTGATGCTTTTATAACTAATTTCTTCAATATATTTATAACTTTTTGCTCCATATTTTTCTCCTAAAAAAAGCACACATGTATAGAGGTTAATATGGCTGCTTTCTTCCAAATCTGACCAGTTTATAACATATACATTGTGCAATTATAGTGTACCAAATTGCTGACACAAAGTCTATAACTGTATCAAAATCAAAGAGAGAATATAAACTGTGATTATAAATGAGCCTCAATGTCGACCTTAAACCTAAAATATTTTAATAATTCTTTAAAAAACAATGTTTCACGTGAAACATTGAATCGATTATTTTCTTTTTTATCATTTCTTCTTAATCTAATTGTAGTATTAACACGTTGTTCAGATTTGATATTTGTTAATCTTGTACCTTGAGCATAACTCTGCTAAATTATGTAAACTTACGAAATAAACATTCGAATTATCGTTACCATAGAATGTGAAATTATTTCCCGGGAAATAATTCTTTGAAAAAAAACAATGTTTCACGTGAAACATTAAATCT
>JAQVNR010000032.1 GCA_028703035.1 Bacilli bacterium | reverse complement strand
AATTTAAAAGATTTTTTGTTTTAAAAAAACTCATTAATAAGTCTGTTTTGTCATGCAATAATATTATTCTAAAAAAACATTTAAAAACTCTTGATTTTTTTTAGCAAGTTTTTATACCTTCCCCTAAAATATTTTACACTATCTATGCTCTAAATTAATTTACAAACCTCTTGATTTTGTGATAGAATAGTATATAGAGTAAAATAGGAGCGAATGAGAACTATGGCATTAAAATTAAGGCTTTCTAAAGAGAAGATAATTAATTTAAGTTTAAATATATTAATAGGGTTATTTAGTATAATTTTACTTATTTCTATTTATACAGGTGTGCAAATCAAAATATTAGATCAGGATTATGCAAATTTCTTTGGATATTCAATGTTTGAAGTTCAAACAAATAGTATGGAAGAGACCATATCAGCTGGTGACTGGATTATAGTAAAACTAAATCCTAAAATAGAACTTAATGATATTATTACTTTTAAAGTAAAAGATGATTATATTACCCATCGAGTAGTTGAAATTCACAGTGGAACTTATATAACAATGGGAGATGCTAATAGTGGGAAAGATGATCCGGTTGATCAAAGTCAAGTAGTAGGTAAGGTAAGTAAGATTTTACCTGGTTTTGGTATCTTCAGGAAAACTTTATTTAATCCGTCAGTATTAATTATGCTGATAATCATTCTTTATTTAGTAGACTCTATAACAAAAGGTGATAAGTCGACTAAAACCAAACAAAAGGTAAAATCATTTGCTTTAAATATTTGGGCTAAAATTATTAAATTAAAAAATCAAGACAAGAAAAATAAAATAAAATTAGATATATTACCAGAACTTAATCCGTATGCCATTAATGATGAGGCATTAGTTGAATCTGCACCAGATAAAGAATCTTTAGCAGAAGATGAATTAATCATTATTAGTGAAGATCCTAGTTTAACAGAACAAGATAAAATTATCATTGATGAGAATGAACCAGTAATAGTTGAATCAGAAATAACTGAATTAGAAATGCCAGAAGAAATTGATGATGACATATTTGATAAAGAAGATGAACTTGATAAGACTCAGTTCTTTAGAATTATTCCCGTTGATGAAAATGAAATCGACTCAACATTATTAGAAATAGCAAATTATGAAATGGCTGATGTAAAAAAAGATCAAAAAAAGGTTAAAGATGAACCAGCAATAATTATTGAAGAAGAAGAGGAAACACTAACAAAAATTGATTTAAATTTAATAAGAAATAATACTCGCAACAATAAAAATTTAGTTGATGCAATCATGAATATTAAAAAAGATGAAATAAATGAAGTAATTGACATAATATTAAGTAATGAAAAACTTGTAACAAATGAAGCAACAATTAGAAGCATTTTAATAACTACATACATCCATGCTAGATATTATAACTATTATAGTGAAAAAGATTTAGACTATAAAGGTCAAAATCTTTTAACAAAAATCAAAAAAATCTTAGGCATTATTGCTAATGAACTAATAAAAGAATATGATAGCTCTGATAGTAAATATGAAGAAAAAGTAGTTAAATATGTCCAAATATTAAAAACTTTTGCAAAAATTGATCAAGGTAAAGATATTAGTGAAATTAATCCCAAAAGAGAATTTTATCGCAAGACACTTATTGAATTTAATAAAGAAATAAATACTAAAGAATTAGATAATCTAGTTAATGAAATAATTAAAATTCAAAAAAGTTATTCAGATATTACTAAATATTTCTTAAAAAAATTTGAATCAAGTGAATTTTATATAGATTTAAATCAAATAAAAGGACGTAAAAACTTATATACAGCTGAATTAGAACATAATATTAATTTTAGTAAAGTTTATAGTGATTATATAATTGATAAAACTTATACAGAGGGAATTATAGCTGAAGATAAAACTGCTGTATTGTTTATTTTGATATTAACAGAATTAATAAAAGATATGCTAAATATTGATTTTAATAGAAAATATATCATCAATATATCACCAAGCTTATTTGAAAAAGAAAAAAAATTAACTGGATTATTAAATGCAATTGAAGATGAATATGCTAAATCTCATATATTATTTTTAATAGATTTTGAAGATTTAATAAAAAACAAAAAAGTTATTCAGAAGTTTAAGAAAAAAGGTTTTAGATTTGCAGTTGGTTTTAGAAATCATTATAATTTAGTTAAAAAAGCTAAAGGAAACTTATATATGGCAGAAGTTATATTTATTACTCAAAAAGATAATATTGCAGAAACTATGGCAAATTTTGTTCCAGCTGATTTACAGCATAAAATAGTATATGCTAATATTTATGATAAGTTTAATATAAAGCAGGGGGAATAGTATGAATACATTTTTTAGATTCTTTTATGAATTTATCGCAATTTTTTTTAGCGGGTTTGAAGCAATGGCAAAAGGTTTTTGGAAAGGTCTTACTCAGATGTTTAATTTCAAAACTTATAAAACTGTTTTAACAGGTTATAAAGATAGTTTTAATGGTGCTGAATGGATTTTGGTAGGCTTATCAATTGCTGTCTTAGTAATTATAGTTATTTCTATTGTTCTTTTAATTTTCTTTATGATTCGCAGGCTAATTAGATATAATCACAAAAATTTAAATCAAGAAGATTTACTTGATGAAATCAATAATTTAAATACCCAAGTAGATAAATTAATGAAAGAAAAAAATGAAATAATGGCAATGAAAGTTTCTCAGCTAGGACTTAAACCAGGCGAGGAAGAAACTATGTTAGAAGAAGGCGAAGAGAGTAATGAAGAAGTAGATACTAGTGATTCTAGATTTCCAAAGCTTAGTAGACTAGATATTGAATTTAAAGAATATAAAGTTAAAAAATATTCTAATACCTTTACATTAGCTGAGCTAGCAGAAAATTTTAGATGTTATACAGCATCACAATTAAAACTATATTATGATATATCACTGTTAAGATCGTTTATTGCCGGTCTAGCTTGCGGTCGTCTTGTTATTCTGCAAGGTATATCAGGCACTGGTAAAACATCACTGGCTTATGCTTGGGGAAAATTTGTTAAAAATGATGCTTGCATCGCTTCGGTTGAACCCTCTTGGCGAGATAAAACAGAATTACTAGGATATTTTAATGAGTTTACAAAAAAATTTAATGAGTCTGACGTTTTAGCTGAACTTTATAAAGCTGGCTATACTGATGATGTTCACACAATTATATTAGATGAGATGAATATTGCGAGAGTTGAATATTACTTTGCGGAAATGTTATCAATTCTAGAGTTGCCGTCAAGAGAAGAATGGATTATTGAGCTTGTTACAAATGGCTGGCCAGATGATCCTAAAAATGTTGTTAGTGGCAAACTTAAATTACCGGAAAATCTTTGGTATATTGGGACTATAAATAATGACGACTCGACATTTATGGTTACTGACAAAGTTTATGATAGAGCGATGCCAATTGATATCAATACCAAAGTTGCGCCATTTAAATGTCGTGATCAAGAAGCGCTCGATATAAACTCTAGTTATTTGGAAAAATTATTTGCTGATGCTACTGAAAATTATCCGATATCGGCTACATCTTTAAAAAAAGTTGAAGAAATGGATAACTATATTATTAAACACTTTAGAGTTGCATTTGGTAATCGTATTTTAAAACAATTAAATATTTTTGTTCCGGTTTATGTTGCTAGTGGCGGAGATGAAGTTGACGCAATAGATTATTTTATCGCTAAAAAAATATTCCGTAAAATTGAGCAAATAAATATTTTGTTTATTAAAGATGAAATAGATCCATTTATTAATTATTTAAATAAAAGTTTTGGTAATGGTAAAATGAAAGAATGTATAGAATTTTTAGAAAGAATAAAAAAAGCTGCGTAGGAGGCGGAAAATATATATGGCAAAAGGTCTTAAATTAAATAAAGAATTAAATAAAAAAAGTAATTTCTTTAGAGAAAAAGTTAATTCTCAGATGTATTATCAATCTGATCTTTCGAGTGATTCAATAAACTTTAAGTGGGTAGATCAAATTGAACACTCTTGTCCTTATATAGATAATATAGTGAGAAATCCAAAAGTTACACTTATTCGTGAAGAAGACGTTGTTAAAGTTGAAAAAGCTAAAAAAGTAAGTGTTGCTAGCATAAAAGACTTATCTAGACACACCCATTATATAGAAAAAATAGATGAAGACACAATGGAAGTTCAACCTTCAAAAATATTAATAGAACGTTCAGAAGAGACATTTAATACGTATGAGAACCGTTTTATTTTTACATTAATATTTTATTTACAACGTTTTGTTGCTGATAAAGAAGCTGAACTTGATGATTTGGAAATTAAAGATGAAAGAGTTCTAGAATATGCAGCAACGACAATAACTGGAGCTGAAAGAGTAAATATTGAACTTAAAATAACTGCTAATCAGAACCCTGATGATGAAAACGATCAAGTCCCTAGAAATATAGAAAAAGAAATAAAAGATGTTAGAATTAGACTTAAAAAGATAAATGCTTTTATTGCTAGCTGGCAGTTTGGGGAACTTTATACTACTTTAGAAAAAGCTCATGTTGCTTTGGTAGTGCCACCAATTAAGAAGACCAATATAATTTTAAAAAATCCTAATTTTCAAGTAGCTGAAAAGTTATGGACATTTATGCAAACATATGATGAAGGAAAAAAAGATGCCAATATTGATGGTTTAGATACAACTGGGAATAATGATTTACTTAGTTTATTAGATGATTCATTTATGCTAGACTTTTTTGTGTTAGATTCCATATCTTCATCAAAAAGAGAGCAAAAGAAAAGATTATCTGAATATGCTGTTATTATGATGCATCAACAATTAAAAAGAATAATATCACTGCTTCTTAATAGTGGAGTCTCCATTAGTGATGAAGAAATTTTAGAAATAATTACTAATGAACTTAAAAAAGAAAGAAATAAAACAACAGTCGATAGTACTGATATAAAGAACAGATTTAAAGATGAATTTGCTGAGTTTTTAGATAAAGTAAAAAATTACATATAAGAAAGTGAGAAATGCATGAAAAAATTAAGTGAATTATCAGAAACAAATATACTTTTAAAAATTATTATCGAAATTATTAAAATTTTTTCTTTAATGTTAATTTTTGCCTTTATACTAACTGTATATCTTCAAAAATTAAGTAAAAATGAGCTTCCATTTTTTAATTATCGAATGTTTACCGTAATTTCTGGTAGTATGGAACCTAAATATAATATTGGTGATGTATTATTTGCTAAAGAGGTTTCACCGGAAGAAATAAAAGTTGGGGATGCTATTAGTTATCGGGGACTCGTCGGAACGTTTAAAGATAAAATTATAACTCACGAGGTTGTAAAAATTAATCAAGATGAATCGGGTAAGTATTATTTTAATACAAAAGGCTTAACTAACTTAATTGAAGATCCGATTGTTTATGAGGACCAATTGTTTGGTGCAATAAAATACAAATCTCCAATCTTATCGTTAATATATAAAATAATAAATACTAATATAGGCTTCTTCTTATGTATTATAATCCCTATAGTTGGAATTATAGGTTATGAACTATTATCTACTTTACTTGCTAAAGAAGATAAAAGACGAGAAAGAAAACAATAATTATGTAATTACGGGAAAGGGTGAATCGAGATGAAGAAAAAACACCGGGTATATCTGCGATTAAATTTAATGTCATTGTTTTTAATAACAGTTTCATTTATTTCGGTTACTCTTGCTTGGTTTGCCTATAGTGGCAAGGCAATAGTAGGTACAGAAATAGATGTTAAAGCTTGGTATATTGAACTAGAAAATAAAGGTGAAAAAGTTTCTAACCAAATAACCATTTCACTAGCAAATATTTATCCTGGAATGGAAACAATGGATGAAGTTTATAAAATAGAAAATTTAGGTGATGCAGATGCTGAATTAGAGTATTCAATAATAAGTGCAAGAATCTTAGATGATAATGATAATAATTATGTAGTAGATGATAATTCTCCATCAGAATATGTAGAAGATCTTCTTTCTCATGAATTTCCATTTAATATAAATATTAATTTAAGTAAAAATTATGTTTTAAGTAAGGGTGAAGAAAGCTATTTTAATATTTCAATATCATGGCCACTTGATTCAGGAAGCGATTTAATTGATAGTCAGTGGGGTAATAAAGCTTATAACTACCAAATAAATGAAGCTAATAAAAAAATAATAGACCCCTCATATCAAGTTAGACCCTCAATTCAAGTTTCTATAACCCTAACTGCAGAACAATCCTTAGAAAATAGTCAGTCAAGTGACACTAGATATAATTTAGGCGATGAACTTCTAATTGATGTAATAAATAATAACCGATGTTCATCAATTAGTTCTACATGTATAAAAATGTATGTAATAGATTCTAATAGTACGTTAGGAGATAATAGAATTAACTTATTACCTAATCCATATGGCAGTTATCAGGATGGCAATTATTACGATTATCAAAATATTTTAAATAATATAACCGAAACTTGGAATGCAAGTACTAGAGGTTTACTTGTTGAAGATTTAATTAAAATTATTTCCCAGGATGTTGTTAATTCAACCTTAGTAAGAGAAAATATATCAGATACATTAATTGGCAATTTAAATTATTCAAATAGAATAAACACTGAGCTATCTAAAGCAATTTCCGGTAATGGTTTATATCAGTTTATTAGTGAAAAATTCCCATATTTAGTATCAGCAGATTGCTACTGGACAGAATCTAACTATAATGAGGATAAAGCTTTTGCATTAAAAAAGTTGCCTGAAGATTATACTCACATATATGGTAATCAAAAAGCAGAAATATGTAAAGTTATCCCAGTTGTTTCAATCGAGAAAACAAGTCTACAATAATTTTGCTTAAAAATATGAAACTAAAAAACGAACTTAATTAAGTTCGTTTTTAGTACACTAAAGTTTTTGAACTATATTATATAGCTTAAGAAAGAGGTAACTTTCGTGTATGTATGTTATTCTAAAATCTGTTCAAATTCGATATTGGCATTCATTTTAAATAATGCATTACCATCTCCAGCAAGCATACCAATCAAGGTATCAGCCTCATCATCCATTGATTCGTCTTCACCCTCATACCACTCGAAGTAGACTCTTATTGTAAAGGTATCAAATTTAAATGTATCAATATCTTTGTTATAATACAAGGAATTAGAAATGATGTTGTCATCTAAATAAATTATTTCTAGTTCATCTCCTTCATTATAATCTGTTGGTATTATTGCATACTTAGTAATCATTAAATCTGGTATATCATTTTCATCTTCAATTTCTAGATTAATGTTATAAGCAAATGATACATCAACATTAGTAGGATCGATATCGATATCAAAATGTCCTTTGCTAGAAGGTGCTACCGTACCAGTTGCAACATGCTGGTTTTCTTCGATGATTGGTTCTAAAGTTATATTGGATGCTTCACTATTTGTAATGTCAATGTTTTGAACAAAAATTTGCCAGTTTGAAAAAGAGGCATTAATATCGCTATTTGTACTAGCAATATATCGGGAATATGTTCCGCTCATTAGCCCAAGCATTACAGATAATGAAATTAAAAGTAAGATAACTTTAATTTTTTTTACCATACGTAGACACCTACTCCTTTACAATAAAATTATAACAATAAGACACTTGATTTACAATGTTTTTATAAACCATTTACAATTAATTATGTAAAACATAATTAAACTAAACGTAAACTTAAAAGCCTTGAGTTCTAGGAATTTTTTTGTAACTTGTCCCATATATTTTTACTGGAGGACAAGTATGGACATTACAGGATTAAATGAAGAAGAAGTAATTAAGAGCCGTGAAAAATATGGAAGTAATAAAATTGAAACTAAAAATGATAATAGTTTTATTAAATTATTAATTGAATCACTAGGAGATCCGATTATTAAGATCTTACTTATTGTACTTGCAGTAAAAATAGTTTTTTTATTTAGGGAATTTGATTGGTTTGAAACACTCGGCATTTTTATAGCTATATTTCTAGCGTCTTTTATTTCTACAATAAGTGAATATGGTAGTGGCAAGGCTTTTAATAGAATTTTTAAAGAGAATAGTCAAATATTTATTAGAACAAAAAGAAATAAGAAGCTTATTCATGTTTCTAGTGATGATCTTGTCGTTAACGATATAATTTATTTATCAAGTGGCGAGGCAGTTCCTGCCGATGGAATAATCATCAAGGGTAAGGTAACAGTTGATGAATCTTCTTTAACTGGTGAAAGTTATGAAGTTTATAAAGAAGCTACAGGAAATAATGCCGGTGATACTAATACATTATATAAGGGTAGTGTTGTTTATTCTCAAGAATGTATTATGAGAATTACTCAAGTTGGAATAAATACAACATATGGATTAGCTCTGCTGGAGCTTACAGAACCTAATCCAGAAAGTCCTTTAAAGACAAGACTAAGAGAGCTAGCAAAGATAATTAGTATTATGGGGTATATTGCTGCTTTCTTAGTATTTATTTCGTATTTAGTATCAGTAATATTTATTAGTAATAAATTTGAAGTTAGCGCTATTATGACAACACTTAGTAACCCTAAATTAATGATTGATTATGTAATATATGGTTTAACTTTAGCAGTTACAATCATTATAGTTTCAGTACCAGAAGGTCTTCCAATGATGGTCGCACTTGTTCTTTCAACAAATATGAAAAAAATGCTTAAAAGTAATGTCTTAGTTAGAAAAATGATGGGGATTGAAACTGCTGGATCACTTAATATTTTGTTAACTGATAAAACTGGGACCCTAACAAAAGGTGAACTCTCGGTTCTTGGGATTTGTGATTATGATGGTCACAATTATAGTAATGAAGTAGAACTCGTTAAATATCCTAAATATTTAGATGTTTTAGCTAAGTCTCTTAATATAAATAATAGTAGTGAGATTACTGATGGTAAGATTATCGGTGGTAATACAACAGACCAAGCACTTAAAAGATTTATAAGTACATATGAAAAAGAAGATGTTATTGCTAAAAAAGTTTTTGATAGTAATAACAAATATTCGAGTGCAACTACGACTAATCACTTTTATATTAAAGGAGCTAGTGAAATAATTCTTCCGAAATGTAGATATTATTTAGATAGCGATGGAGAAAAAAAGCCAATAAGGGATTCTAATAAAATTCAAAATATGATAAATTTATATACTCAAAAAGGCATGAGAATTATTATGCTTGCTTATAGTGATAAAAAAATTGTAAATAACTATATTTTTGTAGGAATTGTTCTTATTCAAGATGAGGTTAGAGAAGAAAGTTATGAGGGAATATCATTAATTAAAGATGCAAGTGTCGAAGTTATAATGATTACAGGTGATGCATTAGATACTGCTTTAGTAGTTGCTAGAAAACTTAATATTATAGATAAAAATAGTTTAGCTTTAACAAGTGTTGAATATAATAACTTAGATAATGAGTCAATCAAAGAAATATTACCTAATTTAAAAGTTATTGCTAGAGCTAAACCAACTGATAAAAGCAGATTAGTTAAAATTGCCCAAGAAATGAATCTGGTAGTAGGAATGACAGGTGATGGTGTAAATGATGCTCCAGCACTAAAGAAAGCTGATGTGGGTTTTGCAATGGGAAGTGGAACCGAAGTTGCCAAAGAAGCCAGTGATATTGTTATACTTGATAATAATATAAAATCAATCTCTATGGCAATATTATTTGGCCGAACGATTTTTAAAAATATTCGTAAATTTATTATTTTTCAGTTGACAATTAATATATGCGCGCTTGTATTATCGATTATCGGACCATTTATTGGCGTAAATACTCCAGTGACTGTTATGCAAATGTTGTGGATAAACATGATAATGGATACTCTTGCAGGTTTAGCATTTGCTTATGAATCTCCTAGTTTTGAATTTATGAAAGAAAAGCCTAAATTTAAAAATGAATCTATAATTAATAGTTATATGTTAGGAGAGCTACTGTTTACAGGAGTTTATTCAGCGATACTTTGTTTACTATTTTTAAAAATTCCCTTTATAAAAGATGTTATAAGGTATGATTTAAATGGTAAGTATTTTATGACTGCTTTTTTTACTTTATTTGTATTTATGGGAATCTTCAATGCTTTTAACGCTCGAACAAGTCACATAAATATATTTCATAATATAAGTAAAAATAAAGTCTTTATGGCAATATTTTTATTGGTTAGTATTATTCAAATATATTTTATTTACTATGGTGGTAATCTTTTTAGAACCTATGGTTTAACTTTGTATGAACTGGTTTTTGTTTTAGTACTTGCTTTTACAGTAATTCCAGTTGATTTATTACGCAAAATATATCTTCGTAAAAAAAATAAGTTAGATTATATTTAAAAAATAATAGTTTATCTATTATTTTTTTGTTAATAACCCATTTTTTTATATTTTTTATATAGTTCTTTAAACCATTTGTAGTGGACTACTTCCCGCTGACGTAAAAACAGAAGTGGATCTATTAAATCATCATCGTTTGTCATATCAATTAAATGCTCATAAGTAACTCTAGCTTTTTCTTCGGCAGCCATGTTTTCCGCAAGATCTGCTACAGGATTACCAATTGATTGTAGTGATGCTGCAGTAAATGGAAAACCATTACTATCACTTGGATAAATACCCATTCCATGTTCAGCGTAATTAGCAGAAAGACCATTTTCCATTAATTCTTCCACAGTAGCGCCTTTTAAAAGTTGAGTAACCATTGTACATATCATTTCACAGTGTCCCATTTCTTCGACAGCTATATCATTTAGCAAAGCTTTTCCTTCAGCAGTTGGCATTGTAAACTTTTGACTAAAGTAACGCAAGAATGCTCCAAGCTCACCATTTGGCCCTCCGAATTGGGTAATTATGAATTTTGCCATTTTTATGTCTTTACGTTTTATGTCAATTGGATAAGGTAGTTTTTTTTCGTACTTAAACACTATTTAGACACCTCCCATGGCCATGGATTTTGATACCACATATATTCTGATCCCGTATCTTGATTTAGTTCTAGTGGTCCATATTTTTCTGCGTATATTCTTGATAATTTTTCCGACTCAAGTGTATATTGCCTAAATAAATTAAACATCTCTTGATCATTAGGATATAAATCTAAATATAAATTTAAATCATTTTGAGCAAAGCATAATTCTTGAATTTTTAGCATAAAATGTTCTTTTTCATTTTTAGCAACTAATTCTCTAGGTTTATAATTTTTATAAGGAATATAAGAATCATAAAACAAATTACCAATATTAAGCCCTTCTTTCGGATTTAAGATATCTTTTTTATAATTATCCTTTTTTGAATAATAATTCATTTTATTATCAAGATATTTATCAGAATTTGAACTGAATTTTGTTTTTTCACTTTCATTAGTTCCATAATACTTTAAAAAATAATCATCATCAATATTAATAAACATATTTTCTCCTTTCAATTTATCATATGTTAATAGCCCTTTATGATAAGGGCTATTTGACTATAAAAGTAATTGTTATGACTATTAAAATAATAATAGCTAATATTTTATAACAAATATATTGTTATTGTAGTGCTAATTCCCAAGATAATGTTGGATCTAAAATATATATTTTCCTAGATTATGATTCTAGTAAACTTTGTTTAATCAGTTTAATGTTAATTATATTGTAAACACAATGTAAAATCATTGATATGAATAATGATATAAGTTATAATTTTTATGGGAGGCGATTTGTTTAATGACAATATTTTTAATTTGTCTTAAGATATTTTTCGCAAGAATAATTGATGTTTGTTTAGGTGCTTTTCGAACTGTTAATGTTGTAAAAGGACATAGATTTACAGCAGCTGCAATTGCATTTGTTGAAGTTTTAATTTGGTATGCTGTTGCTCGGGAGGTACTAACTCCATCATATAGTTCAATATTTATTCCTATCTCATATGCTGGAGGATATGCTATGGGTACTTACTTAGGGACATTTTTAAGTAGTTTGTTTATGAAAGGATTTTTAACTATTCATGTTATTTCAGATAAAATAACTGATGAGGATGTCAAGTTAATTAAAGAAGAAGGTTTTGGAGTATCCACTTTAAATACTATCGATAATAAATTAATGTTAATTATTGAAATAAAGAATAAGCGATTAGATCGATTAAGAAAGTTAATTAAAGAAATGGATCTTGAAGCCTTTATGATTATTAATGAAACGAAATATGTTAACAATGGATTTATAAAATAAAAATAGGGAAACATTATTTTTTTTTTTGTATTTCCATGATATAATTTCACTAGATAGAAAATTATATCATTTGTTTTTATTATAGAGACTCTTAACTAGAAAGTATTGAAAGCAAATGAAGTTGAAGAAAAAATAAGTAGAATCAAAGCAACAATATTAATATGTGGAATTGATATAGGAAAAACAAAAAGTTGGGCAAGATTCTGTGATTACAGAGGAATGGAGGTATATAGAAGGATTTGGTTTTGATTAAGAAAGAAAATATGATTTAATTGAATCAACAACTGCAACAATGCCTTAAGAAAGAGTTTAAGTAGATAACAAAGGATTATTAAAACCGATATAAAAAAGAAAAAAAATAAAAGAAAGAAATAAAGTAACGTAAAAAATATATACAAGATAGAATTTACTTGACTTTATTATAAGAGGAATGAAAAGTGAAAAAAGTGCGTAAAAACAATTATTTAAATTTAATGTTAATCATAATGGGAGTAGTTCTTATGACGATTGCAAGCTCTAATTTATATAAAAATCATTTACTTAATAAAATAAATAATAGCTATATTTCTAAATATGTAGCTAACATCCAAATAAATGAAATTCAAAATGCATCAGTTGAATTTAGTCCAGACACATTTATTTATATAAGTTATACTGGTGATCAAGATATATATAATTTAGAAGTGAAATTAAGAAAAGTTTTAAGAGAAAATGATTTAATTGATAATTTTATTTACATGGATATAGCAAACTTAATCGAAGAAGAAAATTATTTAATTACTCTTAATAAATCTTTAAATTTAAAAGAAAAAGAGATAAAAAAATTACCTGGAATAATATATTATAAAGATAATGAAATTATTGATATTATTGATAGTCAGAACGGCTTAATAGATTCAGGCGATTTTATTCAATTGCTTGAAAAGTATGAAATAGTTAGTTATGATTAATATAGTACTTTTTGAGTTAAGGAATATGAAAGATAATTAATTTTGTAATGCAATAAGTAAGGAGATTAATAGATGAGAATTGTCAAAAGAGAAAATGCAAATATTCATAAAAATACTAAAAATTCTATTTCAATAGAATATGATACAAAGGACAATGATATTAACATTGCATTTGTAGAAATAAATGGTCGTTATCCAGATAACGGGAAAATTATAAATAGAAAATGTAAAGAATTAATATATGTTATTGATGGAACAGGCACAATATTTGTTGAAAATGAAAGGTTTGAGATAGAAAAAGAAGATGTTATATTGATTGAACCAAATGAAAAATATTATTTTGAAGGAATATTAAAAATGTTACCTGCTTGCTATCCAGCGTGGACCATTGAACAAGTAGAATTTATACATGAAGAGTAAGCTGTGATAAATATAGTACTTTTTGAACCTGAAATTCCAGGAAATACTGGAAATATTATGCGAACAGCCGTAGCAACTAATTCTAAACTTCATTTAATAAAACCATTAGGTTTTAGACTAGATGAACCAAAAGTGAAAAGAAGTGGCGCTAATTATATTGAAGATTGTGTTTATCAAACATATGAAAATATTAATGAATTTTTTAAAAAAAATAAAGGAAATTATTATTTTTTTACTAGATATGGCCATAAACCTCAAACAAATTTTAATTTTAGTGATAAAGCTCAAAATATATATTTAATTTTTGGAAAAGAATCAACCGGAATTCCTGTTGACATTTTAAAGCCACATTTAAATAATTGCATTAGGCTTCCAATGACTGATAAAGTCAGAGCGCTTAATTTATCTAATACAGTAGCAATTGCTGTTTATGAAGTTTTAAGGCAACAAAATTATTCGGACTTATTATTAGATGAGCCTCATAAAAGTAAAAGATTTATTGAAGATAATTAATTTAAAAATAAGACTACTTGGTCTTATTTTTCTTCTTCGGTTATTATAATTGCTCCAGTTGGACACAGACTTGAAATATTAATTATTTCATCATTTACTTCTGAGTTAATGACTTTAGATTTTCCTTCATCATCCCACGTAAAAGTGTTTTCTGCCATATTAATACATAATCCACAAGAAATACAATTATCGGTAATAATTGCTACTTTTTTCATACAGCCTCCATAATTATTATACACAGTTTATCATTTATAGAGCAAGTAATATTCCAAAAGTTTACATTTTGTGATATTATTATTTTAAAGTGGGTGGTATTATCTTAACTTTTGCAGCAAAAACGGGCAAACCCTTTCTATATAAGGGATTGCCCGTTTTTTGTTTGTTGTATATTGAACGACTTTTTTGTTTTACTTAAAAAATTTGTTTATTTCTGATAATGTTAATATTTTTTTAG
>JAQVNR010000091.1 GCA_028703035.1 Bacilli bacterium | reverse complement strand
GAATACATAGAGTTAAATGTTTAAGAAGTAAAAAAGAACTTTGTCATCCTTGGGAGCAGGCGACTTATTTAATTTCGGCTTGGTTTAAATGCAATAAACTTATAAAGAAGGAAAAATATGATATTTGTCATTGTCATTTTATAATTCCAACTGGAGTTTTAGCTTTAAGATTAAAAAAGAAATTTGGCTTACCTTATATTATTACCAGCCATGGGAGTGATGTATTAGGCTATAATGCTCGTTTTAAATTACTATACCCGTTTTTAGTAAAGATTTGGAAAAACATTTTAGATAACGCTAATAAAATTATTTCTCCCTCAAACTTTCTCAAAGCAGAAATATTAAAAGTTTATCCGCAGTTTGATAAGGAAAAAATCGAAATAATTCCTAATGGTTTCGATACTAATAAATTCAAACCACAAGAAAAGAAGAAATACATTTTTTCATCGGGCAGACTATTAGTAAATAAAGGTTTTCAATATTTAATTAAAGCGGTCTCTGATGAGGATATTGGTTATGAAGTGCATATTGCCGGCGACGGTCCGATGATGTCAGAACTAAAAAAGTTAGCTGAAAAATCTAAAACAAAAATATTTTTTCATGGCTGGCTTGATAATAACAGGGAAGAATATAAAAATTTATTAGAGCAAGCAGCTATTTTTGTTTTAGCTTCAGAAAAAGAAAATGCTAGCATAGCGTTGCTTGAAGCAATGAGTGCGGGGTGTGCTGTTATTACTACCAATGTTTCTGGATGCGCAGAAACTGTAGGAAATACCGGATTATTAACAAATTTTAGGAATGCTAATGATTTAAAAATAAAATTAAATATTATTGTCAATGATAAAGATAAGTTAATTGAATTACAAAAAAAAGCAGAAGATAGAGTAAAAAATATTTACGACTGGGATATCGTTTTAAAAGAATATATAAAAGTACTATGAGTAAGGAAATAAAAATTTTACATATAATAGATTCTCTTGGTCTTGGTGGCGCGCAAACTGTGGTCAAAGGGGTTTTTGAATTTCAAAAAAACAATAAAAATATATTCTTATTTGCATTAAGAAATAGAGATATTTTAATGGAAGTTAAGCACGCTAATGTTCAGATTTTTAATTCATCGAAAAAATATTCTTTTGCCCCTCTTTTTGCATTAAGAGATCTAATTAAGCGTGAAGAAATTTCAATTTTACATTGCCATCTTTTTAAATCTCAGATTTTTGGTCTTCTTTTAAAAAAAATATGGTTTAGGAATATAAAGCTTATATTTCATGAACATGGTGAGATATTCGAAAACCATATCACATATATTTTATTTATGAGAGCATCTAGAAGTACTATAAATAGAATTATTGCCGTATCTAATGCCACAAAAGAAAATCTAACAGCTAAAGCTGGCATAAAAGACAATAAAATACAAGTATTGTATAATTTTGTTGATTTAAATAAATTTAATAAGAAGAATGTTACTTGGAATATAGAAGCGGAAAGAGAAAAGTTGGGTATTCAAAATAATGAATTTGCAGTTGGGTTTGCTGCTCGCCTAGTAAAGAGAAAGGGTTGGGAAGAGTTTGTTCAATCAGCTAAACTTTTAAAAATACAACATCCGAGTATAAAATTTGTAATTGCTGGCAATGGTAAAGATGAGGTTGAGTTACTTAATTTTATAAAAAAAAATAATCTAAAAAATAATATTATTTTTTTAGGCTACGTTTCTGATATGGCAAAATTTTACTCTTTGCTGGATTGTTTCGTCATACCTTCTCACTGGGAGCCTATGGGATTGACCGAGATCGAGGCACAGGCCTTGTCAGTGCCGGTTATTTCCGCTAATGTACCTGCATTAAATGAAATTATTATTGATAATGAAAACGGTTTTATGTTTGAGGTTAAAAACTCTCAAGATCTTTCTATGAAGATAGAGCTGATTTATAAGGATGAAAAAGCGAGAAATAAGTTTGCAAAAAATGGGTTGGAAAGTGTTATAAAGTATGATTTAAAAAATTATATTAATAATTTGAATAAAGTTTATGAAGACATTTGATAATATAAAACATAATCAGGTGCAACACGACAAGGTAGCTCTAACTTATAATAGTAAACATTCCGAAATTTATAATATATACGAACAAAATAGGCTAGAAAAAAGTATAGATTTTTGCATAAAATATGTAAACTCCAATTCTTCAGCAAAGGTTTTAGATTTTGGCGCTGGAACCGGAAATCTTTCTCGTATATTCCTCGAAAAAGGTTGCACTGTCACTGCCCTTGATGTATCGCAAAAGTCCCTAAATGTTCTAAAAGATAAATTGACTTTTAATAATCTTAATACTGTTTTATACAACGGCTTTAAATTGCCGTTTGAGGATAATACTTTTGATATTACTGCAACATATTCAGTTTTACATCATATACCAGATTATATAAGTGCCATAAAGGAAATGATTAGAGTAACAAAGAAAGATGGATTGGTTTACATTGATCATGAAGCAAATGAAAATAAATGGAATCCATCAATTGAATTAATAGAGTATAATAGTTTAACTAAACAAACTATATTTGAACATATTAAAAAAATATTTATTGCCAAAGAATTATTCACTTTTGATTTTATTAAAACTGTTTTTATCAAGTTTTTTATAAATAAAAAATATCAAAGAGAAGGTGATATTCATGTTTGGAAAGATGATCATATAGAATGGAATAAAGCTAAAGAGCTTATTATTGAAGAAAAATGTGAGATTTTTAAGGAAGAAAATTATTTGATGTATAAACCCAAGGGAGGATTAGAAATATATGAAAAATATAGTAAGTTAACAAATGATACTAAATTAATTGTAATAAAGAAATGAAAAAAATAATTATTACTTTAACTAAAGCAATAATAGCAATATTGCTATTAGGATATTTGTTTTCATTAGTTGATTGGGATACTTTTTTAAGCGCAATTAAAAATGCTAATATTTTTTATATTATTATTCCTGCTTTGATGGCTTATTTGGGTGTTTATATAAGTATATTAAAATGGGGTGTTTTTTTAAAAAATTATGGAATTGTTATTTCTAAATTAAAACTTTATTCTATTTATTCAATAAGCACTTTTTTAAACAATTTCTTGCCAACTACTATTGGCGGTGATTTTTATAGAGGCATCAATTTAAATAAAAAATTTTCTGATAATAAAAAAGAAATTATCTCATCAATTATTTTAGAAAGAGGTACGGGTTTTTTATCTTTATTTATAATAAATTTCTCATTAATTCCATTTTATTATAATTTTTTATCAAATAAAAGTTTTTTGCTAATTCAAGGGCTTATTTTAGTTGGCTTTATATTGATAATTAGTTTGATTTTTAAATATGATTTACTAGTTAAATTTAAAAACAGACTAATAAAAAAAGAATTTGTTATATTAAACAAATTTCATAACTTAGTTATTTCTATTTCAAATATAAAGAGTAAAAAAACATTAATATACGGATTTTTAAATTCGATTATTTTTTGTTTGATTATTGCTGTTGCAAGATATATTTTATTCTTAGCATTCAATATTCAAGTAGATTTTTTTTATATATTACTAGTTAGTTCTATAACGCAAATTATAGGAATACTTCCAATATCGCTTAATTCAATAGGTGTAACTGAAGGATTT
>JAQVNR010000090.1 GCA_028703035.1 Bacilli bacterium | reverse complement strand
ATCTAGATAATCTTGAATGTTTATGTAGAAGGTGTCACAACAAAGAAACACATGGTAAAAAAGATGAATATATATTTGATGAAAACGGAGATCTTATAGGAATATAGGGTCTTTTTTGTTATAATAAACACAAATCAGAATGGTGGTGTTATAAATGCCAAACCCTGCAAAATCGGCTTTTATAGGTTATAATTATCAAAATTTAGTAGCAACATTCTTTGTTTTCTTATTAGAAGAAGAGGTCTATCAAATTGAAGAAGTTAGAGCAGAAATCGGTATAGAAGGAGAAAGTTTTGATGATATATTTGTATTGAGAAATGACCATACAAATAATCTTTATATTCAAGTTAAAAATACTATTAATAATTTATTTACTTTTAATGAAGAAAAAGTTTCCCTTAATAAGAAGGAACTGAAACTAAACAAAAATGGTCTAAATATCATAATAACAAAAAATGATCATAATTTAAACCCGACTCATAGAGAAAATGGATTTGCTTATTATTACAATGATTTATTTAATTTAGTAGTTGTGCAATTAAAAATTGAAGATATCATTGATTATATTTATAATCAATTTTCATACTCAAGAATTAATCAACTAACTTTATTAACATCGAGAAGTTTTACTAACTACCAAAATTGTAAAATTTCAAAAGAGGACCTACCAGATATAAATTTCATACCGACAAACTTGTTAGAACAAACATTTAAAATTAGAGATATTAAATTACAAAAAGAGAGAATACTATTTGTTTTCGGAAAACCAGGGGTCGGAAAAAGCCACTTGGTTGATGAACTTAATGTTCCACAAAATAGACTATATCGTTTTTGGATTAGTAATCAAGATCCTCTCAAAAGTGAAAGATTAAGTTTTAAAATATTTTTAGAACAACTATCATTAAAAATGTTTGGTTCTGGAAGATTAAGAGATGAAAATGATATTATTGACAAAATTAATAATTTAGGTGAACCTTTTTATATTGATGGATTAGATCATGTGTCAAATTATGCAAAGGGAGAACTAGATAAATACTTAAAATTTATTGAAAAAGTTTCAAAAACAAAAAAGGGCAGATTGATTGTGTTATCAAGACCTTTAGAAAAAGAATTAAATTATCCAATGTTTAAATTAGATGATTGGTCTTTTGATGAAACAAGAGAATACCTTAAATATCGTGAAGTTGATGATTATTCTATAGCAACAAAAATATATAAAATTTCTAAAGGATATCCAATTATTACCAGTTATTTAGCTTCAGAATATTTAAATAATGGCAACCTTGACTATGAAAAGGCAATAGACAATATTGATGAGTATTATAAAACGATATTAAAAAATGTTGTTTTTAAAAATAAATTAAGTATCTTTATATTTTCGTCCACATTTCATACTAAAGATGAATTAAGTAAAATTTTAAAAAAATCATATAAAGAAATGTTAGAATTTATACAAACATTTCCATTTTTATTTGAAATACAAAATAACAGAGTTTCTCTTTTTCATGATAGTTTTAATAATTTTATTAGTAACCAAATAGAATTAGATATGGAATTAGAAGAAGGGTTGCATTCATTTATAAAGGAATCTTTAAAGACACAAAGCGTAAGGTTTATGTCTAGAATTCTTTCCTATAACTTAGGAAGTGATTTTTTATCGGAAATACTACATATGTATAGTGATTTTGAAGTTTTTATAAATCTTAAAAACAATATCATCGATTTTGAATCAATTAAAAACTTTTACCATTCATTAAGAAAAATCTACTCTAAAGATGACATTAAACTACTTTCACCTGAAAAAGCATATGAATTCTCAATGATTTTGATTTTACTAATGCGTGATAATTTCGAACAATCATATGGATTGATGTATCAAATATATATATATTTTAAGAATAACAATATGAATTGGTATGAGCATATTTTTAGTAGTGAATCAATTTATTATGCGTTTAATTACTTTTCTGGCAATGGCATTAATGGGTTAATAAAACTAGAAACTAATAAGGGTTATGGAAAAGACAATATTGAGGATTCCATAAAAGGACAAATAGAAAACGAAATTTATTTCTTTAAAAATTTTGAAACTGATAAATATCAATATTTTAAGAATAAAGTGAAAAATAGTCAGCCGTTTTACGCAAGGAATTATTTAGAGTCTTTATTGGTGTCAAGTTATATTTTTGATCATAACGAAGATGGTCTAAAAGAAATAATAGAATTATATTTAAATAAAGAGTATCAAATTTCCAGGTATAAATTAAATAAATATCTAAAGAGTATAGGTTGGCAAAACACTTCAACTGCTTATGGAAGTTTATATGAAGCTGTAAATATTATTAAGCAGTTGGGTATCTCATCAATAGAAAATGATTATAATAAATTAACTTTAAAAGAAATTATTCAGAAATATGCTCTCGATGGTTCATACCGAATGAATGATATTGTAACTGGATACATTAGGTTAGCAAACCATAAATCAAATAAAATAGATATTAATTCGTTGTCATATTATTATTTAATGTATTATCAACGTAAAGATTCTTCAGTATTGGGGCTAAGCGAAATATTTTATGAACTAATAACAAGAAATCTAATTGGATTAGAGTTTGCATTTGATACAATTGATGAGTTTCAACAAATGTCAGAAAAAGGAATAAGGCACTTGTCTGATGAGCTTGTAAATCTTTTAGGGATTGCTTATGTAGAAGAATTAGAAAAACTAAGTATATTAAATTCTTTCTCAAATTACAATATTAGTTTTACAAATTTATCGGTAGACATAATTAATAGCGTCAGTACTTCTTTTGCAGAAAATTCTATTATAGCCATACTAAATCACGAATTTGATGTAAAGCATAGATCAAATTTTAATAATAATATAATACGGTCTAGCGACTATTCAAACGTTTTAGAAAGCAATTATAGAAATTACTTTGAAGAACAAATTAAAGTGTTTGGGTTTGAATTAGAATATCAAAGTGAAGCACAAAGTAAAAATAATAATTTAACAGATGAAGAGATTGAAGAATATAGAAAAAAAGATCCGGAAGAATCATTGAATAATGGGTATGTTACATTTGAAGACAAAGAATATTATAAAGAAATAGGAATGAATCATTTAACTTTCGCTAGGTATGGTAGTGGCTGGGGAGATAAATTACCTTATCCAAACTTCTTAGATTTATATGATATATCCACCTTAAGAGAAGATGTTGAAAAAATTGTTCAATTTATAATTTCCAAATCGTTTTATGGAATTAAATATAACGATGAAAGAATTGAAAGTCAGGGTGATAGAGGGTTATTAAGTGGTTTACCTAAGTTTTATGAATACATTAACTTAGAGTTTGATTGGAATAAAATTAAGGATTTAGTAATTAAAATGATTAATATTTCCTTAACAAAACTTTAACCCCCCACTATGACAAAATTCGAAACTAAATCCACACCGAACGCCCCACATCCAAAATACGTGGGGCAATTTTTTTGAAAACTTGAAATTTGAAGACCACCAAAACTTTAAAGACCGACAGAAATGTTGGTCTTTTTTCATGTCTAAAAAAATCATAACTGCACCCCCTATACCGCAACTATTATTTTTAGTAATTTGTATGCTCTGAGCCAACCTATAGCGTTTAACCTTGGGCGGTATAA
>JAQVNR010000031.1 GCA_028703035.1 Bacilli bacterium | reverse complement strand
TATGTAAACGCAAGCTAATTTTATTGAATGCTTTTATATATTAGAGTGGAGGTAAAACAATAGAAGCATTAGTTAATTCAAATAAAATTAAAAGTGAAAAATGTCATGCCTTATATGTAAGAGTTTCTACTGATGGACAAGTTGAAGGATACTCTATTGATGCCCAAATTGAATTACTAAAATCATATTTAAAAAGTAAAGAGATTCCAGATGAAGATATTAAGCTTTATATTGATGCAGGTTTTAGTGGTAAAGATTTAAAAAGACCAAAGATGGATGAGTTAATTGAAGATATTTCTAATGATTTAGTTAAATGTGTATATGTTTATAAATTAGATAGAATATCTCGTAGTCAGAAAAATACTTTATATTTAATAGAAGAAGTATTTAATAAACATGAAGTAGGTTTTGTATCAATAAGAGAAAGCTTTGATACAACAACACCTTTTGGAAAAGCAATGATTGTTATATTATCAGTATTCGCTCAACTAGAAAGAGAAACGATTCTGGAACGTACTAGATTAGGTATTTATAAGCGGGCAGAGGAGGGCTTATGGCGTGGTGGTGGAAAGATACCGTTCCCATATGATTATGACAAGGAAAAGGGCATTCTTGTGCCAAATCCTGAAGATGTAAAAGTATTTAACAAGATGGTAAGTTTATACTTAAGTGGTATGAGTTTTATTAAAATTGGTGAGATTGTAAACATGGACGAAAGTCTTGTTCAAAGAAGAATACTTAGTAAAACTAATACTGGAATAGTTCCATATAAAGATGAAGAATTTGTTGGTCAACATGAACCAGTTATATCTAAAGAAACGTATGAAAGAATACTAGAGGTAAGTAAATTAAGAAGTAGAGGAAGAACCCAAAGGAGATATTTACTTTCCGGTAAGTTATATTGTAGTAACTGCAGTGCTAAATATCGCTATCAAAAATGGTGGAAGCGAATAATATATTATTGTTATTCACAATAAAAAAGTAAACCTAAGTTTGTAAAAGATCCAAATTGTAAAAATAAAAGATATGAATCATTTCAGATTGAAGATGTAGTACTTGAAAATTTATTCTCGATGTCACTTGATGTAAAACTATTTAAAGATAATTATTCACTTGCAGAGGTAAATGTTTTTAGAAGAATATAAAAACAGAGTATAAATGATTGATACTCAGGTAGAAAACTTACTTAATTTAATTTCAAATGTTATTGCTGTAAAAGAAATTAGTAAAAAACTCAAAAATTACAATTAGAAAAAAAGAGAAAAAAAAGCACTAAGGAAATAAAAATGCAAAAAAAGAAATAAAAATTACTGATAAATTTATATTATCATAAGAGTTCTATAATCTAGATAAAAAATTAGTAAATAGGATTTTTAAATAAAGAAATATAAAATGGGTTTATACAGTTACTCACTAAATAACTCCGAGACTCATTTTTTTTATAACTAAAAAGAATTACTTCGTGTAATTCTTTTCTAATAATGTTATTAATTCATAAATAATAAATGAGATAATCATAATTAAGACAATTCCTGCCATAACCAGTGTTAAGTTAAATACTTGAGTTCCATAAAGAATTAGATATCCAATTCCTGCTTTACTAACTAAAAATTCACCCATTATAACCCCAATTAGAGTTACATGGGGAAAAATAAGAGTGTTCCAAAGATTAGTTTGCAAAATGAATTATATGAGATAACAACAAATTTAAAAAAGCTATTTAATAGTATCCAGTTAAGGGTATCCAGTTAATCACATAGTAGTCAAAAAATAGTTGACATTAGTTATTAACTAGTGTATTATCAATACAATTACTTGGTTTTGGAGGAGATTTGTATGTATACAAGAAATCAATCAATATCGACTATTATAAATATTAATACTAAAAAACAAGTTTTTATTATGTGTAATTTCTTATCGTTAAATAAATATTGTTTTTCTTAAGGCGTCCTTAGTTAAGTGGATTGCCTTTTTTTTATAAGGAGGTAGAGAAAGTGAAGTTTGAAACATTACTCAAAAATATTATCAAATACAATAGTGATCTTAATGATTTGAAAATGATTAAGAGCGCTTATAGTTTAGCAGAAAGTTTGCACAAAGATCAGACTAGACAAAGTGGTGAGCCATACATAAT
Organism: Bacilli bacterium; assembly: GCA_028703035.1. GTDB lineage: Bacteria > Bacillota_I > Bacilli_A > RF39 > UBA660 > DUUS01. Next base: position 12,942 of record JAQVNR010000031.1, on the reverse strand, counting down.
TCATCCTTTATTTGTAGCCAGTATTTTAGCAGAAATGCGAGCTGATAAAGATACAATTTGTGCAGGATTACTTCATGACACAATTGAGGATTCTAATATTACAAAAGAAGAAATTGCGGAACAATTTAACGAAGATGTTTCTAATTTAGTAGATGGTGTAACTAAAATTAGCAAATTAAATTTTTCGAGTAAAGATGAACAAAGACTTGCTAATACTAGGAAAATAATTACAAGCATCACAGATGATGTCAGAATAATTATTATTAAACTTGCGGATAGACTTCATAATATGCAAACGTTAAGTTTTAAAAGTGAATTTAAACAAAAAGAAAATGCTTTAGAAACAATGGAAATATTTGTACCACTTGCTTACTATATAGGTGCGTACCAAATTAAAAGCGAATTGGAAGATTTATCTTTAAGATATTTAAAACCCGATATGTATAAAAGTATTGAAGAAAAACAAATGAAAGTACAAATTGACAGTGAAAATAGTTTGTCAGAAATGTTACAAAAAATACAAAGACTTTTAAATGATAAGAACATACCTAATGAACTAAAGGTAAGAACGAAAAACATTTATGGGATTTATAAAAGGATATCAGAAGGGTTCAAATTAGCTGACATACACGATTTATTAGCATTAAAAATTATACTTGAAGATGTAGAGAATTGTTATAAAGTTTTAGGAATAGTACATCAGCAATATCATCCAATAAATGACAAATTTAAAGATTATATATGTAATCCAAAAACAAACATGTATAAATCCTTACATACTACAGTTTTTGCACCAGATGATAGATTAGTCCAAACACAAATAAGAACGGATGAGATGGACCAAATAGCTGCTTATGGATTAACAGCTCATTGGGATATTAACAAAGGACAAGCTAGAAATTTGATGCAGAAAGATTTAACAGAAAAATATCAATTCTTTAAATCATTAGTAGAAATTAATACTATGTTTGGCGATAATCAAGAATTTGTTGCTCAAGTAAAAAAAGAATTATTGACGGGGAAAGTTTATATATATACAACAAGAGGGGATATTATTGAGTTGCCTGCTGGAGCAACAGTAATTGATTTTGCTTATAAGATACATACCGATATAGGAAATACAATGGTTGGGGCTACAGTTAATGAAGAACATGTTGCAATTGACTATATCTTAAGAAATAAAGATAGGGTTAGGATAATAACAGATGATTTATCATTCGGACCCAGAGTAGACTGGCTTGATAAAGCTCAAACAAGTTATGCAAAGAAAAAAATAAAAGAATTTAACAGAAGGTAGGATAAGATAATGTTAAAATTTAATGACGAATATTACAATCAAGTAATAGAAAAGCATGGATATAATGCAATGGACTTTAAACCGATTGATTTTGATTTAAAAGGAATTACTAAAGATGTTTTGCAACAAAAATGGCTATGTCATTATAATGCAGAGAAGTTTGTTGATGGAATAAAAAATAACAAGAAGGTGATTGTAACTACTGGGATTGGATTAAGTGGAACTCCACATATGGGGACTCTATCTCAAATATTAAGAGCGATATATTTGCAACAAGCAGGAATCGACGTTCAATTTGTTTTGGGAGATCTTGATTCATACAATGCAAGAAATCAATCGTTAGATATACTTGCAGAAAGAGTAGAAAAATATACTAACTTTATTGAAAATTTGGGCTTTGATAATTCGAAAGGATATCTGAGAAGTCAGATAGATTACACGGATGTGTTAAAGACAGCATATCTCATATCAAATTGCCTTACTGACCAAGATTTTCTAGACGCAGAAGAGGATTTATCGGAATTGTACAAAAGTAAAAAAATATATAATGGAATTGATTTTAAAGTTAAGCAAGCAATATTGTTGATGGTGGCTGATTTCATTCACTTAGGGACGGTTTCCAATTATGATGATGTCCTAGTAATGCTTGGTTTAGAAGAACATTTATACGTTCAGATAGCGCAAAAAGTTGTGGATAGAATGAATTTAGATATGTCTCTAGGAGCATTATATTCAAGAATTATAAAAGGATTAAACGGTTATCCAAAAATGAGTAAAAGTATCCCTGATTCTGCCATTACAGTAGATATGAGTCAAGATGAAATAGTTAGACTGGTTACCGGCAGTAAAGATGAGTATTCTATTCCAGATGATTCTACTATATATCAAATGATGAGTGCTGTATCTTATTATAATTCAGATGAATTGTTGGAATTAAGAGAGCTATGTTTAGCCAAAGGTAAAGCATGGGAGGAAAAGAAAAAGGAATATTCGCTTAGTTTATCAAAGATATGTAAGGAGTGGAAATGATGAACGATAATGCAATGTATGAACTTCTGTACAGATTAAATGTTCAAGCTGATTATGATTTAGCACTATTGAAGCAAGCTTTTCTTCAAATTTTAAATATAGAAGATTCAAATAAGAGAAACGTTATGTTAGGCTCACTTTTAACATCACTAATGGCTAAAACACCTAAAAAAGAAGAAATAGTAGTTTTATTGGATGTTGCATTTTCTTTGGATGATTATGAACCAAGAAAAAGAGTAAGAATTAATCAACTTAAAGACAAAAAAATTATTACTATGGTAGGTAGTGGAAAAAAGGGGATAAAAACAATAAACATTTCTACAGCTAGTGCTATACTTGCGTCAAGCATGGGAGCTTATGTGGTAAAACCAGGGTCATATTCTACATCATCAGTCACTGGGTCTGCGGATTTTATGGATATAGTTGGAGCAGAGAAGAATATTAGCACGCAAAGAAGCGTTGAAATTTTGGAAGAATGTGGGTTTGCGTTTTTTAATATAGAGGATGTGATTCCAAATTTTGATAAAGTGTATGGTGGGAATTTTTATGTTCCACATATTTTGAGTTTTGGGCTAGCAGGTTTAGTGTGTCCAATAAAAACTGATGCAGTATTATATGGATTAGCGCATTCTAACGTGGAGTTATCCTTAGATGTATTAAGAGAATTTGATATAAAAAACGCAATGGTAGTATCTAGTACAGATGATAATATACATTTTATTGATGAAATGGGAATTTTTGGTACAACTAGATTAATTGGTACAAAAGATGGAACAAAAAATGGGAAATTGCTAATATTTAATCCCCTACAAGAATTAAAACTTCCAAGTTACACGTCGAGAGATATAAAACAAGCTGACAATCCTATAAAAAATGTTCAATACATAATTGATGTTTTAAGTGGGCATGGTGAAGGTGCGCATGAAGACATTGTATGCATCAACTGTGCCAATATTTTATATTTGTCAGGTATGGTAAGCAGTTTAAAAGAAGGATTTCTAAAATCGAAGGAAATAATTAAAAGTGGTCTAGGTTTAGAACAACTAATCAAATATATCAAGTTAACCGGAGGAAATAATGATAAAATTAATAAATTAGTGAAAGTAAGGTGAAAAATGAAAAGACTTGTTTATTTAGAAAAAGATAAATATTATTTAGAAAAAGTCAATAAGAGACAATGTGCTACAGATGAGGTGGAAATCGAAACAAAAATATCGGGACTTTGTGGAAGCGATATTCAGAAATTGCTTAGACAAACTCCAGATGAAGGTTATCTGCACACTAATGTATTGGGGCACGAAATTATGGGAATAATAACTCAAACTGGAACCAACTGTACCAAGTTGAATATCGGCGATAGAGTAGTAGTAAATCCATTTATTTTAAAAGATGAAAATATCTTAGCAGAAAGTTTAAGTTTTACATATTCTGATATAGTTGGAAGAACAAAAGATGGAGGATTTAGTGAATTGATATATCTTCCAGAAAATTGTGCGATAAGATTACCTGAGTCCATTCAAGACGAAGAAGCGATATTTATTGATGATATTGCTGTCGTGATGCATACAAAACATATTTTAGAAAAGCATTCTGAAAAAGGTGCTGTTAACAAAATTGCTGTTCTTGGTGATGGGACATTAGGTATATTATCGGCAAAAATATTTTCGTATTATTATGGGCAAGACAATGTAGTGTTATTTTCTAAAACGGTTTCAAAATTAAAAAAAGTTACAAATGTTAATATAGTTGATAATTCTTGTATGACGAAATTCAAAGAAAAATTTGATGTAATTGTAGAAGCAGTTGGCGGTAATCAATCTACAACTTTAAATGATGGAATTATGCTAGGGAAAAATAATTCTATCATATTGTGTCTAGGAGTCTATCAATTTGGTTTCAAAGCAGAAGTAGATGTAAGAACAGCGTTCTATAAACAAATGTTAATAAAAGGAGTTAATTCTTATTGTAATATGTATAATGATTTTGATTTAGCGATGAAACTATTAGAAGAAAAGAATGTAAGTGTTGTAGATTTAATCACTAATGAGATTAAATTTTCTGAATTTACGGATTATTTACAAAACTATGAGAATAATAAAAGTAAAAAAATAAAAACACTTATTAGGTCAAGAAAATGAAATATATATTTATAGATATTGACGGTGTTGTATTAAAAGATAATAAATTGAATAACGAACTGCTGGATGTATTAAAGTTAAAAAAGGTGAAATATGTGTTTTGTACTGGTCGTGGTTATTATAGAACTTTAGATGTGGTAAAAAACTATATTTCTATGGAAGACATAATCATAGTCGAAAATGGTTCTAAAATTTTATCATCAAACGGGGAGATAATTGCTTCTTATCCAATAACGGATGAAGAGGTAGTAAAAATACGTGATATAGACTATACTGATATAGAATACGCACTTTATGTTCCTAATGGTACATGTGATTATATAGTTTACGATAAAAAAGATTTTAGTGAAAAATTAAAACATTCTAAACTGATAACTAAAAATTTTAATATATTTCTAAATGAATTAAAAAATAAAGGTGCCTCACAACTTACAATCAAATTCAAAAAATCTTTCAATCAGGAACTATTTGACTCATACATAAAAGCGGCAGGATTAAATTGTTCAAAATCAGAAGATTATTATTCTATAAATCATAAACATATCAGTAAAAAAAGTGCCATAGAAAATATAATTTTAAAATATAAAATAAAAAAAGAAGAAGTAATAATTATAGGAAATGATTATAACGATATAGAAATGTTTCAACTGGATGTTGGTTATAAAATAGCCGTAATAGACGATAATACACCTAGCGACTTGATAATTAATGCAACAAACATCACTTCTTTTGATGACATAGCAAGTCTATTAGAAGAAATAATATAACTTTTAATTAATCTAAGTTTCCCTAAAATAACAATTATGGAAAATTACACTTAAATAACAAATTGCGTAAAATATCAGGAAAATAATCGTGGAAAATAATTGATTTTTATAAAAAATACTGTTAAAATAGCAAATTATTAATACTATTAAGGAAAGGAAAGGAAAGGAAAGGAAAGAGGAGAATAATGGAAAAAAAAGCATTTGATTTAATAAAAGAAAGAGGATACATTTATCAGGCAACAAAAGAAAAAGAAATTGAAGGATTAATAAATGGAGAACCCATGACATTTTATTTGGGTATTGATCCAACAGCAGATAGTTTGCATATTGGACACTTTTTTGCTCTTACTATGGTAAGAAGATTGCAAAAAATGGGACATCATCCAATAATAGTAATTGGTGGAGCAACTGCCTTAATTGGCGACCCATCTGGAAGACAAGATATGAGATCAATGTTAACTAAAGAACAAGTCGATCATAATAAGAAAGAAGTAAAAGAACTTGTCAAGCGTTTTGTTGATATTGAAGGAGATAACCCGGCAATCATACTTGATAATGCAGACTGGATTAATCAGCATTCGTATATTGATTTTATGAGAAATGTTGGAGCGCATTTTAACGTGAATAAAATGTTATCAACTGATTGTTATAAAAAAAGATTAGAACAAGGAGGATTAACTTTTCTAGAAATGGGATACATGCTAATGCAAGCATATGATTTTGAACAATTAAACAGAGACTATGGTTGTACTCTAGAGATTGGGGGTTCTGATCAATGGGCAAATATGATAGCGGGTGTTGAATTAGCGCGTAAAATTGATTATCAAAATGGAGATAAAGAAAGAGGGCTTCAAGCAGTAACATGTCCTTTGCTTGTAAAAGCCGATGGCGAAAAAATGGGGAAAACCTCATCAGGTACATTATGGGTTTCAAGAAATAAAACAACAGTATATGACTTTTATCAAATGTTTATAAATTCATATGATCAAGACGTTGAAAGACTATTATCATTCTTTAGCGATTTTGAAATTGAAGACATAAGAAAAATGTGTGCTACTGATATAATACAAGCAAAAAAAATTATGGCATTTGAAGTGACAAAATTAGTTCATGGCGAAGAAGAAGCGATTAAAGTAAAAGACGCTAGTGAGGCAATCTTTAATAATGGAATTAATGTGGACAATGTACCAAGTTATAATATAAATCGTGACGAATTTAGAGAAGGTATAGACTTAGCAGATTTAATGGTTAAAATTAATATGGCAAAGTCAAAATCAGAAGTTAGAAGATTATTGGAGCAAGGTGGAATATACCTTAATAATTTAAGAGTAATACAAAGCCCTAAAACTATAACGGAAGAAGATATTGTTGAAAATGCATTAGTTTTAAAAAGAGGTAAAAAAAATTATATGAAAGTTATTGTTAAAGACTAAAAAAACGAAAAAATTACAGTAAATTAAAAAACAGTTGATTTTGTTTTAAAAATAGCATAATATATATATAAGATTTAAATGAGTGTTGATTAATCTCAGTAGTTTTAACAGAGTTTTGTAGAAAGTTAATGGTTGATGAAAATTAACAAACTAGTTAAAAATGAATTACAAATTATGAACTCAAGCCGGAGAAGTCCGTTATTAATAAAGAGAGTATGGATAATATCCATAAACTAAGGTGGTACCGCGATAATTCGTCCTTAATTAAGGAATAATTATCGTTTTTATTTATAAAATTATAGATGGAGGAAAAGAGAAAATGAAAAAGAAAGCATATGATTTAATAAAGGAAAGAGGATATATTTATCAAGCGACAAGTGAAACAGAAGTAGAAAAATTAATCAATGGAGAACCTATGACATTTTATCTAGGTATTGATCCAACAGCGGATAGTTTGCATATTGGTCACTTTTTCGCTCTAACGATGGTTAGAAGATTACAAAAAATTGGACATCATCCAATAGTTTTAATTGGTGGTGCAACTGCGTTAATAGGTGATCCATCAGGCAGAAGTGATATGAGACAAATGATTACAAAAGAGCAAGTAATTCATAATAAAAATGAAGTAAAAGAACTTGTAAAACGTTTTGTTCAAACTGATGGTGATAATCCCGCAATAATTGTAGATAATGCAGATTGGATTAATCCTTATTCTTACATAGATTTTATGAGAGATGTTGGGAAACATTTTAACATCAATAAAATGTTAGCAACAGACTGTTACAAAAAACGTTTAGAAGAAGGCGGGCTAACATTTTTAGAAATGGGATATATGCTAATGCAGGCATATGACTTTGACCAGTTAAATAGAGATTACAATTGCGTTCTTCAAGTAGGTGGTTCTGACCAATGGGCAAATATGATAGCAGGCTCAGATTTGGCTAGAAAACTTGACTTTCAAAATGGAGCTAAAGATAGAGATTTGCAGGCAGTAACTTGTCCTTTGCTTGTAAAAGCAGATGGCGAAAAAATGGGAAAAACAGCATCGGGAACGTTATGGGTTTCAAGAAAAAAAACAACAGTATATGACTTTTATCAAATGTTTATAAATTCATACGATGAGGATGTTGAAAGATTATTATCATTCTTTAGTGATATTGATATGGAAGACATAAAGAAAATGTGTGCTACGGATATTCGAGAAGCTAAAAAAACTATGGCATTTGAAGTAACAAAATTGGTACATGGTGAAGATGAAGCTATTAAAGTAAAAGAATCAAGTGAGGCAATATTCAGTGGTGAAAAAACTCAAGAGAATGCTCCGAGTGTAGAGATATCTTATGACTTATTAAATAATGATAGCAATGGATTAGATGTACTAGTTTCTGCAAACATTATCACATCGAAATCTGAAGGAAGAAGATTAATAGAACAAAATGGAATTTCAATGAATAATGAAAAAATTATTAATCCGAATTTTACCATAACAGAGAACAACCTAACTGATAATGCAATATTAATTCAAAAAGGAAAAAAAGTTTTTGTTAAAATTATATTTAATAAATAGTTGAGTAACATCAACTATAAATTGGAGAGTTAGCGAAGTGGTCAAACGCATCTGACTGTAAATCAGGTCTTTAGGGTTCAATGGTTCAAATCCATTACTCTCCACCATTTAATAATTAGAACACTTTTAAATGTGTTCTTTTTCTATTATAAGGGTATATATATACGTAAATAGTGTGCTAATTAACCGTGAAATATTGCATTGAACTATAACATATTGTATTTAAGAGTAACATAAATAAAAAGAATTACTTAGCGTAATTCTTTTCAAATAGAGTAATTAATTGATAAATGATAAACGAAATAATTAGTATAAGCATTATTCCAGTCATTACTAAAGTTAAGTTGAAAACTTGAGTCCCATATAGTATCAGGTATCCGATACCAGCTTTACTAACCAAGAATTCTCCCATAATAACCCCAATTAAAGACATTGATATATTAAGTTTTAAACTAGATATAATTGTTTCTTTATTATGTGGTAGTACTAATTTAGTTAGTACTTGATATTTTGTGGCTTTGAAAGATTTAAATAGTTTTATTTTATAAGGATCAGTATTAATTAATCCATTATAGATTGATATCAGTGTGACAATGGTATTAATTAATAAACTCATAACAATAATTGATTTCATATTAGCGCCTAACCAAATTATTAAAAGTGGGCCAAGAGAGACTTTAGGTAAGCTATTAATAAGAGTTAAAAACGGATCAAATATTTTTTTTAAAGTTGGAACTGTGTAAAAGATAACTGCAACTGTAAAACCAATTAATGTTCCAAGCCCAAAGGAAATTAAAATTTCTTTTAAAGTTACCCAAATATGAATCCATAAATTATTATTTAAATGTAAATCATACAAACATTTAATAATTTTAGATGGACTAGAAAAAATAAATGAACTAATAATTTCATACTTACTTAGCAGTTCCCAGGTCAATAAAAATTGACAAGTAATAAATATTTGGGTAACTATAATAAGTATTTTTTTAGTTTTAATTTTTTTTAAATATTTTTTTTGTTCAAGTGAAGTTTTTATCTAAATCACTCCAAACTAAATTATAATAATAATTAAATAATTCATTTTTTCTGTTTTCTGAAGGGATCTTTTTTTCTTGCCACTTTATTTCTATTTCTTTTTTTACAGTAGCTGGTCTTTTTGATAAAACAACAACTCTATCACACATTGCAACACATTCAGCAATATCATGAGATATTAAAATTGTTGTAACATTTGTTTCTTTAAGCAATTTATAAATATCATCTCCAATAGTAAGTCTCGTAACATAATCTAGTGCTGAAAGAGGTTCGTCAAGTAAGATAATATCTGGTTTGGTTGCTAGTGTTCTAACTAGTGCTACTCTTTGTCTCATTCCACCAGATAAGTTATTTGGATAGCTATTTAAAAAATTTTCTAACCCAAAATTTATTAACATTTTTCTTACATATTCAACATTTTCTTTTGTTTTAATCTTTTTAATATTTAAACCAATACAAGCATTATCTAAAACATTTAACCATGGAAGAAGCGCATCATTTTGTAACATATAACTAAAAGTATGTTTGTTTTCTTTTATTTCGCCAGAAGTTTTATCTTCTATTCCAGCTAGGATATTTAATAAAGTACTTTTGCCACAACCAGAAGATCCCACTACACCTATAATTTCTTTTTCGTAAATATCTAGTGAGATTTCCTTTATTGCTTCAACCTCTCCCTCAAGTGTATGAAACTTCTTAGCTAAATTTTGAATAGATAAAATTTTATTCATTAATGATTAAATCTTGATAGGGAACATATTTAGAGATAAATCCACCATCAATTATAATGTCTTCTAAGTTTTCAAACATATCTTTTGAAATATACGTGTTATCTAGCCAAGAATCTGCTTCTTTATATCGATTTACTATAATAGTTAAATCATTAAGTGAAGTATCGGGAAATTGTTTAAGTATTGTTTTAGCAATTTTTTCACCTGGGTTATTTTTTACAAATTCTAAGCCATTATTTAAAGCTTTTCGCATCTTATTTATTATTTCATTATTATTTTCTATAAAACTTTTTTTAGCATTAAATGCAGTATAGGGAACTTCTCCTGAATATAATCCAACACTTGCTACTACATAACCTAGGCCTTCTTTTTCAAGCTTAGTTGCGTTTGGCTCAAATAAATTTACAAAATCTCCTTGACCAGATAGAAAAGCACTAGTTAAATTAGCAAAATCAACTGAATCATTAATTTCAACTCCAGTAGTATCTGATTTTTTTAAAGCATTGGTAAAGTTTAAAATAGGCATTCCACCAGGTCTACCAGCAACTACTTCTTTACCTATTAAATCACTCATTTTAAAGTTATCATTTTTTTCTCTAGAAACAATAAATTGCCCATCTCTTTTAGTTAAACCTGCAAATGTTTGAACATAGTCTTTTACATTCTCTTCATATACATAAATAGTCGCTTCTGGACCAGAAAAACCAATTTCGACATCGCCTGATAATACTGCTGCTACAACATTATTTGCACCACTTGTTAGTATCAAATCAATTTTTATGCCTTCTTCTTCAAAAAAACCTTTTTCGAGTGCAACATAAAATGGGGCATAAAATGGACTGTGGGTTACTTCTGCTAGCTTAATAGTTCGCAGGCCTTTATCATCCTCACTTTTAAAGTATTTTACTGTAAAAACACTAGCTGTTAAAATTAATAATCCTAATATGATATAAATTAATATTTTTTTCATATTCATCCTCCAATTCATTTTTATTATATGTACAATATGTTTTGCTTGTGATTTATAATATTAAAAATTTGCGAAACATTATAGACTTAGAGTTATCAATTTGGTACAATAAAAAAGGAGTATAAATTCTCATTAAGTTTAAATAAGAAACTTATAGTAGTAGGAGAAGTAATGGAAATAACAATGAATATACTGCTTATGCTTGGTGGAGTAGCAGTATTTATGTTTGGTATGAAACAGATGAGTATTGGGTTAGAGCAAAGTGCTGGCAAGGGAATAAGAAATCTGTTTAAAAAAATCAATAAAAATAGATCTGTAAATTATGGGATTGGTATAGGAACAACAGCACTTGTTCAATCATCATCTGCCACTTCAATTATGACTGTTGGACTTGCCCATGCAAATATTGTAACTGAAAAACAAGGAGCAGGTTTTATTTTAGGAGCTAAAGTGGGTACCACACTTACTGCTTTTATATTTGCTTTATCTGGAGTTAGTAAGGCCAGCTTTAGTATCAGTTCTGTTTTCGCCTCTCTTGCCTTTATTGGGGTTTTAATAATATTTACAACTAGCAATGAAAAACTTAATAGGATAGCGCCTTTTTTAATTGGATTTGGAATGCTATTTATTGGCCTCGAAGTAATGGAAATGGCAATCGGTGGTGCAGATTCAGCATTAAGTATTGAGCTTTCTCAAGTATTTAAATATGATATAATGCAAAATCCAATATTATTAGTTATACTAGGCATGTTATTTACTGCCATTATACAGTCATCTACTGCAGCTACTGGTGTATTTATTGCGTTTTTATCAGCAGGAGTTATTTCTAATATAGATCAATCTTTCTTTTTAGTAATGGGAGCAAATATTGGAACATGTACCGATGGTATTATGGCATCGCTTACAACAAATGCAAGTGGTAAACGAATTGCTTTATTTCATCTAATTACTAGTATAATAGGAGCTATATCTTTTACTATTATTTTAATTATTTTAAGAGCGCCTATTATAAATATATTTGAAACTATTTTTATAAATAAACCCCAATTTAGTCTAGCAACATTTAATCTAATTTATAATTTAATATATACTCTAATATTATTAATTTTTCTTGACCCATTAGTAAATTTAGTAAAAAGACTAATAGAGGATAAGAATGAAGTGCTTGAAGAACTATCATATATTGATGAAAAATTTTTAAAAACTCCAAACGTTGCTGTTGAACAAGTTTTAAAAGAAACACATGATATGGCTATTTTGGCAAAAGAGAATCTTGATCGAGCATTTGTTGCCCTGATTAATGAGGATATGAGCGAAAGTAAAAATATCACTAATATTGAATATCGAATAAACTTTTTAACTACTCAAATTACAAGTTTTTTAATAAAAATTTCTTCTGTAACAAAATCTTCTGAAGAGGAAAAAATTGTGGGAGGCTTACATCACGTAACAAGTGATTTAGAACGTCTTGGTGATTATGCAGTACATTTGCTTCAGGAAACTAATAATATGAAGAAAAATGATGTTAAATTCTTAGATCAAACAAAAGAAGAATTAAAAGAGATATATAATAACATTTCCAGAATGTTTGATTTAAGTTTTGATACTTTGACTAAAAGAAAAACTGATAATTTTAATAAGATATTTAATCTTCATAAAAAAAGTAGAAAACTTATTTTAAATACTCGCAATAAACATGTCGATAGGTTAAATTCAAAAAAGTATCTGATTGAGATATCTAAAAATATTTATACAGTATTATTTGCTTTACAAAGAATATCAGATCATATAGTAAATGTGGCTTTCTCAATTAGATCAACTACAGGAAGCAAAAAAGAAGCTTTGCAGACCATAAAAACTTGCTAAAAAAAATCAAGAGTTTTTAAATGTTTTTTTAGAATAATATTATTGCATGACAAAACAGACTTATTAATGAGTTTTTTTAAAACAAAAAATCTTTTAAATTACCATATCT
>JAQVNR010000089.1 GCA_028703035.1 Bacilli bacterium | reverse complement strand
AATTTATAGGAAAATTCCCAGTTATATCAGATTCTTTATGTAATTTTCTTTTATATAATAAGTTGATAATAGATCTATAAAAGGCTAATTTAAATTAAAATAGAAATGCTTTTATTGTAAAAAACTTCACTTTCGCTGAATTCCAAATGAAATTCAGCGAAAGTGAAAAAAAGTTCAAAAAATGATTGACAACTAATATTTGTTTTGATATAGTTAATTTAGCCAAGGAAATGATTCGTTATTTCTTTGGTTACTGGACTAAACATGATTCGTTATGTTTAGTCCATTTTTTTATAAATATTTTTTTAGTTCTTCAGAATATTTTTCCTGAAATTTAAGAAAGTCAGTAGCGAGTTTTATTTCTTTTTTATCAGATATATTCTTATTATCTTTTAATATTTTAGAAGTATCTATAATTCCCGTACTAATCCCTTTAATAAGCATCGAAGCAATACTAGAATCACTATTATCACTAGTTACTTCTTTATTTATTCCCATCTTAGCGCCCATTTTATTAAGCAAATTATTTTTAGGGCAACTTTGTTTTTCTTTATGAAGTAATTTTTTACTTTTATTAAGATAGTCTTGATACTCATTATTTATTTCTATAACTGTATTTTTTATTTTATTATCTTTTCCTTCTAATTCTTTTAATAGAGTTTTTAAAGTATAACTAGCCATTTCACTATTTTTATAAACATGTTTTGCAATTTCTTTATTTTCTTTCATAATCATTCCTCATTAATATTATGTTTTGCTTAAAATATATTATTCATAAATTTATCTAGAATAATCAAGTTGATTTTGATATACTAGATTTAGGAAGAGGTTAACATGGAAACTAACAGAAGTAAACTTAGAGAAAAGATTATGACTATAATTTATCAAATATCTTTATATAAGAGTAGTGGACTTGAGTATGATATTGATAATGTAATAAAAGAAAATACTCCTGTAGATAATGAATTTGTTAAAGAGATGGTTTATGGTGTTGTAACTTATTTTGATGATTTAGGTCAGGTTGCAAATAAATATTTAAATAAATGGAGTATTGACAGGTTAGATAATACGGGCGCGGCAATTCTTAGGATGGCAATCTATGAGATTAAATTTATGGATACTCCTCCAGTAGTTGTTATAAATGAAGCAATTGAACTAGCTAAAAAATATAGTGATGAACCAGTAAGAAAAATGATTAATGCTGTGTTAGATAAGGTGATAAATAATTAATGGAAAAAAGATATATAACTGTTTCAACATTAAATAGATATTTAAAAAATAAACTTGATACTGATTCTAATTTAGCTAGAGTCTCTTTAAAAGGTGAAATATCTAATTTTAAAGGTCATACTAGAGGTCATTTATATTTTACTTTAAAAGATGAAACAAGCCGGATTAGTGCAGTAATGTTTCAGTTTAATGCTAGTAAACTTTCTTTTAAACCAGAAGATGGTATGACAGTTTTAGTTGAAGGAAAAATTAGTATTTATGAGGCAACAGGTGCATATCAAATTTATGTTGAAAATATGGAAGAAGATGGATTAGGAAATCTTTATTTAAAATATGAAGAGTTAAAAAAGCATCTTGCCACGAGGGGGCTATTTAATGAAGAACATAAAAAACCATTACCTAAGTTTCCAGAAAAAATTGGGATAATAACTGCCCCAACTGGAGCGGCAGTTAAAGATATTTTGAGTACAATTAAAAGAAGATATCCGATTTGTGAAACATATTTATTTCCTTGTTTAGTTCAAGGAGAGCTTGCTAAAGATGATATAGTTAAACAGATAATTGAGGCAAATAACCATGATTTAGATATTTTAATAGTTGGACGTGGTGGTGGATCTATTGAAGACTTATGGGCCTTTAATGAAGAAGTTGTAGCAGAAGCGATATTTAATTCAAAAATTCCTATCATAAGTGCGGTCGGTCATGAAATAGATTTTACAATAGCGGATTTTGTTGCAGACTTAAGAGCGCCAACCCCAACTGGGGCTGCTGAGATAGCGGTACCTAATATTGCTGATTTAAATGTCTTAATTAGTCAATACAAAATAAGAACAACGAACTTAATTGGTCATCTTTTAAAAAACCAGCAAATAAAACTAAATAATTTAAAAAACAGTTATGTTTTAAAAAGTCCCTTGGCAGTATATGAACAGAAGGAACAAAAATTAAGTAATCTAGTTAGCACGTTAAATAGTCTTATTCAAAATAACCTGCAATATAAAATTAATAAATATACTTATATTACTGGAAATTATATTATTAATAATCCAGAATCACTTTTTATTAATTATCAAAATAAATATAATTTAATTTTAAATAAGCTCGAACTATTAAATCCAATAAGTATTTTAAGTAAGGGTTATAGTGTTGTAAAACTTGAAAATAAAATAATAAAAAGTGCAGAAAATATAAAAGCCGGCGATGTTGTTGATATACAACTTCATCAAGGAGAAATAAAAGCGAAAGTAGAGAAAGTAGGGTAGAAAATGGAAAAAAAGAAATTTGAAGAACTAATGACTGATCTAGAAAAGATTGTTAAAGAACTTGAGCAAGGTGATATTGACCTAGAAGTATCAATTGAAAAATATACTGAGGCAATGAAGTTAGTTAAGATTTGCGGAGATAAACTAGGAAGTGCTTTAGAATCAGTTAATAAAATTAGAACTGAAAATGGCGGTTTTACGGATTTCAAAACTGAAGATAACCAATAATTGGTTCTTTTTTTTTACTTATTAAAGCCACAATAATATTAGGTGATAATGTGAAAAAATACATTATATTAATATTAATTTTTTTGTTTCCAATAAATGTTTTAGCCTACTCAAGTCATATTATTCCCAGTGGGCAAACACTCGGTATTGAAATTCAAAATAAAGGTATTTTAGTCATTGGTTTTTATAAAGTCGAAAATAGGTTTAATAGAGGAAGTTTAAAAGTAGGTGATGCTATTATTAAAGTAGCAAATACTGAAGTAAATACAATTGATGAATTAGTTTCTGCTATCGAAGATAATGTTGATGATAACAAGGTTAATTTAACAATTAAAAGAGGAAATAAAGTTTATGAAGTTTCATTTGAACTAATATTTGTTGATAATACATATAAAACGGGTCTATATGTTAAAGATAATATAACTGGTATAGGAACACTTACTTATATTGATCCGGAAACTAAAATATATGGGGCTCTAGGCCACGAAATAATTGAAAGTAATAGTGGTGAGTTGATTGAGGTTAAGTCAGGTAAAATATTTAAAAGCTCGATTACAAAAATAGATCGAAGTAGCATCGGAACCGCCGGTACTAAAAATGCTAAATTTTATTCAAACACAATTTATGGAAGTGTCTTAAAAAACACTAATAAAGGTATATATGGGATATATACTAGTGATATATCAAACTATCAGACTTTAGAAGTAGGAATGCCAGAAACGTTAAAAACAGGTGTCGCAACAATATATACTGTCTTAACCGGTGAAGATATTAAAGAATATGAAATTTATATTGACAAAATAGATAAAAATAATAATATTAAAAACATTCATTTTAGAATTACAAGTGAAGAATTAATAAATGCAGCTGGGGGTATTGTTCAAGGAATGAGTGGAAGTCCAATTATTCAAGATAATAAAATATATGGCGCTGTTACCCATGTTATCCTTGATAATCCAACTTCAGGATATGGTTTATTTATTACGACAATGTTAAAAGAAGGAGAGAGTTAGTTAGTGTAAAGAGTTTTAGGGGAAAATAGTTAAAATAAATTTAAATTTCTAGTTTTATTAGCCAAAACTAAGCTTATTTTTTATTGAATCTATTTAATTAATATATTTTTATGCTAAAATATATT
>JAQVNR010000088.1 GCA_028703035.1 Bacilli bacterium | reverse complement strand
ACAATCCAAAAAACCCCAAGCACCCAAACCCCCTTAACAAGAACCATCATCCAGCAATACCATCTAGAGCAAGAAAAAAAATAATAATAATAATATACTAAAATACAAATGAAAAATATGACTGAATTAAATAAACATCAAGAAGACGCAGCAAAATATTGCGACGGACCTTTATTGATAGTTGCAGGGCCGGGTTCAGGAAAAACAACAGTATTGATTGAAAAGGTATTATATCTTGTTAAAAACGGATATGACCCAAATAAGATATTAGTTAGTACTTTTACAAATAAGAGTGCAGAAGAGCTAAAAGACAGATTACGAAAAGTATTAGGTGATTCTGTTGAAAATATGCAGATTTCGACAATCCATTCTTTTTGTCAAAAAATGTTAGAAACATTTCCAGAATATCATAATTTTGGAAATGTATTTAAAGTTTTAGATGATTTAGATCAATTTTTATATGTAAATAAAAATATATGGAATTATGGGTTAAAAGATTATATAAATGAGATTAGTGTTTCTGAGTTAATTAATTTTTATAATAAGTGTACTGAAAATAATGTTTCTCCATCAAAATTAGTTTCCTATTATAAGGATAATAAAAAAAGCGATTTAGATCTTTTAATCGCAAAAAGTTATGAATTATATATAGCTAATTTATTAAATCCTAATGATACAAAATTGGATTTTGCTTTGTTGCAAAGAGAATTTTATAATTTAATTTTAAATAATTCATCTGTGCTTGAATATGTAAGAAATATGTTTGATTATATCTTAATTGATGAATATCAAGATACAAATCCAATTCAAGACGCTATTTTTAAATTAATAAGTGAACCAAAATACAAAATTACTGTTGTAGGAGATGAAGATCAATCAATTTATGGTTTTAGAGGAGCATCTGTTGAAAATTTTAGAACTTTTTTAGAAAGGTATCCAAATTCTAAAAAAATAGAGCTTGAAGAAAATTTCAGGTCAAATAAAGAGATTGTAGATTGTTTTGACTCTTTTATGAAACCATTTAGAACTTTTGATAAAAATATTTTTACCAACAAAGATTATTTTTCTAAACCATTACTTTTAGTTAATGAAACAAATATAGATGAAGCAAATAATATTGCTTTTTTAATAAAAAAACTTGTAGACAGTAACAAAGTTAAATATGAAGATATAGTAATTCTATTTAAGAGTGTAAAATATAACGCAAAAGAAATTATTCTGGAGTTAGATAAAGCAAATTTAAATATCCCTTTTGTTTCTATAGGAGATAGTTCTTTATTAAGCCAAGAAGAAATTAAAGAAATACTTATTTTGATGTTGTATGTTAATTCTTTTAGTCCCGATGATTATCAAAAAGGAAAATTATTTAGTGAAGATAATATATTAAAATCAGATATACTTAATTTAAAGAAAGAAACTATTGAAAAATTATCTCTTTTTGTTGATATTTATAATTTATTAGATTCTTTTGATTATGACAAACTTATAAAATTAGAAATTGATTCTGAGGATATAACTGTTTTAATTAATTTGAAAAATTTAAAAACACAAATTAATAGAAATCAAATAAATCAATTAAATATATTTTATAAAGTTTTAGATTCAACAAATTATCATTATAGATTATTTAATAAATTTTTTAATGAAAAAGATAAAGTTTCTGAAATTAAACTCAAAAATCTAGCTAAATTTTCAAAATTAATTTTCAAATTTGAAAATAATGTTAATTCAAAAGAATTTAAAACATTATTATATTATTTAGATAGAATTCCTGATAACAAGATGGAAGACTCCGCATCTTATGATGATGTAAATGCAGTAAAATTAATGACAATTCATCAAGCAAAAGGATTAGAATTCCCTGTAGTTATTTTAGCAGGGGTAACTAATAGAAGATATAATAGTAAATTAAGAAAAGAAGACAAGCATATTATTGAAATACCAACAGATTTAATGTTAGATAAAAATAAGTTTGATAGAGGTGCTGAACTTAGAAGAACTTTTTATGTTGGTATGTCTAGAGCAGAAAAATTATTAGTTATTTCAACAATTGATGGAATTAATAATAAGCCATCTGAATTTATATCAGATATAGGATATGAAAAATTTAGTACTATTGAAAATTTTAATGAATTATTTTCAGAAAATGATCATTATAAGCCAAAACCAGAAAAAATTAATCTAAGTTATTCTTCAGTTAATGCATATATTGATTGTCCATTTAAATTTTTTTGTTGTGAACAACTTGAATTTCAAATTCCAATAGGTTATTTTCAAGCATATGGTACCATTGTACATAACTGTTTAAAAAAACTACATATTAAAATAAAAGAAAAAGTAGAAGTTAATATACAAGATATTATTGAAATTGTTGATTTATTTTGTAAAGATGATGATTCTAGAAAAAAATGGAGAGATGAATTAGTTACAGATTTGTGGAATTATTATGAAAATTCTAAAAAATTTATAAAAGAAATAATCGATGTAGAATTACCGTTTTCTTATATAAGTTCTGATTTAATTATAAAAGGACAAGTTGATTTAGTAATAAAAAATAAAAATGACGAATTAGAAATTATAGATTTTAAATCATTTTATAAAACAGGACTAGATAAAACTAATGTTGATATTCAATTAAGACTTTATAATGTTGCATTAAAAAATAGATATTCTGAACCCATAAAACATTTAATAGCATATACTTTTAAAGATAATAATACTAAAATATATAGTAATTCTGAAGAAGATTTAGAAAAATCTAAAAAATTAGTTTCAAGTATACATAACGCAATAACATTTAAACAATTTAAACGAAATTGGAATGGTTCATTTTGTGAAACCAGGAACGGTAAATGTCAATTTTATTATGTTTGTAAAAAATTTGAAGAAGGGAATTTAAATGCCAAATAAAGAAAAAGTAGAGAAATTAAAATTATTACTAAAAGATTTATTCCAATTTGATGATAGTGATTTAGATTTTGGAATTTATCGTATAATTAATATAAAACGAAAAGAAATAGAATATTTTATTGATAAAGAATTATTTGATATTGTAAAAGAAGAGATAAAAACATTAGAAAATAGTTCTGAATTACAAAAAAAATTAGAAGATTTAAAAAAGGATATAGAAAAAACTTTTGGATGTAATATTGAAGACGCTAAGAAAAAATATATTGAGACTCCAAAACTAAAAGATTATTTAGCAATTGAAAAAGAAATTAAACTAGCAGAAAAAGAAAATGAAATTGAAGAAGATATATATGATAATATTGTAAACTTTTTTTCAAGATACTATGATAAAGGCGATTTTATTTCAAAAAGGAGATATTCTAAAGATAGTAAATATGCTATACCTTATAATGGAGAAGAAGTTTATCTTTATTGGGCAAATAATGATCAATATTATATAAAAACTACTGAGAATTTTTATAATTATTCTTTTAAACCAAAAGAAATTAAAGTTAATTTTGAAGTTTTTTCTGATGAAGTAGATGTTGAAAAAAATAATGTAAAAGAAACAGATAAAAAATATTTTATTTTTCATAATGCTGAATATAATATAGATAAAAAAGAATTAAAAGTTCAATTTGGATATAGACCTTTAAAAGATGAAGAAGAAAAAGAAATTTCTCAATTGACTACAAAGAAGAAAATAAGTCAAGATGACGCAAATGTTTATAATTTAAATAAAATTAATAATAAAATAGGTTTATATGGATTAGCAGAATTACAAGCAAAACATATTAAAATGGATGGTGAAGAATCTGAAAAATCTGAGTTAGAATGGCATTTAAATAAATATACTACAAAAAACACTTCTGATTATTTTATTCATAAGAATTTAAATAAATTTTTATCTCAAGAGCTTGAT
>JAQVNR010000030.1 GCA_028703035.1 Bacilli bacterium | reverse complement strand
CTCTCGTAGAATAGTCTAAGCTATAAGGTGAGTCAGAACAATCCACAGTGTCAGAATGTATTATAATAAAAGAAAGGATATAATACAAGCAGTTCTTTAATGAACTAATAGTATTATACAAGGTGTTGTTTAGATGGAAGCTGTTCATAATAATAGTAAAAAAGAAGATATTGCTGAGTTAGTACTATTACCAGGTGATCCTTTAAGGGCAAAATACATTGCCGAGAATTTTTTAGAAAATGTAAAACTTGTTAATGAGGTAAGAAATATGTTGGCCTTTACTGGCACTTACAAAAATAAAAAAATAACAGTCATGGGAAGTGGGATAGGAATTCCCTCTGTTGCTATTTATTCTCATGAACTATATTATTTTTATAATGTCAAGAGAATAATTAGAATTGGCACAGCTGGTGCTTTTAAACCTGGTATTAAGGTTAGAGATATCGTATTAGGAATAAATGCCTACTCACCTTCTAACTTTGCTTATGGATACCGGAAAATAAGTTCTAAAACAGTAAATTCTTCTAAAAATTTGAATGATATAATTAAACAAACTGCAGAAGAGTTAAATATTAAAATTAATGAAGGAACTTTATTTACATCAGAAATATTTGATGTTTACCAAAACTATGATCATTTAAAAGCAGATATACCTGATGCTATATCTCCACTTGCCAGTGAAATGGAAGCCTTTGGTTTATTTCATATTGCCCAGGTAAATAATAAGGAAGCTGCTTGTCTAGTCTCAATAAGCGATAGTAAGTTTGAAGACTGTGATTTAAGTCCAGAAGAAAGACAGACTACTTTAAATGAAATGATAACACTCGCACTTGAAAGCATTATAAAAGAGTAAATTAATACTCTTTTATAATCATATCTTATATTATAATAATCTTTTTATTAATAGCCTTACTTTTTTCAGTAAGGTATTAATAAAGAAAGCACCAGCTATTTTTAGCTAGTGCTACTAAATTTTCGGCAGCACTCAAGTATTGCAAATTAAATGCTTCCTTTCTTATCTTATGAAGTTTCCTTCATCTGCATACATCTTATCATATTAATTTATTTTAAACAATATACAAAAATTTAAATTTTATCTCGTTTTTAATGTCAATATTTTAAATCAGTTATTTTACAATAATTATCATTAATGATAATATGCTTTTTAGGAAGTGTTTAATTAACTTGGGTGCTGCCTTCTTTCAGGGGGATTCTGAAAGGAGGCTAGATATTATGAAAAGAATTGATTTTTTAATCCTTTCTTATATTATAATAATCTTTTTATTAATAGCCTTACTTTTTTCAGTAAGGTATTAATAAAGAAAGCACCAGCTATTTTTAGCTAGTGCTACAAACAATTTTGGCAGCACTCAAGTATTGCAAATTAAATGCTTCCTTTTTTATTATATGAAGTTTCCTTCATCTGCATACATCTTATCATATTAATTTATTTTAAACAATATACTAAAATTTGTTTTTTGTTAATATTTTAATTCAAATATTTAAATTTATTATTTGCTACTTTTAAAGTAAGCATATAAAAGAATATATCACGAATAAATAAAAACCTGAATTATACTAATTCAAGTCTTACTTCTAAGGCATCATCGCCCTTACGTTCTTTAAGTTTAATTATTCTAGTATATCCACCTGCTCTTGTTTTATATCTTGGAGCAAGTTCATTAAAGACTTTGTTTACTATTTCTTTATCGTTATGAAGAAATGCTAGGGCTCTTCTTCTAGCGCCTATTGATCCGTCTTTACCATAAGTAATCATTTTGTCAACAAATTTTCTTACTTCTTTAGCTCTTGCTTCAGTCGTAACAACATATTCATACCTAATTACATCTTTGGTAAGTCCGGCTAATATACTTCTTCTAATACGAGATTCTCTACCTAATTTACGATATAACATATATTTGCCTCTTTCTAATCACGGAACTTTAGTTCCATTTCTTTTACTTTATCTAATACTTCTTTTAATGATTTTTTACCTAAATTACGGATTTTTGTAACTTCGATTTCTTTTTTATTAATTAAGTCTTGCATAGTATGAATACCTGCTCTTTTTAAGCAATTATAAGCTCTAACTGAAAATTCTATTTCTTCAATTGGAGTTTCTAATGTTTTAGTAATAATATCTACTTTTTTCTCAGCAATAATACCAGTAATATCAGCGATATTATTTAAGTCACAAACTATTTCTAAATGTTCAATTAAGATTCTTGCTGCTAGTGCCATAGCTTCTTCTGGAGATAAAGCTCCATTAGTAGAAACTTCCATAATTAATTTATCAAAGTTTTCATTATGACCAACGCGGGCATCTAATCTTTCGTAGCTAACTCTTTCAATTGGTGTGTATAATGAATCAATAGGAATTAATCCTTGAATTGTTTCACCTAGTAATTTCTTGTTTTCGTGTGCATCAACATATCCACGACCGTTTCCAACGGTCATTACCATATCTATTGATCCGCCTTTGACAATATTACATATAACATAATCAGGATTGATTATTTCAATATCTGCATCTCTTTCAATATCTCCAGCAGTTACGGCACCTTCTTTTTTAGTGTTTAAAATTAGTTTTTTATTTTCTTTACTATGGTTTTTAATAACCACACCTTTTAAATTTAAAACTATTGTTGTAACATCTTCAACAATTCCATCGATTTTTTGGAATTCATGCATTACTCCTTCGATCTTAACACTAGTAATAGCAGACCCTGGCATTGATGATAACATTACTCTTCTTAGTGCATTTCCAAGAGTTGTTCCAAAACCTCTTTCTAAAGGTTCTAATTCAAATTTTCCATAATTATTTTTTTCTAAATATTCAGTTATTTTATATTCTGGTTTTTCAAAACTCATTTTACAATTCCTCCCTTAATTTCTTGGACGTTTTGGTGCTCTACAACCATTATGTGGCACTGGTGTTTCATCATTTATTGCAGTAATTTCTAAGCCAGCTATTTGCAGTCCACGGATTGCATTTTCACGACCCCCACCTAAACCTTTGACAAATACTTCTACTTTTTTTACCCCTGACTCCATTGCAGTCTTGGCAGCCTCTTCAGCAGCTATGCCAGCAGCAAAAGGAGTTTTCTTTTTTGAACCCTTATAACCAATTGAACCAGATGATGCCCAGCTAATTACATTACCATGAACATCTGTAATTGATACAACTGTATTGTTATAAGTAGAATGGATATGAGCCCCACCTTCAGGGATATTCTTTTTAACTTTTCTTTTTCTTCTATTATAAGCCATAATTTACCTCCTATTTACCTACTTTTTTCTTATTTGCCACAACTTTGCCACGTCCCTTACGAGTGCGAGCATTGCGACTTGTTCTTTGACCATGAACGGGAAGACCTTTTTTATGTCTTGTCCCTTCATATGAATTAATTTCCATTTTAGTTTTAATGTTCATTTGAACTTCACGTCTTAAATCACCTTCAGTTAAATGGGTATCAACTTCCTTACGAAGCCCTGCTTCATCTGCAGTACTTAAATCTTTTACTTTTTTATTAGGATCTACTTTAGCACTAGCACAAATAGTCTCAGCTAACTTGCGACCTATCCCATAAATATAAGTAAGACCAATTACTACTCTTTTTTCTTTTGGTAATTCAATATTTTTAATACGAGCCATTTATATTCCTCCTTAACCTTGTCTTTGTTTATGTTTAGGGTTATTACAGATAACCCTAACTTTACCTTTTCTTCTGATTATCCGGCATTTAGCACAAATTTTTTTGACTGATGGTCTAACTTTCATATTTTCCTCCTAAATTACTTTCTGTATATTATTCGCCCACGTGTTAAATCTTGTGGTGAAAATTCTACAGTAACTTTGTCGCCTGGTAGAATACGTATGTTGTGAATTCGTATTTTACCAGAAACGTGAGCTGTTACTATAAAGCTGTTTTCTAATTCCACTTTATATACATCTTTGACTACGTCTAAGACTTTGCCATCGACGATTATTGGTGTTTCTTTAGCCACTTTTTCACTCTCCTGTTAATATTCTATATCCATCGTCTGTGACAACAACTGTATGTTCAAAGTGAGCACTGTTTTTGTGATCACGAGTTAAAATTGTCCAGTTATCATCTTCATATTGACAGATATTTCTTGTTCCAGAATTTATCATCGGTTCTACCGCGATAACCATTCCGGTTTTTAAAATTTTTCCGGTATTATATTTACCATAGTTAGGCACGTCTGGATCTTCGTGTAAATTTTTACCGACTCCATGACCTACTAATTCTCTAACAACGGATAATTTATGTTTTTTAGCATATGCACTTATTGTAGCACCAATATTACCAATAAAGGCACCTTTTTTGACTTCTGATAAACCTATTTTTAGCATTTCCTTTGTATGAAAAATCAACTCTTCATCTTGCTTAGAAATTTTTCCAACCGGATAAGTTCTTGCAGCATCAGAGTGATAACCATCTTTTAGTACACCAATATCAATTGAGATAATATCACCTTCATGGAGCTTTCTTTCACTAGGTATTCCATGAACTATTTCATCATTAATGCTAGTGCAGATACTTTTGGGAAATCCATTATAATTTAGAAATGATGGAACTGCTCCATGACTTCTAATAAATTTTTCAGCTTCTTTGTCTAAGTAATCAGTTGTAATACCAGGGACAATTAATGTCTTTAAATATTCGTGAGTTAAATAATTAATATGCCCAGCTTCTTTTATCTTGTTAATTTCTTCTTCATTTTTAATTGTTATCATTTTATTATTTCCTCGATTTTTGCAAATATTTCCATAGGAAATATTGGATTATCAATAACATATAAATCATTTGCACTTTTAAAATAATCTAAAAGTGGTAATGTTTTTTTAATATAATTTTCATATCTAGTTTTGA
The DNA here is from genome assembly GCA_028703035.1 of Bacilli bacterium. GTDB lineage: Bacteria > Bacillota_I > Bacilli_A > RF39 > UBA660 > DUUS01. The sequence continues at coordinate 10,860 of JAQVNR010000030.1, read as the reverse complement.
ATGTTTCTTCATTATCATCGTCTCTACTGATTAGATCTACCTGACACTCATCACACTTGCCTTCTATTTGAGGTTTTAATTCTTCTGAATATTTGTGATATATCTTTCCACATTTTGGACAATTTAATCTACCTGTTGCTCTTTTAATTGCTTCTTCTTTATTAACATTTAAATAGATTACTATTGGTTTTGTTTTATTAAATTTAACTAATGTTTCTTCTAATATTTTAGCTTGGGACATATTGCGAGGAAAACCATCAAAAATATATGGTTCACTAGTTCCAGTTAATATCTTTTCAGTTAGTTTTAAAATTACTTCATCAGAAACTAAATTTCCTGACTTTAAAATTTCATCAACTTCTTTTCCAATTTCACTTTTTTTGGAAGCTTCTTTCCTTAATATGTCCCCCATTGAAATATGGTTATACCCATATTTCTTAACTAATAAATCACTTTGCGTTCCTTTACCAGCAGCTGGGGGAGCAATAAAAATTATATTTTTCATTTATCTTCTAACCCTTCTTCGTCTACCTGTATAGCTTCTTGAAACAAGGCTACTTTCGAGCTGTTTATATGTTTCAAGAGCAACACCAACAACAATTAATAACCCAGTACCTCCAAGTGCAGCTGCACTAGAAAGGTTAGTTAAGCCAGAAAATATAATTGGTAGAGCAGATAAGGTCATTAAGAATAGTGTGCCAATAATTGTTATTCTAGAAATTACATACTTTAAATATTTACTCGTTTTTTCGCCTGGAGTTATTCCCGGAATATAACTTCTGTTTTTATCTAAGTTCTCGGCCATATCATCGGGATTTAATTGAAGTAATGTATAAAAGTACCCAAATACAAATATTAACAACATATATATTAGAAATCCACTATAACTAGTATAGACAATATAATTATCAACAAATTTAGTAAAAGCTTCATTTTGAATTACTTGTCCTAATAAAGATGGTACTCCAATAACAGCTGATGCAAATATTACAGGAATAACACCTGCCGAATTAAGCTTAATTGGAATAAATGATTTTTCTCCACCATAAGCTCCAGTTGTTCTGTTTGAATACTGAATAGTAACTCTTCTTTCTGCACTTTGTATATATATAATCCCAACAACAATTAGTAAATATATAAGAACAAATAAGGCAAATAAAATAATACCTGTCCAAACTGTAAATGTTGTCCCTAAAACCAAATCTTGATAAGCAGTAATAAATATATGTGGTAATGTATTAACAATACCGGCCATTATTATTAATGATATTCCATTTCCGATTCCTTTTTTTGTTATCTCATCACCAAGCCATAATAGAAATGCCGTACCAGCTGTTAAAATTAAGGTTGTTTTAACAATTTCTATGCTTCCAGCATCTGCTAGAAAAGCATAAGAGAAAACATATCCTTGAATTACTGCAAAAAATATTCCTAAATAACGATTAATTCTATTTAGTTTTTGTTTACCAGTTGCTCCTTGTTCTTTTAATTCTTTAAAGTAAGGGATAATATCCATTTGAAATAATTGCGTAATAATTGATGCCGAAATATAAGGCATAACTCCTAAAGCAAAGATTGAAAATGTCTTTAAACCGCCACCACTCATTAAATTTAAAAGTTCAAGGAAACCCAAACTATCTGTAATACTTTTAGCTCCCGGTACGATAATATTTGTACCTAAAGCAAATAAAGCGAGGCAACCAATAGTAAATAATATCCTCTTACGTAAATCCTTATTTGTTGGACTAAATAAGCCCCTTAGATTAGAAAACATCTAAATCACCTCAGCAACTGCGCCAGCACTTTCAATTTTGGTTACCGCTCTAGATGAAAATCTATGAGCTTTAATTGTTATTTTTTTTGTTAGCTCACCATCAGCTAAAACTTTAACACCAGCAAGTTCTTTTTTGATGATTCCTGCTTCTTTTAAAACTTCTGGAGTAATTACATCACCATCGTTAAAACGGTTTAAATCATCTAAGTTAATTACAGCGTATTCAACTTTAAAACGTTTATTGTTAAATCCTCTTTTAGGAAGGCGACGAAATAATGGGCTTTGTCCACCTTGAAACCAAGCGGGAATACTTGAGCCACTTCTTGCTTTTTGGCCTTTTTCTCCACGACCTGAAGTTTTACCAGTACCTGAGCCTGGTCCACGGCCTACTCTTTTACGAGTCTTTGCCTCTGGCATCGCATCAAGATTGTGTAATTTCATTATAATTCCTCCTTAGTTTTCCCACGAAGACTGGCAATATGTTCAGCAGTTCTTTGTGATAAAAGAGCCTCAAGTGTTGCTTTAGCAACATTAACTTGGGTATTTGATCCTAAAGATTTTGAAACAATATCTTTAATACCAGCAAGTTCTACAACAGCTCTAACTGCACCACCAGCAATTACTCCTGTACCTTCTTTAGCTGGTTTAATCATAACTTTTGCTCTTCCAACTATACCGATTGCATCATGGGGAATAGTACGTCCTTCAACTAAAGGGATTTTAACTAAATTTTTATTAGCTGCTTGAATTCCTTTTTTAATAGCTTCTGGTACTTCGTTAGCTTTGCCAGTTCCAATTCCGACTAATCCTTTACCATCACCAACAACCATTGTTGCTGAGAATCTAAAGCTTCGTCCACCTTTAGTAACTTTAGTAACGCGAGAAATGGAAATTACTTTTTCTTCTAAAAGTTTCTTTTTTGGTTCACTTTTTTTATTAAATTCTTTTCTACCAGGCTTACGCATTGGTTTTCTGTTTTCTTTTACTTTATTTTCCATAATTCCTCCTATTAAAATTCTAATCCAGTGTTGCGAGCTGCCTCTGCAAGAGCGGCAACACGTCCGTGATATAGATAACCACCGCGATCAAAAACTACTTTTTTAATTTTTAAGTCTAAAGCTTTTTTAGCTATATCAGCACCAACTAATTTAGCACCTTCGGCATTGCCACCATTTTTTATTTTTAATTCAACACTTGAAGAGCTAACTAAAGTAGTTCCAGTTTCATCATTTATAATTTGAGCAAAAATTTCTTTGTTAGAGCGAAAAACATTTAATCTTGGTGCTTCTTTTGTTCCAGAAATATTTTTGCGAACTCTAGCATGTCTTCTCTGACGAGCAACATTACTTGCTTCTTTTTTTATCATAATTTTATCCTCCTATTTAGCTGCTTTCTTACCTTCTTTGCGTCTAACTATTTCGCCTTTATAACGAATTCCTTTACCTTTATAAGGTTCTGGTCTTCTTATTTTACGAATATTAGCTGCAAATTCAGTTATTTTTTGTTTATCAATTCCAACAAGCACTAATTCAGTATTTGATGGACTTGTTGCTTCTATTCCAGTCGGAATATCAACGATTACTGGATTTGAATAACCAGCATTGACAGTTATTTTATTTCCAGAAGTTGCAAAACGATATCCAACCCCTACAGTTTCAAGTTCTTTTTTAAAACCAACACTTACTCCAATTAACATATTATTAATCAGTGCGTTTGTTGTTCCATGAATACTTCTACCATATTTTGTATCAGATAATGCCTCACATGTGATTTCAGATTCATTTACGTTTATTTTAATTAACTTATCAAATGTTTCTTTTAATTCACCTTTTGGTCCTTTAATTGTTAAAGTCTGACCATCTTTAGTTACGGTAACTCCTGAAGGAATAATTAATTTTCTATTTCCAATTCGACTCATAACTTATTTTCCTTACCAAATATAGGCAAGTACTTCTCCTCCTAGTTTATTTTCGCTTGCTCGTTTGTCAGTCATAATTCCTTTAGAAGTAGATATAATTGCAATTCCCAAACCATTTAAGACAGTCGGAAGCTCATCATGTTTAACATAGACACGTAATCCTGGTTTACTAATTCTTTTTAATCCTACGATTACTCTTTCTTTTTTATGATCTCCATATTTAAGAGTTAGAGATAATTTATTGCCTTGAGGACTTTTTTCTTCAGAATAATCACTTATATATCCTTCTTCTTTAAGGATTCTAGCTATTTCTGTTGTCATATTTGTCCCAATCACAGCAACTGTTTCATATTTCATTTGATTTGCATTACGGATTCTTGTAAGCATATCAGCTATTGTATCAGTCATTTCTTTTGCTTCCTTTCTACCAACTTGATTTCTTTATGCCTGGAATTTGTCCTTTATTTGCTAGTTCTCTAAAACAAATACGACATAATCCAAATTTACGCATAACTCCATGAGGTCTTCCACAACGGTTGCAACGAGTATAAGCTCTTACTTTATATTTAGGAGTTTTTTGTTGTTTTACAACTAAACTTTTCTTTGCCATAACCTCGCCTACTTTCTAAATGGAAGTCCGAAGCCACTTAATAATTTAAATGCTTCTTCATCAGTTTTTGCAGTTGTAACAAAAACTATATCCATACCTCTTATTTTTAATACATTATCATATTCTATTTCCGGAAATATTAACTGTTCTTTAATCCCCAGAGTATAATTTCCAAACCCATCAAATGCTTTAGGACTAATTCCTCTAAAGTCACGAACTCTTGGAAGTGATACTTTAACAAGTTTTTCTAAGAAAACATACATATTTTCACCTCTTAAAGTAACTTTTACACCAATTGGATGACCTTCTCTTAATTTAAATCCAGCTATAGATTTACGAGCTTTTGTAACTACTGGTTTTTGACCAGTAGCAGTTTCTAAATCTTTAACAGCTGCTTCAATATATTTAGAGTCTTGAGAACCTTCTCCAACTCCCATATTAACAACAATTTTATCTAATTTGGGAACTTCCATAACTGAAGAATATTTAAATTCTTTCATTAATTCTGGAACTAATTTTTTTTGATAAACTTCTTTTAAACTATTCATCTTTTACACCTGCTTTTTTGGTTGATGGAGATTTTTTAGCTATTTTCTTAGCTACTTTTTTATCATTTATTACTTTTACATTAGACACATGGATTGGGTTTTCGGTTTCAAGGATTCCACCAGTTTCATTAGTCCGTCCTGGTTTCATATGTTTTTTAACAATATTAATACCTTGAACTACTACTTTATCTTGCTTTTTTAAAGTTACAGTAACTGCTGCTTCTTTGCCTTTATCTTTTCCAGCCAGGATTTTTACTTTATCGCCAACTTTTACTTTCATATATCCTCCTATAAAACCTCAGGTGCTAGTGAAATGATCTTGTTATAACCACGATCACGAAGTTCACGAGCAACTGGCCCTAAGATTCGAGTTCCAACTGGACTCTTATCTTCTTTAATTAGTACACAAGCATTATCATCAAATTCAATATAGCTTCCGTCTTCACGTCTTGCTCCATGTTTTGATCTAACAATAACTGCTCTTACTACTTTTCCTTTTTTAACGTTGGAATTAGGAATTGCTTTTTTTACAGTTCCAACAACAACATCCCCAATATTTCCATATCTAACTTTGCTACCACCCAGTACTCTTATTACCATAAGTTCGCGAGCTCCAGAGTTGTCAGCAACTTTTAATCTTGATTGCTCTAATACCATAGTTCTCTCCTCCTATAAGACGACAGCTTCTTTAGTAACTTCAACTAGCATCAATCTCTTTGTTTTAGATAGTGGTCTAGTTAGAACTAATTTAACTGTGTCCCCAACTTTAGCAATATTTTTCTCATCATGAGCAGTATATTTTTTTGAATATTTTACTCTCTTTTTGTATAACGGATGGATGCGGTGAGTTTCTACTAAAACCGTAATAGTTTTATCATTAGATGCACTTATTACTTTTCCTATAACATAAGATTTTTTTGTTTTTTCCATTACTTATCACTCCCATCTTTTTCATTTAATACAGTTTTTAATCTAGCAACTGTTTTTCTTAAAACATCAATTTGATGCGTTTTTTCTAAATTACCAGTTGCTTGTTTCATACGTAAATCAAATAATTCTTTTTTTAAATCTCTAATTTTAGTATTGATTTCTTCTGTGGTCATTTTTCTTATTTCACTAGTTTTCACTATTAACACCACTTTCTTCTTTCATTACAAACTTAGTTTTTACACTTAGTTTATGAGCCGCAAGTCTTAATGCCTCACGAGCTATTTCCTCACTTACTCCGCTGATCTCGAACATAATTTTACCAGTTTTAACAACTGCTACCCAATCTTCTACTCCACCTTTACCTTTACCCATACGAGTTTCTAAAGGTTTTTTAGTTCTTGCTAGGTGCGGGAAAATATTTATCCATACTTTTCCCCCTCTTTTCATATAACGAGTCATCGCTATGCGAGCTGCTTCAATTTGTCTAGCGGTTACATAACCACTGCTTTTTGCTTGAAGTCCATAATCTCCAAATTCTAACTTTAAATTTCCTTTGGCTTTACCTTCATAACTAACTAAATGCGGTTTACGATATTTAGTTTTTTTCGGCATTAGCATCAGAGGCACCTCCCTTTATAACTTTTTTATCAGGAAGTATTTCTCCTTTATAAATCCATACCTTTACTCCAATAATTCCGTAAGTAGTGTTAGCCTCACTTGTTGCATAATCAATATCGGCTCTTATAGTATGAAGTGGTACTGTTCCTTCAGTATAACCTTCTGAACGAGCCATTTCTACTCCACCTAAACGACCCGATACTAAAGTTTTAATTCCTTTTGCTCCAGCTTTTAAAGTTTCTTTAATAGCTTTCTTTTGAACATTACGGAAATTTCCTCTATTTTCAATTTGTTTAGCGATCAAATCAGCTACTAACTGAGCATTTAAATTAGGTTTTTTTACTTCAATAATTGTAATATAAACTTCTTCTCCAATTAATCTCTTAATTTTATTTCTAAGTTTTTCGATATCTTTACCACCTTGACCAATTATCACTCCTGGTTTAGCAGTATAAACACTTATATTACAACGTCCTTTTTTTCTTTCAATTAATACTTCACTAACGGCTGCATCCTTTAAAGTAGTTGCAATAAATTCTCTGATTTTTATATCATTATTAAGAAATTTTGCATATTCATTTTTAGAATACCATTTACTTTGCCAATCTTTATTAATTCCAAGTCTTAATCCAGTAGGATTTACTTTTTGTCCCATATAGTTTAAGCCTCCTCATTTTTTCCGTCACTAACCTTTATAGTTATATGACTAGTTCTTTTATCTCTTCTGTCAACTTTAGTTCTTGAACCAAATTTAATTCTTTTAAGTACTGGTCCGGGATTAATAAAGCACTCTGAAATTACTAAGTCTTCTTTATTCATTTCTAAATTATTAGTTGCGTTTGCTACTGCTGAATTTAGAACTTTAATAATAAGCCTACTTGATTTTGTATTTGTATTTTTTAAAATGTTTTCTGCCGCTAATATATCTTTACCTCTAATAAGATCAAGTGTCATTCTTGCTTTACGAGGTGCGACCATAGCCATTTTATGTGTTGCGATTGCTTCCATATGTCCCTCCTACTTTTTCTTTGTATGGTTTGCTGCTTTACGAGTTAGAGAAAATTCTCCTAACTTATGCCCTACCATATCCTCAGTAACATAAACCGGAATAAATTCACGACCATTATGTACCGCTATTGTATGTCCAATAAAATCTGGGAAGATTGTTGAACGACGAGACCAAGTTTTAATAACTTCTTTTTTTCCATTTTTATTTAAGGTTTTAATTCTTTTTAATAAGGCTTCTTGTATATAAGGACCTTTTTTTAAACTTCTTGCCATTTTTTAATCCTCCTATTTCTTTTTACGACTAACAATATATTTGTTAGACGCTTTCTTTTTATTTCTTGTTTTAAGTCCAAGTGCCGGTTTTCCCCAAGGTGTAACTGGCGCTTTTTTACCAATTCCAGTTTTACCTTCACCACCACCGTGTGGATGATCATTAGGATTCATTGCTGAACCTCTAACTGTTGGTCTAATACCTTTATGACGAGTACGTCCTGCTTTACCAACTCTTACTAGTTCATGTTCTTCATTGCCAACAACACCAATTGTTGCCATGCATGTTCCTAGAACCTTTCTAGTCTCTCCTGATTGGAGTCTTAAAACCACATATTTTTCTTCGCGGGATAATATTTGAGCGCTTGTTCCAGCACTTCTAGCTATTTCCCCACCTTTTCCTGGTTTTAGTTCAATATTATGAACAACTGTACCTACCGGAATATTTTTAAGCGGAAGAGCATTACCGATCTTTATATCGACTGTTTCTCCTGATTCAATAATCATCCCGACTTTTAATCCTTTAGGTGCTAAGATATATCTTTTTTCTCCATCTTTATAATGAAGTAAAGCCACATTAGCACTTCTATTTGGATCATATTCTATTGAGGCAACCTTAGCGGTTACTCCAGGTTTATTTCTTTTAAAATCAATTACTCGGTATTGCCTTTTAGCTCCACCACCAATATGCCAGACAGTGGTTCTACCTTGATTATTTCGCCCTCCACTTTTACTTTGCTTAGCAAGTAATGTTTTTTCAGGTCTGCAAGTTGTCAGCTCTTCATTAGTTAAAGTGCTCATATTTCTGCGACCGGGTGTGGTTGGTTTATATTTTCTAATTCCCATCAGTAATCACCTATATTCCTATTGACTGTCCGTCAGCTAAAGTAACGAAAGCCTTTTTATATGTTTTGGTTTGTCCAGTATATTTACCAGATCTCTTGTTTTTAGGTTTAGTAACAAGAGTATTAATACTTTTTACTTTCACTCCAAAAGCTTCTTCAATTGCAATTTTAATTTGAGTTTTATTAGCTCTTTTATCTACTTTAAATACATATACTCCGCGTTTATCAAGCTCTGATGATTTTTCAGTTGATACTGGTGCATAAATAATATCTAATTTCATTAATTATAAGCCTCCTCAATTTGTTTAAGTGTTGCCTCATCAATTACTACATAATCAGAATGAGTTAAATCAAGCACATTAAGATTAGTTGCTTTATTAACGGTAACATTTCTTAAGTTACGTGTTGCCATAAATAAGTTATTAGCATCACCACTACTTATAAATAAAACTTTACCTTCCAACTTAAGATTTTTCATTAAATTAAGTGCATCTTTAGTTTTAAGTGTTTTTACTTCTAAACTATCAACAATTATTAATGATTTGTTTTTAGCAAGATAAGCAAGTGCACTTTTTAATGCTAAAACTTTTTCTTTTTTATTCATTTTAAATGCATAACTTCTTGGTGTTGGCGCAAAAACCACACCACCGCCTACATAGTGAGGCGCTCTAATTGATCCTTGGCGAGCATTGCCAGTTCCTTTTTGACGAAATGGCTTTCTACCACCACCAGCTACTTCAGAACGAGTTTTTGCTTTTTGGGATCCTTGTCTTGCAGAATCTAGTTGTAATTTAATAGCTTTCTTTAAAGCAATATCGTTAGGTTCTATTCCAAAAATATTTTCAGCTAATTTTACATCTTTAATTTTTTCACCCTTAAGGTTTACAATATCTATTTTTGTCATTTTCCCACCTACTTACTTTCCTCATCTGCACTAGTTTCTTCTTTTACTTTTTCTTGAACTTCAGGTTCTGCAACTACTTCTGCTGTTGTAATTGTTTCGGCTGCTACAATCTCTTCTGCTACTTCAGTTTCATAAGAAACAAGATCAAACGTTGCTTTTTTTCCGCCTTTAACAGCCTCTTTAATTAATACTAAAGAATTTTTTGCTCCTGGTACATTTCCACTTACTAATATATAGCCCAGTTCTGAATTAATTTCAACTATTGTTAAATTTTGAACAGTTTTTGTTTCAAAGCCCATATGACCAGCAAGTTTTTTCCCTTTTAAAACTCTCATTGGTCTCATTGGTCCCATAGAACCTGGTCTCCTGTGATATCTAGAACCATGTGTCTCAGGCCCTCTCGAGAAATTGTGACGTTTTATAACACCAGCAAATCCCTTGCCTTTTGAAGTTCCTTGAACATCTACTTTTTCTCCTACTTCAAATATGTCTGCTTTTATAGTGCTTCCTAGTTCATAATTCTCTGGATTAGATACTTTAATTTCTTTTAAGAAGCGCTTAGGTTTTGTATTTGCACGCGATGCATGCCCTTGTTCTGCTTTAGTTGTTTTATTTTCTTTTTTGTCTATAAATCCTAATTGAATAGCATTATAACCATCAGTATTAATAGTTTTAACTTGCATAATCACATTTGGCTCAACTGAAACAACCGTTACAGGAATAATTTTTCCATCTTTCGTAAATTTTTCGGTCATGCCGACTTTACGCCCTAAGATTCCTTTCATCTTACTTTTCCTCCTTTAGATTTTCTATTTTGTTTGAATTTCGATGTCTACACCACTTGGTATATCCAGGTGTGTTAAAGCATCCATGGTTTCCTTACTAGGATTCTTAATATCAATAAGTCTTTTATGAGTACGCATTTCGAATTGTTCACGAGCATCTTTGTATTTGTGAACCGCTCTTAACACAGTATATTTTTGAATTTCTGTTGGTAATGGAACTGGACCAGAGATCTCTCCGCCGGTTCTTTTTACCGTATCAACTATTTTTACTGCTGCTACATCTAAGACCTTATGATCATAAGCTTTTAGTTTGATTCTTACTTTTGACATTTTTTATATCTCCTTTCGTCTATATCTAGTATAAACATGACTCCGTAACAAATATCCCAAAACACTATAAAGTTGTTAACAACCTAGCCTAGTGTGTCGGCAACCTTGCACATAATCGCCTGTCAAACTAAGTGTAATTATACCAACATAGTATATGAAAATCAAGTATTTTTAATAACTTTTTGTCAAATAAAGTTACAGTTTAGGTAATCAAATCAAATAATAATAGGATTATTATTTAAAGCATTCTTAAAAGCATCAAATAAATTAATGTCATTTTTAGAATATGTGGAAGCACAGCTTCTAATGATTGCATATAT
>JAQVNR010000029.1 GCA_028703035.1 Bacilli bacterium | reverse complement strand
GGATAGAACTCAAAAATAAATGCATTTTAATATTATCATCATATTATATGCCTGTCAACCATAAATTGTAACCTTGTTAATCATTTTTTGAAAATGTTACATAAAAACAACGGTTTTTTCTAAATTTTCAATTAAGAAATTGATTTAGTCATGGTTCCTCTAGTACTAAATCATTTATAAATCTTCATAAAAACTAAAACTAGTTTCATTTAATGAATTTTTTAATTGTTTTTTTATGAAATCTGGTTTAATTGGAGCTTTATCCAATTCTGCAATATCAAACCATTTAAAAATTAAATTTTCGTCATCTTCAATTCCCCGAAATTGATCTTGATTCAATATTTCTTCATTCCCAATCACTTCAACATTATATGCCAAAATATATTGATGATATTTTTCTTCACCAAAGTTGAAGAAATATTCTGAAATATTTGTTATTCTACCAACCTTAATTTTTACACCTAGTTCTTCTTCTAACTCTCTTTTTATGGTATCGCAACTTTTTTCTCTTACTTGAATTTTACCACCGGGTAAAGCCCAAAATTCATCTTGCTTTCTTTTTTGAAATAAAATTTTATTATCTCTAGTTATAATTCCAACAGCTCTACAATTTAATTTTACTCCTGCTATTTCTACATTTATATCTCTATTTTTTTCCATATATTATTGTCGAGTATACAAGCTCGACAATCCTTTATCTCCTCTCACGAAAAGTCATACGTGCGATTTTTCCGCCTCCGGCTCTTCATATAGAACTCATTAGTTGTTTTATCACTATAGTAGCTTGTTGTCATCTGTTTTTTTTAAAATTTTTTTACTCCTCATTTTGTGGGTTATATTTTTTTGTTTGATAATTTTCACAATTTATATAAGGCTTATAATCATGAGATATATAATTTCTTTTAACAACTACATATCCACTGCATACTTCAGCTTTAACTGCTAATTCATCTAAAAAGTTTTTTTCAATTAATTTTGATGCTGTAATTATTGCATTATGATTTGGTAATTCTTTTTGATACTGGGCATAATAATCTTTTGCTGCACTCATGAATTCTTTTTCTAAATCATAGTATTCACCATATTTATTAGTTAAATTAATTCCTATGAATGTTAAACTTCCTACTAGTATTACCATAATAAAAGTAGATATTATTAAATTCTTTTTCATATTTTTTGTGTAATTATAATATTATTATAAAAACAATAAGGAAAAAATGCATTATTATTTAATCTCATAATTACCTCCCTATGTATTATATATAAATTTAGAAATTTATGCAATGAAAAAACCCTAATGGGTTTTAAAATTTATACTAATTCTACTGTAGCGCCAGCTTCTTCAAGCTTTACTTTAATTTCATTTGCTTCTTCAGCTGAAAGATTTTCTTTAATGTTTCCGCCATTATCAGCTACTGCTTTTGCTTCTACTAAGCCTAGTCCAGTAATTTCTCTAATAATTTTAATTACGCCTATTTTAGCAGCTCCTGCATTTTTTAATACTACTGTTTTAGTACTTGATGTTTCTTCTTCAACTGCTACTGGTGCTGCTGCTACTGCAACAGCACTTGGATCAACTCCAAATTCTTCTTTCATTGCATCAACTAATTCTTTAACTTCAAGAATAGTCATTTCTTTTAGTCCATTTATGAACTCATCTTTTGTAAATTTTGCCATTTTTTTTAATTCCTTTCCTCTAACTTCTTAGCATATAAATCTAAGCCTATTGATAGATTTTTTACGTGTTCTATCATACCACCTGCAAGCATTGTAAGTAGTCCTTCCATTGATGGAATAGATGCATATTCTTTGATTATTTCAAGTGATACTAAATCACCTTTGATAACTCCAGCTTTAATTTCAACCGTTTTATGTTCTTTTGCAAAAGTATCTAAAACTTTAATTGAATCAAGCAAATTTTTACCAAAAAGAATTGCATTTGGACCAGTTAAGTATTCATCTAAATCAAGTTTTAAACTATCAAGTGCAAATTTTACTAATGTGTTTTTATAAACTTTGATTTCTGAATTAACTTCTCGTAAATTTCTTCTTAAACTAGCCATATCAGTAACTGATAAGCCTTGATAAGTAAATAATACTACTGCCTCAGATTCTTTAATCTGATTAGTAATCTTATTAACTGTATCTTTTTTTAATTTAAGATTTTTTTCACTCGCCATATTTTTCCTCCTTATATTTTTTAAAAAAACTTTCCACTTGGAAAGTTAACTTTTTGTAAAAGCATAATACTTTCCTCGGCGGGATTATTAAAGCTTTACTCCCCGCTGTCTTAGGTAAATAAGTTTTTTTTCTAGATTATTATATAATATTATTTATTAGTTGTCAAAAGAATCTAAGTTTATTTTAATTCCTGGACCCATTGTTGTGCTAATTGAAATGTTTTTAATAAACTTTCCTTTAACACTTATTGGTTTATTTTTAATAATAGTATTAATAAAATATGTTAGGTTTTCTTTAATTGCTTTATCAGCAAATGATACTTTGCCTAATGCAGAATGAATGTTTCCATAAGAATCAGCCCGGTATTCAATCATACCTTTTTTTACATCTTCAACAACTTTGTCTGGTGCAGACGTAACTGTTCCAGTTTTAGGGTTAGGCATTAATCCTTTTGGTCCTAAAATTTTACCAATTTTACCAAGAGCTGGCATCATTTCTGGAGTAGCAATAATTATATCAAAATCAAACCAATTTTCTTTTTCAATTTTTTCTATCAATTCAAGTTCTCCAACGTAGTCTGCTCCAGCTTTTTTAGCTGCTTCTGCTGCCTCGCCTTTAGCAATAACTAATATTTTTGATGTTTTTCCAGTTCCGTTAGGTAGGACTACCGAACCTCTTAGTTGTTCGCCAGCTTTTTTAGTATCAATGTTTAAATTCATTGCAACCTCAATAGTTGCATCAAACTTAGTTATACTAGTTTGTTTTGCTAATTTAATTGCTTCATCTAGTTCATAAGTCTTAGACTTATCAACTAATTTAGAAGCTTCCACATATTTTTTTCCTTTTTTCATTAGTCTTTCCTCCAATCGTGGTAGATTTTTGCGGATTATATTTCTTTGTTTTCTTCTTCAATTGTTTCGTCTTCAGTTGTTTCAGCATTTGCTTCTTCAATTCTTGCTTCCATTTCAGCAATTTCTGCTTCACGTTTTGCAATTTCTTTTTCGGCTTCTGCTGCTTCTGCTGCTTGCGCTGCAAGTTCAGCGTCGTTAACGCCTTTAATAGCAATTCCCATATTACGAGCAGTTCCTTCAATGATATTCATCGCTTCTTCAACAGTATATGCATTTAAATCTGGCATCTTTGTTTCAGCAATTTTACGTAAATCATCTTTTGAAATAGTTGCTGCAATTTCATTCGCACCTTTTTTACTTGCTTTGTCAATCTTTGCTGCTTTCTTTAGTAAAAATGATGCTGGTGGAGTTTTAATTACAAAGTCATAACTACGATCATTATATAAAGTAATTTCAACTGGAACAATATCGCCCATCATTTCTTTAGATGCATCGTTGAACTTAGTACAGAACTCTTGAGAATTAATTCCTGCTGGTCCAAGCACAGTTCCAACTGGTGGAGCTGGGGTAGCTTTGCCTGCGGGAATTTGTAATTTTAATTTTTTTACGATTTCTTTTGCCACGAAAAACACTTCCTTTCAAATTATTTTCGCTTAGTGGTACGGGCTAATCCGCTTCCCTCCCACTTAACTGCAGCTTATAAATAAATATATAACTGCAATTAAGATATTAGCACAGGTATCCTAGATTATCAAGTAATTTTAATGTGTTAATACTTAGAATTAAACAATAATATTACCATTTTCATCTGAACTTTTAAAAATTGCAATCAGAAAAATCAATCAACGCGATGAATGCAGGGATAAATGTCCAAAAAAATAAAATAAATAATATTCCCGAAGTGATTTTACCGGCATATAATCTATGTATTCCTAATCCTCCTAAGAAAAAAGCAAGTAAACAATAAACCAATTTATTAACAACTTTCTTATTGTCGATAATATATACCGGCTGAGCATTTGGTTGATTATTACTTTGATTATTACTTAAGTTAATGTTAATCCCAGAATTTAAATCTTTCTCATGTTCTAACTTTTTCGTTTCTTTTTTCGTAATAACCAATTTGTTTTCGCTCGAATAGATTTCTACTGCATCTCCTAATACAGGAATAAAATTAAGATCACTTATTCTAACTTCTTTAATTCCGCCACTATCTTCACCGATTGATACGACGTCTTCATTAATTTCAATAATTTTTGCCATACATGTATTTTCTTTCGACAACATAATACCATATTCTTATTGATAAATGAAAAAAAGATAGAGTTTCTATCTTAAATTTTACTAACTTGGAAAAGCTCTACTTCAACAGGTGTTTCTTGACCAAATAAATCTATTAAAACTGTTAAACGACTTTTTTCTAAATCTAAATTACTAACTGAACCAATCATACCATTAAATGGTCCATCAATAATTGTAACTTTTGATCCAATTGCTAATTCGACATCAGCATCAATGCGTGTCATTCCCATATTAGCAAGTATCCGGTCTATCTCTTGCGGAAGTAGCGGTGTTGGTTTTGCCCCTTTACCACTTGATCCAATAAAACCTGTGACTCCCGGTGTGTTACGAACAACGTACCATGCCTCATCAGTCATAATCATTTCAACTAATATATAACCCGGAAACATCTTTTTTTGTTTTTCTTTAATACTACCATCTTTTAAGGTTTCTTTTACAGTTTCCTCTGGGACAATCACTCGATAAATATAGTCTTGAAATCCCATTGATTCAGAACGCATTTCTAATTTTTCTTTTACTTTACTTTCATGTCCACTGTAAGTATTAACAACGTACCATAATTTTTCCATTAGCTAACAATCCCTTTAAACCATGAAAATAAAAAGTCTAGTCCATAGAAATATAAACCAAATACTACTATAAATATAATAGTTGCAATTGTATATTTAAACATCGCTTCTTTTATCGCCCATTTTACTTTCTTTAATTCTTCTTTAATTTCTTGAAAATATGTTTTTTCCGCATATTTCTTTACTGGTTTTTTCACCATAAATCCACCTCTTTTAGTTCAAAATAAAAACACTTTCTTGTGCTTACATATAATATAGCATAAGCATTTAACTTTTACAAGTTTTTTTCGAAAACAAAATTATTTAATAATACCTCTGTCAACTTTTACACCTAAGATTCTTTTTGTTGATTCATTTATTTTTTCATCAATAAGCATACTTCTTATTGGTAATAATTTCATCAGTTTTGTAATAGTTTAAGATTGCCTTCATTTCGGTTATATTGTTGGTATTTTATTTCTATCTGTTTTTTAAAGATTAGAATTTTTAGTAGTATCAATATTTCTTCCTTCTGAAGCATCAGATCTTTGCAAAAAATAATTGACCTGTTTTTTCTTCTAAAGACATTGTTTCTAATACCTCCTTATATTAGTTCTTTGATTTTAGTTCTTAATCTTTGAATTGTATTATCTATTTGTTTGGGTTCTTTTTCAAGTATTTTAGCTATATCTGTATAAGTAAATCCACTTATTAATAGTTCATATACTTCATATTCAAATGGAGATAGTAAGCCTTTGATTTTACTAGTTAATTCATTGTATGTTTCTTTTGAAGATATTTTAACTAAGGGGTCAGCATCTGCATCACCGATTATTTCTAAGAGCGGTTTATTAAAAGCTTCATACTCATAATCTAAACTATATCTTTCATTATACTTTTTATTTTTAATAGTATCAGCTGAGCGAATACAGTTTTGAACTTTTCTTTCAATTACTAAAGATATAAATGTAGCAAGGGATGTATCTTTTTCATTTGAATATCTGACCAAGGCATCAGAGAATGCAAGCATTGCATCTTGTCTTACTTCATTAACATCCATATTTAAAACATAAAAAACTTTTTTATATTTTGCCATAATAATATCAATTATATAATTATATTTTTTATATAAAGCATCTTTTGCAACTTCATCTTGTTCACTTACTAAATGCACTAATTCAATATCGTTATACTCCACTTACTTATCCACCCCAAACAATAATATTCCTGCGGCAACTGATGCGTTTAAACTATTAATTTTTCCAG
Organism: Bacilli bacterium; assembly: GCA_028703035.1. Lineage (GTDB taxonomy): Bacteria > Bacillota_I > Bacilli_A > RF39 > UBA660 > DUUS01. Next base: position 9,646 of record JAQVNR010000029.1, on the reverse strand, counting down.
ACATCGGTATCGAAATTATTACATCACTATTTTTCTTAACTATAGGTGATACTCCAAAACCTTCACTACCAATTACTAAACATATTTTATTTGCATAATCAACTTGCGCGAAGTTTTGTCCACCTGCCTCAGCTACATAAATAAAATAATTTTTGTTTTTTAAATGGTTTATTGCTCTAACCAAATTACTAACCATAATAATATTAACATTTGCTAAAGCTCCAGCACTTGTTTTCATAACAGTTTCGCTAACACCTACTGAGCGGTCCTTCGGTATAATTATATTTTTTACACCTCGTGCCTCACATGTACGGATTATAGCCCCAAAGTTATGAGGATCTTCTAAATGGTCTAATATTAAAACTAAATTATCTTCTTTTATATCATCTAAAGTCCCATAGTTATACTCATGAATATCAATTATTATTCCTTGATTATTAGGAATCATTTTATTCATTAAAAAGCTATCAGTTAAAACATATTTTAAATCATTATCTTTAATAAATTTTAAAATGTTTGTATCTTTAAAATTCTTAGCTAAATATATCTTTTTAATTTTAGTTATATCTAATTCTTTAAATACATTTTTTCCACATACTTTCATCTTATCTCTACTACTCTTTCCATTAATTCTAAAATAAGCATCGCCATTTTGCGTTTGGTTATCCATTACATTATCAAAAATGTTATACTTTTTTAAACCGTGTTCAAAAAACATGGGTTTATTGATAATTTGGGGCTAACGCACTTTCCTTATTCATAAAAATACCTGATTTAGAATATATCATATATATTTTTAAAAGTAAAATTACAAAAAATCAAGATTTATCTTGATTTGTTCCGGATATATTTGCCAGCATTAATAGCCCCAATAGCACCCTCACTTGCTGCATTTATTATTTGATAAACAGCTTTTTTAACAATATCGCCACAAGCATAAATACCAGGAATAGTTGTTTCCTGATTTTCATTAACTGTAATAAATCCCTTTTCATCAGTTATTCCAAGGTTTTCTGCAAAAGATGATGATGGACCACTACCTAAACTAACAAAAATTCCACTAACTATAAGATTACTATTTTTCAAAATCACTTCTTTTATTAAATTATTTTCTATTTTTATATCTTTTACTACTTCATCGTAAATAATTTCAACATTATCAAGTTTTAAATCTATTTTTTTACCTTCATAAATAAAATATAATTTATTAACAATCTTGCTTAAATATTTAGCCTCTTCAATAGCCTTAAAATTATTACCAATTAATACTACATCTTTATTTTCATAAAGGTTTGCATCACACAATGCACAGTAGCTGATATTTTGGATACTTTCAAATCCTTGAAGTTTTTTTTGCCCACTACCTGATGAGATGATTACAGTTTTAGAGCAATATGTTGCTTTATTAGTAATAACTTCTTTAAAATCATCTTTTTCTTTTATATCTATGACTTCTTCAAGTTTTATTTCCGGCTTCAAGGCTCTAATTTGTTTATAAAAAGTAGTTGCTAGCTCTGGCCCGGTTAAATCAATTGCCCCTAAGTAATTATCAATTTTATTTATGCTATTTAATTTTCCCCCAGGAGTTTCTTTTTCAATTAATAAGACATTTAATTTGCTTCTTTTGGCATATATACCAGCATTAATACCAGCTGGTCCTAAGCCAATAATAATTAAATCATACATTAGAACATCACCTGATCAACATTATTTTTATCATTATATAAATCTTCAAACTTGCTTTTTCTTGAATTTATTGTAATTATAACAATCCCAATTACTATCATAATAATTGAAACTATTTGAGCAATTTTAAATCCGCCTAGTAAAAGAGCATCAGTCCTACTCATTTCAATAAAGAAACGAATGCCTCCATAACCAATTAAATATAATCCGGACATTGTGCCAACTTTAGTATATTTTCCTCTTCTAACAACTAAAAATAATAAAAACAAAAGTAAGCAAGCCAAAGATTCAAATAAAAATGTTGGTGTATAATAAACACCATCTATTTTCATTCCTTCAATTATAAAATTAGGAATAAATAAACTTTTTAAATGAGCCGCTGTTGTGGCAACCCCATGTGCTTCACTATTAAAAAAATTGCCCCACCTACCTATTGCTTGGGCAAGGAGAAATGGTACAGCTATAAAATCTAAATAACGAGAAAATCTTGCTTTATATTTTTTACAATAAACATAAATAGTAATTAATCCGGCAATGATGCTACCATGAATAGCAAGACCGCCTTCCCAAGTTTTAAATATTTCGCTTAAATTTGCATTAAAATATTCCCAGTTAAATATAACAAAATAAAGTCTAGCACCTATTAGACCAAATATTATCGTCCAAAAAATCATATTAAAAACAAAATCATTTTCGATATTAAATTTTCTTGCTTCTTTTTGAATAAGACTAACTCCAACAATTACCGCTATAAGCATTGTTACACTATACCATCTTAAATCAAAACCGCCTATAGAAAAAATTATTGGATTCATTGTCTGTCACCAACAATTTGTTTAGTAATTAGAGCATCTAACATAATTGTGAGAAGCGATATAAATATTGAAACAAAAAATGGCGCAATCCAGCCCTCAACAACAAAATTATCACCAATAAGAAAGCTAGCTATTTTTAAAATAAATACATTAACAAATGGATAAAAAAGACCTAGAGTATAAATAGTTATTGGTAGTGCTAAAAGTTTAATAAATGGTTTAACGGTTTTATTTAAAATCATTATTACTGCAGCAGCAAGTATTCCATACCAAAAATTACTAATATAAAAACCTTTGAAAATATTCGTTGCAAGGATAAGAGCAGTAGCATTTACTAGTAGTGTTAAGCACAGTTCTAATATCATCATGCTTGGTTTTTTCTTTTCACTATAAATTATCATTTAATCACCTTCTACCAGTATATAATTAATTATGACTTTTAGCAATTATAATTTTTTAATTTTCATACTGAAAAAAATGAGCTATAGTTAATTATCTTTATTATGGCACGTTTCTGTGGGGGTTATCCAAACTTATTCTCATAAACCCACCTATACTATTTTATCAAATTACGGATGCAAATTCTATAATCTAAATACTGTTTTTTTAGCTGGATTTTTTTTATAATTTTTTCTTTAAAAAATGACCGGTATATGAGTTTTTAATTTTAACAATTTCTTCTGGTGTTCCTACTCCAATAACTTCACCACCATTATCACCACCATCTGGTCCTAAGTCGATAATATAATCAGCTGTTTTAATAACGTCTAGGTTATGTTCAATGACAATGACAGTATCACCATTATCAACAATTCGTTCTAATATAATTAACAACTTTTTAATATCATCAGTATGAAGACCAGTAGTAGGTTCGTCTAATATAAAGATGCTTCTACCAGTTGGTTTTTTTTGAAGTTCTTTGGCTAGTTTAATTCTTCCAGCCTCACCTCCTGATAAAGTAGGGGCCGGTTGCCCAAGTTTTATATAGGAGAGTCCAACATCGATCATCATTTGCAATTTATTTCTTACTTTTGGAACATTTTCAAAAAATTCTATTGCCTCGCTAACCCGCATGCTAAGAATATCAGCAACGTTTTTACCTTTAAATTTAACTTCTAAAGTTTCGCTGTTATATCTTTTTCCATGACATACATCACAGGCAACATACACATCAGGAAGAAAATGCATTTCTATTTTTTTGACACCATCACCCCAGCATGCCTCACATCGTCCACCTTTGACATTAAATGAGAACCTACCTTTTTTGTAGCCTCGCATTTTAGCTTCTTTAGTTTCCGTAAAAACATCACGTATATCATCAAAGACGCCAACATAAGTTGCCGGATTACTTCTTGGAGTTCGGCCAATTGGGTCTTGGCTAATTTCAATTACTTTATCAATTTGTTCTAAACCTTTAATTGTTTTATATTTTCCAACTCTTTCTGTTCTACCATAAACAACATTTCCTAATGCTTTATATAAAGTATCCGTAATTAAAGAGCTTTTACCAGAGCCTGATACTCCAGTTACGACTGTGAAAGTCCCCAGGGGAAATTTAACATTAATATTCTTTAAATTGTTTTCAGTTGCGCCTTTTATTTCAATATAGTTTCCATTTCCCTTCCGTCTTTTTTCAGGAACCATAATTGAAAGTTCACCAGTTAAATATTTTCCAGTTAAGCTATTTTTATTTTTCATAACTTCATCAGGCGTACCAGTCGCAACAACTTCTCCCCCGGCATCGCCTGGGCCTGGCCCAATATCAATTAAATAATCAGATTCTAACATAGTATCTTCATCATGTTCAACAACAATTAAAGTGTTGCCTAAATCACGCATGTTTTTAAGTGACTGAATTAATCTTTCGTTATCTTTTTGGTGAAGGCCAATGCTTGGTTCATCTAAAACATATAACACCCCACTTAAGCTACTACCTATTTGAGTTGCCAGTCTAATTCTTTGGCTTTCGCCACCAGATAGTGTTGTTGCGGTCCTGGCGAGGGTTAAATAATTAAGACCAACATTATCTAAAAAAGTAAGCCTACTATTTATTTCTTGTAAAATAAGTTCACTAATACTTTGCTTCTCTTTAGTTAGTTTTAAATTTTTAAAAAACACAAGTAATTCTTTTATTGAAAGACTACTTACTTCGTATATATTTTTTTTACCTATTTTAACACTTAAAACATTTTTAGCAAGTCTTGCACCATTACAAACAGGACATGTCTCATCGACCATCAACGTACTAATCCACTCTCTAATCCAACCACTTTTAGTTTCTAAATATCTTCTTTCTAAATTATTTACTATTCCTTCATAAGTATCTTTAGTATATCTTTTATTACCATTTTTACTAGTATATTCATATTCTAACTCTTCATCAGTTCCATATAAAATTATATCAAGTTCGCTTTTTTTTAAGTTTTTTACTGGCTTATTTAAATCTATATTATAGTGATTAGCAACTGTTAGAACATTGGTCATGTAAATATTACCATCTAAACTAAAGCCCTTGATCGCGCCACCTAATATACTTTTATCTTTATTCGGGATTAAAATATGAAGAGAAATATTTTGTTTAATACCAATTCCTTTGCACTCTGGGCAAGCTCCATACGGAGCATTAAATGAAAATAATCTTGGTTCAAGTTCCGGTAGTGAAAAATCACATTCTGGGCAAGCATAATGCTCACTCATAATTATTTCTTCATGATCTATATGATTAACTACAACTTTCCCGTTTGCAAGTTCTGCACTGGTTTCAAGAGCTTCAAATATTCTGCTTCTTTCATCATCTTCGACAACTATTCGATCAACTAATACTAAAATATTACTTTTTTTATTTTTATCAAGAATTATATCTTCACTAAGTTCATGTAATTCATCATTTATTTTTACTCTAGTAAAACCTGTTTTACGAAGATTAGTAAATAAATCTTGGTGGGTGCCTTTTGCTCCATACACTACTGGGGCATATATTTCTACTCTAGCATCATTTCCTAAAGCAATTACTTTGTTAGTCATTTCTTCTATACTTTGACTTTTAATAGGTTTTTTATGAGTTGGACAATATGGAACTCCGATTCTCGCAAATAATAGTCTTAAGTAATCATAAACTTCAGTTACTGTCCCAACAGTACTACGTGGATTTTTATTTGTTGTCTTTTGATCAATTGCAATACTTGGGCTAAGCCCTTCAATTGAATCAACATTAGCTTTATCAGTTCCACCTAAAAACTGTCTAGCATACGCACTTAGACTCTCTACATATCTTCTTTGACCCTCAGCATAAATCGTATCAAAAGCTAAACTACTTTTACCAGATCCTGATACTCCTGTCATTACAACTAATTTATTTTTAGGAATTTCAATATCTATATTCTTTAAATTATTTTCTCTAGCACCTTTTATTATTATCTTATCCAAACTCATTTACCTCCGGCTCTCATATTCTAACAAATATTAAAAATTTAAACAATCTCTAATTATATTGTTCTTCTAATTTGTTTCTTTATTCAAACAATATTATTATAGCAAACAACCGTACGATTCGCAAATGATTTTTTCCAAAATAAAAATCACAGTAATTTCTGTGATTTGTTATTATATTTTATGAACCAAAGACAACATACTTAGCTTCAATAAAAGGAACATTTCCATTTATTGATTTATAATTACCATAAACTGTTATTATATCTCCTTCAATAAATCCAATTTCATAATCTAAATCAATATATTTAAAAGTAATTAATTGCTCATAATCACCACTAAATAAATTCCCATCAATCGTAATTGTCATATCGTTTCCATATGAAGAGTCGACTCCTTCAACTTTAATTACCTCGCCAATTACTTTAATATCCTTATTTTTATATTCTTTCGGCGATCTAACTAATTCTTCATAAGAAACCAAAATACTGTTATATTTATAATCAGCTTCACTTACTGGTTTAACATAATACAAATTAATAAAATGAGTGCCAATTATACTTAATAATAAAAGCACAATTAAAATTAAAATAACTACACCACCAGCTTTATCTTTTTGATTTTCTGAGACACTGGCTTTTTCTATTACTTTTTTTACAGGAGTTACTTTTTTCGTTGTAGCAATTTTTTTCTTAGGCGGAGGTGTTATATCTTTCTTAGTTTGAATTTTTTTAGACTTTTTAGGCACTGTTTTTTTAGTATTTTTTCTAACTACTTTTTTATCCATTTTTAATACCTCGATTCTAACTTTATTATATTATATTTTTTTAGATTAAGCAAATTTTTTTCAGCTCTTTTTTAAGAAAGCGAACTTATATAACTGTCTAATACCTCAAAAAGTTCATCGCTATTTTTAATAGAGCAAATTTTGTTTTTTATTGTCGCACTATTAGGAAGACCTTTAATATACCAAAGAGCATGAATTCTCATTTCTAAGATAGCTTGTTTTTCACTTTGGCTCTCAAGTAGTAATTTATAATGTTTTTTAAGCATTTTTATTTTATCAACAGGCTTTATTTCTTCTGGTTCTTTACCTGTTTCTAAATACTCAACGCATTCTTTAATTAGCCATGGATTGCCTAAGACTCCTCTGCCAATCATTACTGCATCACAACCTGTTTCATCAAGCATTTTCTTAGCATCATAGCAACTTTTAACGTCTCCATTTCCGATTACTGGAATAGATACTGAGTTTTTTACATCTTTAATAATCTGCCAATTAGCTTTGCCACCATATCCCTGACTCCTAGTTCTAGCATGAATAGTTATCGCTTTTGCTCCGGCTTCTTCAATCTTTTTAGCAACAATATTCGCATTAATACATGCCTCATCCCAGCCACTTCTGATTTTAACTGTTACTGGCACCGAAACAGCATTTACTACTGCTTTAACTATTTTCTTTATTTTATCAGGATTTTTTAGAAGGGCGCTACCTGCTTGACTCTTTATTGCAATCTTAGGTACTGGACATCCCATGTTTATATCAATAATATCCGGATTCATTATTTTAACTATTATTTTAGCTGCTGTTACAAAAGATTCAATATCGGTCCCAAATATTTGCTGAGCAATTGGTCTTTCTTCAGGAGACATTTTAAGTAAATTTAAAGTTTTATCATTGCCAAAAACAATTGCTTTATCACTAACCATTTCCGCAAAAATTAAACCGGCTCCCATCTTTTTAATTATTCTTCGGTAGGCAGTATTACTAATTCCAGCCATTGGCGCTAATACGATTTTATTAGAAATTTTTACATTACCTATCTTCCACATGTTTTACTCCTACACTAAATATGCCAACTATGTTGGCATAACTATTTTTTTAACTTCTATTTCATCATCTTGATTTAAATTATATAATAAAGCCTCATCAGTATCTATATGTAGTTCTAAAAATGATGGATCTAATACTCCAATATAAGCATCGCATATTTCTTTACCATCTTTATAAATTAAAACTCTTTCATCATCAGATAAATCATATTTTAAAGCATCATTACTATCAATGTGAATATGTCTGCGAGCAATAGCTGTACCTTGATCTAAATATACCTCTTTGTCAGAAAAACATAAAATAATAGGATGGGTTCCTTCTAAATCACCACTTTTTTTAACAGGAGGTCTTATTCCTAAGTAATTAGCTTCACTTCTAGATATTTCTAATTGATTATATTTTCTAAAAGGTCCAACTACTCTAACTCTTTCCAGTTTTTTATTATCCCATTTTACATCGATAGTTAAGGGACTAGCATACTCTCCTGGTTGTTTTAAATAATTCCTTACTTCCATTTCATCTAAACCAAATAACTCTTTAAAAGTTTCTTTAGTTAAATGAATATGTCTTTTACTAACTCCAACAGGTATTATCATATTACCACACTTTCTTAAAACTTTAAGTCATTTTCAAATTTTATATTATTTTCATTGCACCAATCAATCGCAATTTTTTTATATACTTTATCTCGGAATTCATACCAATCATTATCTATATTATAATAATTAATTGTTTAATTAAACCTAGCAAAACATCCTTTGCCTTGGATTTTTCTAATTAATTCCTCTTTTATATTATTATTATCTAATGAATCCACAAAATTTTCCATAATTTTATAATCATTTTTAACAAAGAAATTAAACATTAAAATCACCTCATCATTATAATCATCATCTTCAGTATAAGTCGATAATTCCGGATTAATATCCGACTGATATAATACCTCTTTTGTTTTCTTGTTGTAATATGTAGACTGTTCCATATTAGTCATTTCCAAAGCAATAATAACTTCACTAATTTTTAACATAAATAGTGCCTCTTTTTCTAACTTAAGTATAACATTATCGTAGAATTAATTAAAGTATTTTTTTTACAAGAACTGTTTTCTCTGATAAAGATAAACAAGACTTAAAAGACTTTGGCAGTATCACTTACATTTCAATCCACGCACCTATATAAGGTGCGACGTGCAAGAAAAAATGATTTGTGATGGTTGCAAAATAATTTCAATCCACGCACCTATATAAGGTGCGACGTGCAAGAAAAAATGATTTGTGATGGTTGCAAAATAATTTCAATCCACGCACCTATATAAGGTGCGACCCCCGACAACCTCTTCGTTTCCGGCTCCTGTATTATTTCAATCCACGCACCTATATAAGGTGCGACTTAAATATGGCTTAGTTATCCCTCTGTGTAGTGATATTTCAATCCACGCACCTATATAAGGTGCGACTATCGGGTACTTCTGTATCAGGATAATCTTTATAATTTCAATCCACGCACCTATATAAGGTGCGACATAAACCGATTGTAGATAATCTGGTTTACATTGTTATTTCAATCCACGCACCTATATAAGGTGCGACTGGAGATAAAGAATTGTTATTAGAGGTAATTGACATTTCAATCCACGCACCTATATAAGGTGCGACCTCCCTTTAAAAATAATTTAGCAGATATAATTTCAATTTCAATCCACGCACCTATATAAGGTGCGACTTTCTTTTCTTCGTCTTCTTTTATTTGTTGATAATTTCAATCCACGCACCTATATAAGGTGCGACCTGATATTGCTAAACCTATTACTATTTCTTTAATACATTTCAATCCACGCACCTATATAAGGTGCGACTCTACCTCACCTTCAACTGCAATAAGT
>JAQVNR010000087.1 GCA_028703035.1 Bacilli bacterium | reverse complement strand
TCTCTAAAGAATTATTTAATTTTGATTTCCTTAAAACTGTTTTTATTAAATTTTTTATAAATAAAAAATATCAAAGAGAAGGTGATATTCATGTTTGGACGGATGATCACATAGAATGGGAAAAAGTTAAGGAACTTATTAAAAAAGAAAAATGTGAGATTTTCGAGGAAGAAGATTATTTGATGTATAAACCAAAGGGGGGATTAAAAATATATGAAGAATATAGTGAATTAACAAATGATACTAAATTAATTGTAATAAAGAAATGAAAAAAATAATTATTATTTTAACTAAAACAGTAACAGCAGTATGCTTATTGGTCTACCTATTCTCGTTAATTCAATGGGCTATTTTTTTAGATGCTATTAATAGTGCTAATATTTTTTATATTTTAATTTCTGCTTTCATGGCATATGTTGGTATTTATATTAGTATATTAAAATGGAGTGTTTTTTTAAAAAATTATGGGATTGTTATTTCTAAATTAAAACTTTACTCTGTCTATTTAATGAGCTCTTTTTTTAATAACTTTTTGCCAACTACCGTAGGAGGTGATTTTTATAGAATTATTAGTTTAAATAAAAAAATTCCAGGCAAGAAGAAAGAAATTATTTCATCCATTATTTTAGAAAGAGGATTTGGTTTTTTGTCTTTATTCTTAATTAATTTTTTACTAACCCCTTTTTATTACAAATTTTTATTAAATAAGAGTTTTTTATTAATTCAGGCGCTTATTTTAATAGGTTTTACTTTAATAATTATTTTAATTTTTAAATATAATTTATTAATCAGATTAAAAAACAGACTGATAAAAAAAGAGTTTGCTATATTAAATAAATTTCATAACTTAATTCTTTCTATTTCAAATATAAAGAATAAAAAAACGTTAGTATATGGATTTCTAAATTCAATCGTTTTTTGTTTGATTATTGCCGCTGCAAGATATATCTTATTTTTAACATTCAACATCCAAGTAGATTTTTTTTATATATTACTAGTTAGCTCTATAACGCAAATTATAGGAATACTTCCAATATCTCTCAATTCAATAGGTGTAACTGAAGGATTAAGCGTTTTTTTATTCAGCCTCGTCGGTGTTCCCGTGGAAATATCTTTAGTTGTTGCATTAGTTGGAAGAGTGTCCCTAATAGTGACTAGTTCTCTGGGGGGATTATTTTATTTTTTTGATAATAAAATAAAAAGTTGATTACTTGTCTAATGCGCTGAATAATAATACCCTGCTAAAACCGTCTTGGGATTTAAATACTTCATGTTTTGAATTGTTTTCTATAAATTTTAAGAAATCACCTCTAGTATGAGTTGTGTCAAGTATGTTTATACTTGCCCCATTAATTAATAGATAAACATTTTTATCAATATTTTCCGCTATTATTTTATTTATATCAGAAGACTTGTTTATTAGAATAGATCCCGTTTCTCTATCTATATAATCATTATTATAATTTACTAATGCAAGGGTGTTCCATCTGATATTTTGATTTAAAATATAATCAGGATTTCTTTTAAGATAATAATAGTTAGAATGCATAACTGTAATTATTATATCACCTTTCATTGTATTATTAGCGATAAATTCAGATGTTGTTTTGTGGTCAGCTCTAAATTTAGCAACATGAGTACTTCTAAAGGGGTCATTATTTACCTTGTCTCCATAATTTCTACTAAGCCTTTCATAAAAGTGGGGTTTTATATTAATAAAAATAACTAAAATTATTATTAAGCATAGTGCAGGTTGTAATTTTTTGTTTTTCAAAAATAAAGTGATTAGATAATAAATAGAGGTGACAAACGATATTATTATTAATGCCTCAGAGTAAAGAAAAATTCTTGGCCCATCAACACCTCTGCTTCCGATTTCATAAATAAGCACAGAGATGAGCAATAAAATATTAATAAAAGAAATAAATTTTTGGTTATTATTTTTATTGGTAATAAAAAAATAAATTGAAATTATTATAGAGAAATAAATTAGTATAAATGGAAAGTAACTATTATTTAAAAAATTTATTAAATACCAGTTAGGATATTGAAAAAAATCCCAATTTCTAGGTTGAGTTACGTCCACTACATCCATTGCTCTGTTATAGTCGACTTCTATCTTAATAAATTTTTCAAAAATATTTCCTAATTTATATACAAGTATAGTTGCAAACATTAAACAAATATTTAATACATTTTTCTTTATTATTTGATAAAATTTCTTACTATTTTTAATTAGATTAAAACCGAAGAATAAAAACCAAGTCGCTATAAGAGAAACATAGATTACTCCAAATTGAACTGTATGTAGCATTAAAAAAAATATAAAAATAGAAGCCAGCTTATGCTTTAATTTATTTTCAAAATAACCCTTCCAAAAAATCCAAATACTTAACATAAAAAGAAAGGAGTTCATGATGTAAAATCTAGCAAATCTTGAATACTCAATATTGTAACTAGAAAATATTAAAAATATTAAAACTAAAAATGCAACCTTTTTATTTATTTTTTTAGCAATAACAAATGCCATTAAAGCTATTCCCATTCCAAATAATACGCTAGGAAACCTAAGCCAAAATTCAGTATTCCCAAACAAATAAGTAAATACTGACACAAGGTAATGATAAGCCACCCCTCTCCAATAATATCCCAATTCGGATGGAAATAAAGGGACTCCAACTTCTAAAATTCTAGTAATATAAGTGCCTGTTATCAATTCATCCCACCATAAACTAAGCCTTCCTAATCTATATATTCTAATAATAAAGCCAATAATAAATAAAAATATAACTGAAATACTATACCCCCACCCCTCCTTATACATCCACCCAATAATATTCTTTAAAACTGGAATTTTGTTGATTTTAGAATATTTTTGAGGAAATTCCTCTTTTCTTTTTTTCTCGGATAATTCCTCTTTGTTTAATTCCTCTTCGCTTTCTTTTTCAATTCTTTCCCGATTATGCCAAAAGGTTAAACCACCACTTAAAATCGCTAGCACTGTTAAAATAACTTGATATTTATTTATCCAAGAAAGGTTAATAAATTTTTCCAAAAAGCTGAGTTGTCCCAGTGTTATTGTCGACAAAAGAAAAATAAAAAGATAAGAAGTAATTTCCCATCTTTTTTTAAATAGAAATATAATTATAATTAATAGATGCTGTTTTATTTTAATAAATAAAAGGGAAATTAACCCCTTTTTCTTATTTTGAAATTTAGAAGTATTTAAAGAAGATTTAATTAATTTGTGAATTACTTTATCAATCTTTTCCTTCTCAAAGTTAACAAAATAAACTATTGCTAAAAATAAGGCGAGGGAATTCGTAACGACAGTGAAAGTCTCAGTGAGATTAAAACTAATATTAAATATACAAAAAATAGCTACCAATAATAAGAAGGTAGATATGCCATATTGTTTTATAATTTTAATCATAGCTATTAAAAAGCAAATACCCAAATAGGATCTTGTTGCCCAGTTTTATTATAAAAAATTAACTTTTGCTGATTAATTAAATCATTAATCTCTCTATCTAACCTAATTCCAGTCATATTGTCAACTATAATATAGCCAGTTTTTGTTTCTGTTAACTCTTTTAACTGCTCCGCCGTTTTAATAGTAATAGCATTATTATAATATTCTCTCTCGGCCAACTTGTTTTTGTCTAATTTGCGTCCATCTAAGCCAATTGCTAGCCAATAATCACTTCTTCCTAAATATACTTTATCAAGTTGTGTAAAAGCCGAAAGAATTATCTTGTCATCTGTCCAACCATAATCTTTAATAGTTTGATAGGCACTTTTGAAATCTGGTTGAGGAGTGTGAGGTTCTAGATAATAATAGGCAATTGGTTTTAAAACAAAAGTATTGGCCTGTAAATAATTAGAAGTCGTAATAACTAAAATTAAAATACCTAAACCAAGTAGCCAGGAATATTTAAATTTTTTGCTTACTA